>NZ_MQWD01000001.1:3421950-3761954 GCF_002283365.1 Rubrivirga marina | reverse complement strand
CGGGGGCTTCGCGGCACGGGCGGCCTTCGACGACGTCTCCTCCTCGGTCGTCTCTGTGCGCACGCGCGGCGCGGGCGGCGGCACGCGGAGGTCGGGCGCGTCGTCGAGCGGCGTCCCGTCGGCGGTTTCGGGCGGTGCCTGGAGGTAGCGCTGGTTGTTCCGGACGACCTCGCCGGCCACGGCCATGTAGTTCCGCGAGCCGGTCGAGATCGCGTCGTAGAGAAGCACCGGCTTCCCGAAGCTCGGGGCCTCCGAGATCCGGACGTTCCGCTGCACGACAGACTCGAACACGCGGTCGCCGAAGTAGCGGCGGACCTCGGCGGCGACCTGGTTCGACAGGCGGAGGCGGCCGTCGAACATCGTCAGGAGCACGCCCTCGATCTCGAGGTCGGGGTTGAGGTGCTGTCGGACGATCTTGATGGTGTTGAGGAGCTGGCCGAGCCCCTCGAGCGCGAAGTACTCCGTCTGGACCGGGATGAGCACCGAGTCGGCCGCCGTCAGCGCATTGAGCGTGAGGAGTCCGAGGCTCGGCGGGCAGTCGATGACCACGAAGTGGTACTTCCGCCGGACCCCCTGGAGCGCCTTCTTCAGCACGCGCTCGCGCTCGAAGAGATCGATCATCTCGATCTCGGCCCCGACGAGGTTGATGTGGCTCGGGACCACGTCGAGGAAAGGCATCTCCGTGTGGAGCACGACCTCGTCGACCTCAGAGCTGCCGGTGAGGATGTCGTAGACCGACGAGGCCACCGTCCGCGGCTCGATGCCCAGCGACGACGTCCCGTTGGCCTGGGGGTCCGTGTCGATGAGGAGCGTCGGGTGCTCCGAGGCGGCCAGGGACGCGGCCAAGTTGACGGCCGTCGTGGTCTTCCCGACGCCGCCCTTCTGATTCGCGACCGCGATGACCTTGCCCATGTCGGGGGGCGCTGTGAGGGGAGAGACAGACGCCGACCGCAGGGGCGGCCGGGGGGACCGTCGAATATAGGGACGCCCACCGTGTGGGGTGGGCCGCCCGCCGTCCCCGAAGAGTCCACGTCGTTGTCCACGACTCCGTTACCTCCGAGGCCCCGGCGCGGAGGGGGGCTGGAGGTCTCCACCTCCGGGACCGGCGTGGTGTCGCACCAGGTCCCGCCGTCAAGTCCTTGCGGCGCAACAGATAGCCGGGGGTCGGGCGGAGGGGGGAGCCACGAAAAACCCCGACCGGCGCGGGGCCGGTCGGGGTTGAAGCGGGCGGGTCGGGCCGGTTGTCGTCCCCCCGGACAGATCGCCAGGCTCGACCTCACTCGGTGCTCGAACAATAGGGATCAGAACGTTCCCCGTCAAGGGCCGGTGCAGATTTGTCTAAGGAGACAGGTGAAACTCCAGGCGGCGCGCGCCGATATTCCGGCCCCGGCCGTCCCCCAATGACCCTCCGCTCGCTCGAGAACCGGGCGTTCCTCGCCCTCCTCACCGTCGTCACGCTCGCGTTCGCGTGGACGCTCGGCGGGTTTCTGATGCCGGTGTTCTGGGCCGTCGTGCTGGCGGTCTTGTTCTCGCCCCTGTTCGGGTGGTTCGAGCGACGGCTCGGCGGGCGCTCGACGCTCGCCGCGCTCCTCACCCTCGCGACCGTGCTCGTGGCCGTCGTCGGCCCGCTCGTGACGCTGGGCGTGCTCGTGACGGAGGAGGCCGTCGGCGTGTACCAGCAGGTGTCGCGCGGGGAGATCGACATCACGGAGCCCGTCGCGGCCGTCGAGCGGATGCTCCCTCAACTCGCGGAGCGCGCCGAGGAGATCGGGGTCGACTTCGAGCAGATCCGCGAGAACGTCGCGTCGTCGGCCCTCGCGGTGAGCCAGGAGGTCGCGTCGCGCCTGCTCGGGTTCGGCCAGCAGGCCGTCACCTTCACGCTCCTGCTGGCGGTGACGCTGTACGTCCTGTTCTTCTTCGTCCGCGACGGGGAAGCCCTCCGCGAGACCCTCATCCGCGCGCTCCCGCTCGGCGACCCCCGCGAGAAGAGGCTCTTTACCAAGTTCGCGGCCGTCACGCGCGCCACCGTCAAGGGCACGTTCGTGATCGCGGCCGTGCAGGGGACGATCGGCGGCGTTTCGTTCTGGGTCCTCGGCCTCGGCTCGCCCGTGCTGTGGGGCGTGATGATGGGCGTGTTCTCGCTCCTGCCCGCGGTCGGCGGCGCGCTCGTCTGGGTCCCGGCCGCGCTCTACCTGCTCGCGACCGGCGCGTGGGTCAAGGCGCTCATCCTCGGCGGCATCGGCGCGGGCATCATGGGGACCGTCGACAACGCGCTCCGGCCGGTCCTCGTCGGCCGCGACGCCGGGATGCCGGACTATATGATTCTCCTCTCGACGCTCGGCGGGCTGGCGACGTTCGGGTTTTCCGGCCTCGTGATGGGTCCCATCGTGGCCGGCCTGTTCCTGACCGTGTGGGAGATCTTTACGGAGGAGTTCGGCCCGGCCGACGACGCCCCGGCCGAGGTCCCCGGCCTCGACCCGCCCGAGGCCGAGGCGGCCGAGGACGACCCGGCCGACCTGACCCCCGAGGCGGCCCCGGTCGAGTCGGCCTAGGCGAAGACGACGGTCTTGTTCCCCTGCACGAGGACGCGCGCCTCGAGGTGCCAGCGGACAGCCTTTGCCAACACATCGCGTTCGAGCGACTGCCCAGTCCGCTTGAGGTCAGATACGCTATCCCGGTGGGAGACACGGGCGACGCCCTGCTCGATGATGGGCCCTTCGTCGAGATCTTCCGTTACATAGTGCGCAGTCGCGCCGATCACCTTGACCCCCCGCTCGAACGCCTGGCGGTACGGATCCGCGCCGACGAACGCGGGCAGGAACGAGTGGTGGATGTTGATGATGCGGTGCGGGTACCGATCGACGACGCGCGGCGAGAGGATCTGCATGTAGCGGGCTAAGACCACGAGGTCGACGCCGGCGTCCTCGAAGAGCGCGAGCGTCTGCGCTTCGGCTTCGGCCTTGGTGTCCTTCGAGACCGGCACGTGGTGGTAGTCCACGCCGAACCGCTCGACCTCGGCGCGGAGGTCGTCGTGGTTGCTGACGACGAGCGGGACCTCGGCGTCGAGCTCGCCGCGGCGCCACAGCCACAGGAGCTCGAGGAGCGCGTGGTCGTACTTCGACACCATCAGCGCGACCCGCTTCTTTCGGGCCGCGTAGTCGATCCGCCAGTCCATCGCGAACGGCGCGGCGACGACGCGGGCGAAGGCCCCTTCGAGGGCGTCGGCCGTGAGGTCAAGGTCGGGCGTCGTGAACTCGGCCCGGAGGAAGAACGTCCCGCCGGCGGGATCCGTCGAGTGCTGGTCGAGCGCCGTGATGTTGGCGCCGTGGTTGCGGAGGAACCCGCTGACGGCGGCCACGATGCCCGGCTGGTCGGGGCAGGTGACGAGGAGGCGGGCGAGGGGGACGTCGGGCATGCCGTGGCGGAGGGGGAGCCCCAAGATCGCAAGCGCGTGGCACCCCGGCCGGCCTCGTGCGCTCGCTCGCCGAGGCCGGCACACGCACGAAAAAACGCCCCGGCGGCCGAAGCCACCGGGGCGCTCAGTCTCCCCGCCTCGGTGTCGAGGCGGGCGGAGTCAGGGGCTAGGCCTGGTTCGTGTCGCCGTCGTCGACGACCTCGAAGTCGGCCTCCTCGGCCGCCGGGGCGCCCGTGGCCGGGCCGCCGGTGCCCGCGGCGCCGTTCGCCTGGGCGTCGGCGGCGGCCTGCGCGCCGCCGGCCTCGGCCTCGGCCTGCTGGGCCCGGTAGAGGTCCTCGGAGGCCGCGCTCCACGCCGTGTTGAGCTGCTCCATCGCCGAGTCGAGCTCGTCGAGGTTCTGGCCCTTGTGGACCTCCTTGAGCCGCTCCAACCCGGCCTCGATCTGCGATCGCTTCTCGGCCGGGATCTTGTCGCCGTACTCGGCGAGGTTCTTCTCGGTCGAGAAGATGAGGCTGTCGGCCCGGTTGAGCTTGTCGATCGACTCCTTCCGCTGCTGGTCCTCGTTGGCGTGCTCGCGGGCGGCGCGGCGCATGGCCTCGATCTCCTGCTCGCTGAGCCCCGAGGACGCCTCGATGCGGATCGACTGCTCCTTCCCGGTCGCCTTGTCCTTGGCGCTCACCGAGAGGATGCCGTCGGCGTCGATGTCGAACGTGACCTCGATCTGCGGGAGCCCGCGCGGGGCCGGCGGGATGCCGTCGAGGTGGAAGCGCCCGATCGTCCGGTTGTCGACGGCCATCGAGCGGTCGCCCTGGAGGACGTGGATCTCGACCGACGGCTGGTTGTCGCTCGCCGTCGAGAACGTCTCCGACTTCCGCGTCGGGATCGTCGTGTTGGCCGGGATGAGCGACGTCATGACGCCGCCGAGCGTCTCGATGCCGAGGTTCAGCGGCGTGACGTCGAGGAGGAGGACGTCGGTCACGTCGCCCGAGAGGACGCCGCCCTGGATGGCCGCGCCGACGGCGACGACCTCGTCCGGGTTCACCGACTTGTTCGGCGCCTTGCCGAAGAACTCCTTGACGACCTCCTGGATCTTCGGGATGCGCGACGAGCCGCCGACGAGGATGACCTCGTCGACCTGGGCCTTCGTCAGCCCGGCGTCGGCGAGGGCCTTCTCCATCGGCGGGATCGTCCGCTGGACGAGGTCGTCCACCAGCTGCTCGAACTTCGCGCGGGAGAGGTCGAGCGTGAGGTGCTTCGGGCCGTCCTGCGTGGCCGTGATGAACGGGAGGTTGATCGTCGTCTGCGAGGCGGACGAGAGCTCGATCTTGGCCTTCTCAGCGGCCTCCTTGAGCCGCTGGAGCGCCATCGGGTCCTTGCGGAGGTCGATGCCCTCCTCGCGCTGGAACTCGTCGGCGATCCAGTCGATCAGGCGCTGGTCGAAGTCGTCCCCGCCGAGGTGCGTGTCGCCGTTCGTGCTCTTGACCTCGAAGACCCCGTCGCCGAGCTCGAGGATCGAGATGTCGTAGGTCCCGCCGCCGAGGTCGTAGACGGCGATGACCTCGTCCTCGCCCTTCTTGTCGAGCCCGTAGGCGAGCGCGGCCGCCGTCGGCTCGTTGAGGATCCGCTTGACCTCGAGGCCCGCGATCTGGCCGGCCTCCTTGGTCGCCTTCCGCTGGGCGTCGTTGAAGTAGGCCGGGACGGTGATGACGGCCTCGGTCACGCGCTCGCCGAGGTAGTCCTCGGCGGTCTGTTTGAGCTTGCCGAGGACCATCGCCGAGACCTCTTGCGGCGTGTACAGCTTGTGGTCGTCGCCGGCCTCGACCTCGATCCGGGCGACGCCGCCGTCGCCCTTCGTGACGGTGTACGGGACGGTCTTCATCTCCTCCGAGACCTCGTCGTACTTGCGGCCCATGAACCGCTTGACGGAGAAGATGGTGTTCTGAGGGTTCGTGATGGCCTGGCGCTTGGCCGGGGCGCCGACGAGCCGCTCGCCGTCCTTCTTGAAGGCGACGACGGACGGCGTCGTCCGCCCGCCCTCGGCGTTCGGGACGACGACGGGCTCGTTGCCTTCCATGACGGCGACGACGGAGTTCGTCGTGCCGAGGTCGATGCCGATGATCTTGCCCATTGGGGGAGGTAAAAAGAGTGTCTGTCTGAGGGGCCCGCTCTCGGGCCGGGAGTACTGGGGAGTGGCTACGCGGGGTCTCGAAGGAGGATCCGGGCGGCGGCGTCTGCCGTCGGGTCAGGGCCGCGCGGCCGACCCGGATCCGGACAAGGGGCGTGCCAAGCGGGGCTGATTGCCGTTATGGCAGGACCCTTCGCCGGATCCTCAAGCGCCCCGGCCCCGGGGTATCTTGGCGTGCCCCCCACGCCGGGCGCTCACCTCCCCGATGAAGCACGTCCCCAACGCCCTCACCGTCGGCCGCATCGTAGTCGCCCCGGTGTGCCTGTACCTCCTCTGGACCGGCACCTTCTGGGGACAGCTGGCCGGGGCCGTCCTGTTCATCCTGGCCGCGATCACCGACTGGCTCGACGGCCGCCTCGCCCGGGAGTACGGCGTCTCGTCCCGCCTCGGCCAGTTCCTCGACCCACTCGCCGACAAGGTCCTCGTGCTCGGGGCCTTCTTCCTCATCCCGTTCCTCCAGCCGATCGGGGAGGGGCTGACGGGGCCGGCCGGGGCGTGGCTGCCGTGGCTCGCGATCGGCGCGATCGCCGCCCGGGACTTCGCCGTGACCGCTCTCCGCTCGATCCGCGAGCGCCAGGGCCGGCCGCTCCGGACCTCGACCGCGGCCAAGTGGAAGACGGCGTGGCAGCTCACGTTCCTCATCACGGCATTCGTGTTCCTCGCCGGATCGCACGCCCGCCAGCTGGGCGGATTCCTCGGCCACCTCGGCCGGTTCCTCTACGCCGCGCTCGCCTCGCCGGCCGCGCTCGCATTCCTCCTCGTGACGGCGGCCGTGACCGTCTACACCGGCTTCCTCTACTTCCGCCGCCCGCCCGCGCCCGCCCCGTGACGACCGCCGCCGAGATCGCCCGCGACCTCCTCCGCATCGGGGCCGTCTCCCTCCGCCCCGACGACCCGTTCACGTGGGCCAGCGGCCGGCTCTCGCCCGTCTACACCGACAACCGGCTGATTCTGTCGTACCCGGAGGTCCGGAGCCGCGTCGCGGACGCCTTCCTCCAGGCGCTCGCCGAGGCCGGTGAGGTCGATGCCGTCTCGGCGACGGCGACGGCCGGCATCCCCCACGGGGCCCTCCTCGCGGACCGGGCCGGGCTCCCGTTCAGCTACGTCCGCAGCGCGGCGAAGGGGCACGGACGGCAGAACCGGATCGAGGGGCGGGTCGAGGCCGGCCAGCGCCTGGTGCTGGTCGAGGACCTGGTCTCGACGGGCGGCTCGGTCCTGAGCGCGGCCGAGGCGCTTCGGGAGGCGGGGGCCGAGGTCGTCGCCGTCCTGGCTGTGTTCACCTACGGCTTCCCGGAGGCGGAGCGGGCGTTTGCTGAGGCTGGAGTTCCGCTCGTCACGCTCACCGACTTCACGTCACTCGCCGACGCGGCCCGCCAGTCCGGCGCGCTCGCGGACGGCGCCCTCACGGCCCTCCACGACTGGCGTGCCGACCCGACGGGGTGGAGCGAGCGGAGGAGAGGGGAGGGGTGACGGATCGAAGACCGGTGGGCAGGGGGGCGTCGTCGAACCCCACCGCACGGATCGACGTGCTCACCACCCCTCATGCATCAACCCTCCCTCGATGACCGGCCACCTCCTTACCGTCGGCGACGAGATCCTGCTGGGGCAGATCGTCAACACGAACGCCGCCTGGCTGGGCGAGCGGCTCGCCGAGGTCGGCGTGGACCTCCGGCGGAGCGAGACGGTCGGCGACGAGGTCGGGGTCATCGCCGGGGCGATCGAGCGGGCGACCGCCGACGGCGCGGCGCTCGTCGTCGTCACCGGCGGCCTCGGGCCGACGCACGACGACGTGACGCGGGCGGCCGTGGCCCAGGCGTTCGACCGGCCGCTCGAGTTCCGCGACGAGCTGTTCGAGCGGATCCGGGCGCGCTACGAGGCCCGCGGACGGACGATGCCGGAGATCGGACGCGTCATGGCCGAGGCGCCCGTCGGCTTCGAGGCGCTCGTCAACCCGAAGGGCAGCGCGCCGGGCCTCTGGGGCGAGCGCGAGGTCGACGGACGGAGCCAAGTGGTGGTCGTGGTGCCGGGCGTTCCGCACGAGATGCGCGCGATCCTGGAGAGCTTCGTGCTCCCCCGGCTCGTCGAGCGCCAGGACGGCGTCGTCCTCTCCCGGACGTTGCTGACGGCGGGGAAGGGCGAGAGCGACATCTCGGCCCTGATCGCCGAGCAGGCCGATGGTCTTCCGGACGGACTGACGCTTGCCTACCTCCCGAGCCTCGGCGAGGTCCGCCTCCGCGTGACTGCCCGCGGCGTCGACCGGGAGGCCGCGCGGCGCGACCTCGACGCGGCGACCGACGCCATCCGGGGCGTCCTCGGAACGCTCGTCTTCGGTGAGGGGACGGCGACGCTGGAGGCCGTCGTGAACGACATGCTGCGCGAACGCGGCCTGCGGATGGCCGTCGCCGAGAGCTGCACCGGCGGGGCCATCTCGGCCCGGGTCACGTCGGTCTCCGGCGCCAGCTCCGTGTTCTGTGGGAGCGTCGTGGCCTACAGCAACGAGACCAAAGCCGACCTGCTCGACGTGGCGCCCGCGACCATCGAGGCGGAGGGGGCCGTGAGCGAGGCCGTCGCGCTGGCGATGGCGGCCGGCGCCCGCGCCCGCCTCGGCGCCGACGTCGGGCTCGCCACGACCGGCATCGCCGGGCCCACCGGCGGGACGCCCGACAAGCCTGTCGGGACGGTCTGGCTGGCCTACGACGACGGCGACACGCAACGGGCCGTCCGCCTCCAGTTCACGACCGACCGGGCCGTCAACGTCGCGCTCTCGACGACGGCCGCGCTCGACCTCGTCCGGCGCCAGCTCCTGCGGCGGCCGGCGTAGGGGCCCGCACGATTCGCGCTGCGCCCCTCCGGGCGCCCAACTTTTCCGGAGGGCGCGGGTTACGTCCCTTCTCCACGGCAGTCTAGACGCCGGGAGGCCGTGACGCGGCGCTGTCACCCCGGGGCGGCTATCGTGTCACGATCCCATTGTGCCTGAGGGGCCACACGCTCGGCCCTCCACCCATTCAAAGCCGCTCTTCGGAGCCCCTGCCCTCATGGCGAAATCCCCCGCAACCGTCCCCGTAGACTCCGCCGCGAAGTCGAAGGCGCTCGATCTGGCGATGAAGCAGATCGACAAGCAGTTCGGCAAGGGCGCCATCATGAAGATGGGCGACGCCCCGCCGGTCTCCATCGACGCCGTGTCCACCGGGAGCCTCACGCTCGACCACGCCCTCGGCATCGGCGGCGTCCCGCGCGGCCGGATCATCGAGATCTACGGCCCCGAGTCGTCGGGCAAGACGACGCTCGCCACTCAGATCATCGCCGAGGCCCAGAAGATGGGCGGGACGTGCGCGTTCATCGACGCCGAGCACGCCTTCGACCCGACCTACGCCGAGAAGCTGGGCGTCGACACGGACGAGCTCCTCATCTCCCAGCCCGACACCGGGGAGCAGGCCCTCGAGATCTGCGACATGCTCGTCCGGTCCGGCGCGCTCGACGTCGTCGTCGTCGACTCCGTCGCCGCGCTCGTGCCGAAGGCCGAGATCGAGGGCGAGATGGGGGCGAGCCACGTCGGCATCCAGGCCCGCCTCATGAGCCAGGCCCTCCGGAAGCTGACGGGCACCATCAACCGGACGAAGACGATCCTCATCTTCATCAACCAGATCCGGATGAAGATCGGCGTCATGTTCGGCTCGCCGGAGACGACCTCGGGCGGCCGCGCGCTCAAGTTCTACTCGTCGGTCCGCATGGACATCCGGCGGATCGGCGCGATCAAGGACGGCCAGGAGGTCACGGGCAACCGGACCCGCGTCAAGATCGTGAAGAACAAGGTGGCCCCGCCGTTCCGCCAGGCCGAGTTCGACATCATCTACGGCGAGGGCGTCTCGTCGCTCGGCGAGCTCATCGACCTCGGGCTCGAGCACGACATCATCTCGAAGTCGGGCTCCTGGTACTCCTACGGCGACGACACCGTCGGGCAGGGCCGCGACGCCACGAAGGAGTGGCTGCGCCAGAACCCCGACAAGCGAGAGGAGGTCAAGCTCGCCGTCAAGGAGGCCCTCGGCATGGTCCCGTCCGTCGCGTCCTCGTCCGACGAGGACGTCGACGAGGACGAGTTGGTCGACGCCTAGCCTCGGACTCCGCCCGCCTCGGCACCGAGGCGGACGACCCTGCGCCGCTCGGGCTCCGGCTCGGGCGGCGCTGTCGTACAGGGGGAGCCTGGTCGAGAGCGCGGGTAGCTTCGGGCCATGCGCCTGATCGTTCTGCTCGTCGCCCTCTCCGCCACCGCGTCCGCGCAGGAGGTGCCGGTCGACACCACGAACCTCCCGCCCAAGACGGAGCCGTTCGAGGTCCTCCTCCTCCGGGCGGTGTACGACGACGACCGCCCGCTCGTGGCCGTCCCGATGCGCGTCGTCAACGCGTCGGCGTACCCGATCTACTTCGGGGCCGCGCCCGCGCTCTGGGCGGGCTCCGCGCTGACCGGGTCCGACCTCGACCCGGCCCTCCGGCTGACGGCCGCGCAGGGGCTCAACTTCGGCGTCACGTTCGCGCTCAAGAACCTCATCCAGCGGCCCCGCCCGTACGTCTCCGTCGACGGGGTGGCGGCCCGGGACCGCGGGCATCAGGGCGACGAGATCTTCGACCCGCACTCGTTCCCGTCAGGCCACACGTCGTCGGCGTTCGTCATCGCGACGTCGGTGAGCCTGAGCTACCCCGAGTGGTACGTGATCGCCCCGGCGGCGGTGTGGGCGGGGGCGATGGGCGTGACGCGCGTGTGGCACGGCGTCCACTACCCGAGCGACGTGGCCGTCGGCGCCGCGATCGGCATCGCGTCGGGCGCCGCCGTCCACTTCTTGATGCCGGACGTGTTCGGGGACGAGGAGGTCGCCGCGATGCCCGTTCAGGTCGTGGTCCCGCTGTGAGCGCGCGCCGCCGATCGGTCACGAGCGGGGCCGAGTGGGAGGGCCGCTACGGCTACCGCCGGGCGGTGCGGATCGGCGACGTCGTGGCGGTAGCCGGGACGACGGCGCCTGGGCCGGACGCGTATGCCCAGGCGCGCGCGGCGTTCGCGACGGCGCTCGGCGCGCTGGCAGAGCTCGGCGGGCGGCCCGAGGACGTGATCCGGACGCGGATGTTTGTCGTCGACATCGCCGAGGCGGACGCGGTGGGGCGCGCCCATGCCGAGGCGTTCGGGGCCCACCCGCCGGCGGCGACGATGGTGGAGGTCTCGGCGCTCATCGCGCCCGAACTCCTCGTGGAAGTCGAACTGGATGCCGTCGTGGGCGTCTCAGACGGCCCGTAGCTTCGAGCCCGCCCTTCTCCTGGATCATGCTCCCACTCGTCCACACCGTCGCCATCGCCCTCCACGTCCTGTTCGCTGCGGCGTGGTTCGGCATGGCCGCCGCGGTGCCGTCGCTGGCGCGGAGCGCGATGCGGCCCGGCGCGGCGGAGGGCGGGAGGGTGATCGCCTCCATGAACGGGTCGATCGTGCTGTTCTACGTGTTCGCCGTCGCGAACTGGGTCTTGGGCCGCCAACTCGGCTTCGAGATCCAGTACAACCATTGGGCCTACCACACGGCGCTGACGCTCGGCCTGCTCCTCGTGCTCGTGCAGCTCTTCCTCATCCGGACCGGGTGGAACAAGCTGGTCGCCGGGGCGGGCACGCCGGAGGCGGAGTCCGGGCGGAAGCGTCTCGCGGCGGGGCTCGGGATCGGCAACCTCCTCTGGATCGTCCTGTTCATCTTGATGTACCTCGGCCGCGGCGTGGTGGGCGGCTAGCCGGCGGCGGCGCGGCGGAGGCGGTCCAGGAGCGCCACGCCGATCCCGACCTCCGGGACGACCTCGGCGTCGATCCGGCCGAGGCCGGCGGCGTCGGCCCGGCGGAAGGCGTCGAAGAGGCGGCGCGCGTAGTCGGCGGCGTCGGCGCAGGCGGTCACCTGTGCGTAGCCGGGCGGCGGCTCCGAGACTCCGATCCAGGCCGCCTCGGGCGCCGGCTCGGCCTGGTCGACGGAGTGGACGAGGCGGACGCGGGCGCGGGGGGCGTAGTGGCGGTGCCGCGTGCCGGGCGAGCGCCGGGCGGCCTCAGCGCCGGGATCGACTGCGCGGGCGTTGGGGACGAGGGCGCGGAGCGCGTCGAGCGTGACGGCGCCGGGGCGGAGGATCAGCGGCGTGTCGCCGGTCGCGTCGACCACGGTCGACTCGATCCCGACGTCCGTCGGCGGGCCCTGGAGGACGGCGCCGATCCGGCCGTCGAGGTCGTCGATGACGGCCTCCCACGTCGTCGGGCTGGGGCGGCCGCTCCGGTTGGCCGAAGGTGCCACGAGCGGGCCGGTCTTCCCGAGCACGGCGAGCGCGAGGGGCGCCGCGGGCACGCGGATCGCGACCGTGTCGAGCCCGGCAGTGACGGCAGGAGGGAGCCCCAGTCTCGCCGGCAGCACGACCGTCAGCGGCCCGGGCGCGAACGCGTCGAGCAAGGCGCGGCCGACCTCGGTGACGTGCGCGATCACGTCCGCCTCGGCGGCGTCGCCGAGGTGGACGATGAGGGGGTTGTCGCTCGGCCGTCCCTTCGCCTCGAACACGCGCGCCACGGCGGACGCCTCGTCGGCGCGGGCGGCGAGTCCGTAGACCGTCTCCGTGGGGATCGCGCAGAGGCCGCCGTCGCGGAGGACGGCGGCGGCGTCGACAGGATCTTGGAAGAGGCGCGTGCGCACCGGGCGCTAGGTTGGGGCACACGCAAGATCCCACCGTCATGCCCCGCAAATCGTCCGCCCCCGCCGACTACGACACGCACGACGTCGAGGGCTACGAGGTGCTCGTCGGACAGAGCGCGAAGGACAACGACAAGCTCACGTTCAAGGTGGCCCGGCCGAACGACGTCTGGCTCCACGTCGGCGGCGGCACGCCCGGCAGCCACGTCGTGGTCCGGACGCCCGAGGGAGAAGAGGTCCCGCGCCACATCGTCAAGCGCGCGGCCGAGCTGGCCGTCCAGAACTCGAAGGCGAAGAACGCCAGCGGGAAGGTCGACGTCCACGTGTGCCGCGCGTGCGACGTGACGAAGCCTCGAGGGGCGAAGCCGGGCTCGGTCCAACTCCGGCGCTACGAGTCGGTCAAGGTGTATCCGCCGAAGTAAGTCCGCCTCAGCGCCGAGGCGGGCGGACTCGGCCCTGCGGACGCGTTCCCGTTCACGGCGAACGCGCCGCCCCCGACGAACCCCGTCCGGTGGCGCGGGTTGGCGGTCGGTCTTCCTCCCCGACGCCTTGCCCCCCTCCGGCCGCCCGTCCGGGCAGATCCTCCAGGGCCCCATCGCCGGGTCGCTCCTTCGGCTGGCCGGCCCCGTCGTCCTCGCCAACGTCCTCCAGACGGTCTACCAACTGACCGACACGTTCTGGGTGGGCCGTCTCGGCGCGGTCGCGGTCGCGGCCGTCTCGTTCAGCTTCCCGGTCATCTTCCTGTTCATCGCCGTCGGCGGCGGCGTGACGATCGCCGGGACGATCCTCGTGGCGCAGGCCGAGGGCCGCGGCGACTCCCGCGAGGTCGACTACGTGGCGGGGCAGACGTACGCCATCGTCACGCTCCTGTCCGTCGCGCTGGCGGCGGCCGGGTTCGTGCTCGCCGCGCCGCTCCTCGAGCTGATGGGCGCCGACGCCGAGGTGCTTCCACCCGCCACCGAGTACCTCCGCCTGAGCTACCTCGGCTTGCCGTTCGTCTTCGGGTACTTCGTGTTCCAGGCGCTCCTCCGAGGCGTGGGCGACGTCAAGACGCCGCTGTACATCGTCAGCGGGACGGTCCTGCTCAACTTCGTGCTCGACCCGCTGTTCATCCTCGGCTGGGGGCCGGTGCCGCAACTCGGCGTGGCCGGTGCCGCGGCGGCGACGATCGGGACGCAGGGGCTGGCGGCGCTCGTCGGCACGTGGCTCCTGCTCAGCGGCCGCCGCCCGATCCGCGTCCGCTTGACCGACCTCCGGCCGGACCTCGACATCGCCCGCCGGATCGCGCGCCTCGGCTTCCCGGCCTCCGTCGACCAAGCCATGCGCGCGCTCGGGCTGACGGTCCTCGTCACGCTCGTGGCCGGGTTCGGCAGCGAGTCTGTGGCGGTCTACGGGGTCGTCACGCGGATCTTCTCGTTCGTTCTGATCCCCGCGCTCGGGCTCGGCATCGCCACGTCGACGGTCGTCGGGCAGAACGTGGGGGCCGGGCAGCGGGGCCGCGCGCGCCGCGCCACGTCCATCGGTACGTGGATCGCGGTCGGGACGATGACGGCGGCGGGTCTCCTGGCGTTCGTCTTCGCCGACGCGATCGTGGCCGCGTTCGTGCCGGGCGAGCCCGTCGTGATCGAGGAGGGCGCGCGGTTCCTCCGCATCATGGCGCCGGGCTGGGGCCTCATCGGCGCGCAGGTCGTCATCGGCGGCGGCTTCAGCGGGGCCGGACGGACGTACGTCTCGATGCTCATCTCGATCTTCAGCCTGTGGGTCCTCCGCTTCCCCGTCGCGTGGTACCTCTCGACGCGGCTCGGCTGGGGGACCGACGGGATCTGGTGGGCCTTTCCGGTTTCCTACGCGGGCGGCGCGGCGCTCGCCGTCGTGTGGTTCCTCCACGTCCTGCGCCAGCCGACCGGCGACGAGGGCGTCGAGGAACAGGCCGTGGCCGAGTCGACTGTCGAGCGGCCGTTCGGTTGAGGCCGGGAGAGTCCCCGCTGCGACCCGCTTGGCTGCGGAGCCGCCTGGGGGCGTCTCCACCGGCCCGACGGCGTGAGGGACGAGGCCTGGACGGCTCTCCTTTGCTCGTAGCGCCCAAACGGGGTTCTCATGGTCGCCGGGTGGTCGCCCTCGTACGTTCGGGGCGACCTCGACACGTCCTCGTCCTCCCCCGCCATGTCGTTTCTCTCCCGTCTCCTCCAGCCCTCCGGCGGCGATGCCATGCCTCCCGCCACGTTCGTCGCCGAGCGGGACCGGTCGGCGACGGTCCTCGACGTCCGCACGCCCCAGGAGTACGCCTCGGGGCACCTCGCCGGCGCCGTCAACGTCGACGTGATGTCCGCCGACTTCCGCCAGCGAGTCGAGGCGATGGGCCTGCCCGGGAGCGGGCCGGTCTACTTGTATTGCCGGTCGGGGCAGCGCTCGGGGCAGGCCGCGCAGATCCTCCGCCAGCTGGGCCATGAGGGCGCCGTCAACGTCGGCGGGTTCGACGCGCTCGCGCGGGCCGGGGCCGAGACGGCGTAGCGGGCCGGCTTCGTCCGCCTCGGCGCTGAGGCGGGGCGACTGGAACCGTGCCTGCCGTGGTCGGTGTGTCGCCCGCACCCCAATCGCTGCCGTTGGACGGTTCCCGAGACCCCTTCCGCGTCCTCTCTCTGTCGTACGACGCCGACTCGGAGGACGTCCGCCGCGCGTTCCGCCGCCTCGCGCGTCGCACGCATCCCGACCGCGGCGGCTCGACGGAGGCCTTTCACCGGGTCCGTGCCGCCTACAACGTGCTCGCAGAGGACCTCGAAGGCGAGCGCCGTCGCTGGCAGACGCCGCGCGAGGGGCCCCCGACGCGAGCGGCGTCCCCCGCGGGTCTCGACCGGCGGACGTACCCGACGTGTCTCGTCCGGATCGGCCGGCAGCGCGATGGTCGGCGGAGGGTGGAATACGATGTGGGCAGCCGGCCTCCGGTGTGGCGCCCGGTCGCGACGCCTCCGCCAGGGGGGGAGTGCCGCCTCCGGGTCGAGGCGACGGAGGCCATGCCCGCGTTCGGCGTCTGGGTCGTCCCGCTCGACGCCCACCGGTTCCGGTGCGTGTTCGGGCCCCACCCGGACGCGTAGCACGATCCGGTTCCGCAGGCCCACCGAGCGGCCGAGGCGGGCAGCCACAAACAAAACCGCCGGCCCCTCGAGAGAGGCCGGCGGTCGATGGTAGCGGGGGGGGGATTCGAACCCCCGATCTTCGGGTTATGAGCCCGACGAGATACCACTTCTCCACCCCGCGATCGGATTCCCATGGTACGGCGCGGCCCAGCGAGTCCGCAAGCCAACGGCGTGGAGCGCGGGTGAACTCGGGCCTCGCGGTCGGGACGCTCCCAACCAGAGGGGAAGGACCCGAAAGGGGGAGGGCTGAGCGCGCATTCGCACGTCGTTCGTATATCTTCGACGGACCCTCCTCCGCCCCCGACCCGCTTACATGGCCTCCGTCCGTCCGTTCCGGGCGCTCCGTCCCACGCCCGAGCACGCTCCGAACGTAGCCTCCGTCCCCTACGACGTCGTGTCGGTCGAGGAAGCCCGGGAGCTGGCCTCCGGCAACGACCTCTCGTTCCTCCACGTCGTCCGGCCCGAGATCGACCTCCCCGAGGGGACCGACGAGCACGCCGACGCCGTCTATACGCAGGGCGCCGAGGCGCTCCGCCGGCTGGCCGAGTCCGACGCGTTCGTTCGCGACGACGCGCCCCGGCTCTACGTCTACCGCCTCGTCATGAACGGGCGCGAACAGACCGGCATCGTCGGGCTCGTCTCCGCCGCCGAGTACGAGGACGACGTGATCCTGAAGCACGAGAACACGCGGCCCGACAAGGAGGACGACCGGACGCGCCACCTCGTGACGCAGCGGGCCCACGCCGAGCCCGTCATGCTGACGTACCGCGGCAACGACGCCATCGACGCGGCCGTCGCCGAGGCCATGGCCGGCGAGCCCCTCTACGACTTCCGCGCCAAGGACTACGTCCAGCACACGGTCTGGCCCATCGCCGAGGCGAGCGCCGTCGCCGAGGCGTTCCGCGACGTCGACGTGCTCTACGTGGCCGACGGGCACCACCGGAGCGCGGCGGCGGCCCGCGCGGCGCGTGAGCTCGACGGGGTCGAGGCGGCCGGCCACTTCCTCGCCGTCCTCTTCCCGATGGACGAGATGGAGATCCTCCCGTACAACCGGATCATCTACGACCTCCCGGTGGGCAAGGGGAAGTTCCTCGACCAGCTCCGGCGGAAGTTCGACGTCGAGGAGGCCCTCTTCCCGGACCCCGAGGACTACGGCATCGTCCAGGTCTACCTCGGGATGGACTACGGCTGGCACTCGATCCTGCTGCCGGAGACCCAGCGCGACGGCGTGGCCGACACGCTCGACGTGGCCCGCCTCGGCGAGTTCATTCTCGAGCCGATCCTCGGCATCACCGACCCCCGGACGGACGAGAACGTTGGCTTCGTCGGCGGCATCCGCGGGACCGAAGAACTCGAGCGGCTGGTCGACGCCGGCGAGTGCGACGCGGCGTTCTCCATGTTCCCGACGGCCATCGAGGAGCTCGTCGACGTGTCGGACGCGGGCGAGCTCATGCCGCCCAAGTCGACGTGGTTCGAGCCGAAGCTCCGCAGCGGCCTCCTCGTGCACACGTTTTGGGACGGGGAGGAGGGATAGAGGAGGAGCGTGGGGAGCCCACGGCGTTCGGCGCCGTATCTCACGTTCCTCCATCCCACGTCCCGTCCCCATGACCGTCCTCGTCGCCGACAGCGTTTCTGCCGACGCCCTCCAGAGCCTCCGCGACGACGGCCACGACGTGGTCGAGGCGGCCGGTCTCAGCGGCGACGGTCTCGTCGACGCGCTCCGCGAGCACGACCCGGCCGTCCTCGTCGTCCGCTCGACGAAGGTGACGGCCGAGGCGCTCGACGCCGCGAGGGGTCTGGAGCTGATCGTCCGCGCCGGCGCGGGCGTCGACACGATCGACGTGGTGGGCGCGTCCGAGCGGGGCGTTTTCGTGGCGAACTGCCCCGGCAAAAACGCTGCGGCCGTGGCCGAGCTGGCGTTCGGGCTCCTCCTCGCGCTCGACCGCCGGATCCCCGACAACGTGATCGCCTCGCGCGCGGGACGGTGGGACAAGAAGGGGTTTTCCGCCGCCCGGGGGCTCCGGGGGCGGACGTTGGGGGTTCTCGGACTCGGCAGCATCGGCCGGGAGGTCGTCGCCCGCGCGAAGGCGTTCGGGATGCCAGTCGTGGCGTGGAGCCGGTCGCTCACGCCCGGGGCGGCGGCCGACCTCGGCGTGACGCGCGCCGCCTCGCCCCTCGACCTCGCCCGCCAGTCGGACGCCGTGACGGTCCACGTCGCCTCGACGCCCAACACGCGCCACCTCGTCGACGCCGCCTTCCTCGCGGCGTTGCCCGACGGCGCCGCGCTCATCAACACGGCCCGCGCCGACGTCGTGGACGAGGCGGCCGTCGCCGAGGCCGTCGCCGCGGGCCGTCTCCGATTCGCCACCGACGTCCCGTCAGGCGAGCCCTCCGACAAGCAGGCCGACTTCGCCCACCCGCTCGCCGAGGCGGCCTACATCACACACCACGTCGGCGCGTCGACGGACGAGGCGACGGAGGCCATCGGCCAGGAGGCGGCCCGCGTGATCCGGGCGTACGCCGAGACCGGCCGCGTGCCGAATAACGTGAACCTGGCGGCGCAGACGCCGGCGACGCACCTCCTGACGGTCCGCCATCTCGACCGCGTCGGCGTGTTGGCCGGTGTGCTGGGCGAAGTCCGCGAGGCCGGGTGGAACGTCCAGGAGATGGAGAACCTCGTGTTCGAGGGCGCCGAGGCCGCCTGCGCCCGGATCCGCGTCGACACGGGGGCCGGGGCGGATCCCGACGGCGCGCTCGACCGGATCCGCGGCGTTGAGCACGTCCTCAACGCGACGGTGATCGCGCTGTAGCGGCGCGCGTAGTCCGATCGGATCAGACGGCGTGGGTAGGGCCGCCCAGGTCGTTGCATGGGGAGTGTGAGATCCTGGTGACGTGCCCCCGTCGACCTCCATGCGCCGTCCGATCTTGCCCGTTGCCCTCGCCGCGTTCGTGCTCGTCGTCCTCACGACGGGGTGTTCGCACTACGCCGTCCCGCCGACGCTCTACGCGCCGTCGGCCCCGGCCGTCCCGTTGCACGACGGACCGGGAGAGGTGTCGGCCGCCGGCCGGATCGGCACGGGCGGCGCGGAGGGGGCCGTGGCCGCCTCCCCCCTTCCGCACCTCGGGGTCTTCGCCCGCGCGAGCACGCTCTCGCGGCCCGGGGACGGCCTCGGATCGATGGACCAGCGACGGTTTGAGGGGGGGCTGACAGTGTATGGGCCGACCTCCGGCGTCCTCCGTACCGAGGCCGGCGCGGGCCTAGCGGTCGGGAAGGTCTCGGGCGTCGGGCAGGCGGGCTACACCCGGTGCGCCTTCCGGTGCGCCAGCGAGCCGCCTCCGCCGGAGCACTACCGGGCCTCCGGCGCCCTCCGTCAGGCGTTCGCTCACGCGACGGTCGCGGCCCGGGGCGACTGGATGACGGTCGGTCTGACGGGGCGCCTCAGCCGGGTCGCGGTGTCTCAGATCAGGACGGACGAGGGCGCGCGCTTCCCCGACGCCACCGAGGTCTTCGCCGGGCTGGGGATGGTCTCGCGGATTGACGCCGGCCCGGCGGGGATCGAAGTCGCCGTCGGCACGAGCCGGCCGCTGGGTCGGACGACGGTCCCGGACGACGGGGGGCCGGAGCGGACGCTCGACGGGCGCTACCGCTCCGTCGGGGGGTACGCCAGCCTCGGTCTGACGCTCGCCGTCGACGACCTCCTCTGGGGACGAGACTAGCGGTCGACCGGTGCGCCGGCTGCGGCGAGGTCGTCGAACCCGCCGGCGTTGACGACGCGCTCGAACCCCATGCCTTCCAAGACCGCCGCGGCTCGCCCGCTCCGGACGCCCGAGGCACAGTAGAGGTAGACCGGCTCCGTGCGGTCGAGCGATGCCATCCGCTGCTCGAACCCGTCGTCGAACACGTTGGCGTGGATCGCGCCGGCCACGTGGCCACCGGCGTACTCGTCGTCGGTGCGGACGTCGACGACCGTCGCGCCGTCCGCGATGGCGGCGACGACGTCCTCCGCCGGCTCGCTCGCGCCGCCGGTCAGCATCTGGTAGGCGACAAAGCCGACGACGGCAAACACGGCGACGACGGCGAGGGTGCGGGTCATGGCGTCCAGCGGGTGCGGGCGAGGGCGAACGTACGATTGTCGGATCCTCGTGCGAGCCGGTGCGCGCGGGCGCCCTCGACGAGCGGCCCCGCCTCGCTCACGACGTCGTCGCCGTAGACGGCCTCGGACTGGTAGAGCACCTCGATCTCACGCAGGCCCTCCGAGGACGGCAGCGCCTCCAGCGCCCACTCCAAGAACCGCACGTTGTTGGCGTGCCCGACGCGGTCGAGGTCGGAGCGGCGGACGTGGAACGTGCGGGCGTGCTCGGCGGCCTCGGGCGCCTCGGGCGGGCGGTCGAACGAGAGGGCGTCCTCCGGCTCGGCCGGACCGAACCGTTCGAGGCCGGCCGGCAGCCGGACCGGCCGCCGGCGCTCGACGTCGATCACGAACCACGCGCTGGTCCCGACCGCCAGCGCCTCGCGGTCCTCATTCCAGAGGCGGTAGTCGCGGTACGCCTTGAGTCGGTCGCGCCCGCTCGGCCATGTCTCGACCTCGACCGACTGGCGCATGTGCGGGAGGCCGTCGAACCGGAGCCGGAGCCGATGGAGGACCCACGTCCCGGTGCTCTCTCCGAGGTCGAACGTCTCGACGCCGCCAGACCTCGCGTGCTCGCCAGCCGCCTCCTGGAAGTAGTCGGCGACGGTGAGCACGGAGGCCCGCTCGTCGGGCCCGACCTCGTAGGCGCGGACGGCGAACGACTGGCGCCAGACCTCGGGAGTACCGGCCACTACGACGACTCCAGCGTGGCGTCGAGTGTGATGTCGGCGGCGCGGAGGACCTTCGAGAGCGGGCAGTTCTCCTTCGCGTCGTTGGCGATCCTCATGAACTCGTCCTCGGAGATGCCGGGCACGTCGGCGGTGAGCACGAGGTGGATCGACGGGATCTCAAATCCGCCCTCTACGCGCTTCAGGTGGACCTCAGCGCGAGTCTCGGCGCGCTCTGGGGGGTGGCCCGCCTCGGCAAGGTTGTGGGAGAGCTGCATCGTGAAGCACCCGGCGTGGGCGGCACCGAGGAGCTCCTCGGGATTCGTGCCGCTCTTCCCTCCCTCGTCGCCGAAGCGGGTCTCGAAGGAGTACGGGGTTTCGGAGAGCGTGCCCGTCTCGGTGGAGATGGCGCCGGAGCCGTCGGAGAGGGCGCCGGACCAGTGGGCGGTTGCGGTGCGGGTCATCATACGGGGGAGGGGAAGGAGTGGGAAGGGGGAAGGGGCACTACTCGGCGCGGGTGACACGGGTTCGTGGGATCGGGCGCCCGCAGCCGCTTTCCTAAGGACATGTGCGGGGGGAGGCGTGGGGGAGTGCCGCAAGCGCTTCCAGGACGGAACAGCGGAGCCGCTCGACGGCTCTCAGGCCTCCCTCATCTCCCCCCCTCCTGGACCCATGTCAGACTACACCGACCGCCCGCTCATGACGGGCACCTACCGCGACTACAAGCAGGCCGATCGCGCCTATGCCGACCTGCGCGATCGCGGGTACACCGACGAGGACATCCATGTCATCATGTCGGAGGACACCAAAAAGCACTACTACGACCGCGACGTAAGCGAGGTCGAGATCAAGGAAGGCTCGAAGGCCATGGAAGGTGCCGGGGCCGGAGCCGCCCTCGGCGGGACGGCCGGTGGCGTGATCGGCGCCATCGCCGGCATCGGCGGGGCCGTCCTCATCCCGGGCATCGGCGCGATCGCCGGGCCGCTGGCGGGCGCCCTCGCTGGCGCTGGGGCGGGCGGCGCGGCCGGCAGCCTCGTCGGCGCCCTCGTCGGGGCCGGCATCCCCGAAGAAACGGCCCACGCGTACAAGAAGGACGTCGAGAACGGTGGGGTCGTGATGGGCGTCCACCCGCGCGACGACGACCGCGACTACGTCCGGAGCCGCTACGACGAGTACGGCGCCGAGAACGTGTACTACAACGACCCGGAGACCGTCTAACCGGACCGCGCCAGTCACGCGTCGAGTCTCCGCACCGGCTCAACAGGAGGCCCGGGCTTCGGCTCGGGCCTCTTTGCGTTCGAGCCGGCCCGCCTCGGTAGAACCGCGGGCCCGCTGAGGGGGGCGAGCGGGAGGGGTGAACCCCTAGGAGGGCGTCACACGGAGGTAGTGACGCACCTCCCTTCCAGCCATGGTCCGCTCACAGGTCACCCTTCTCGCGCTCGTCGCAACCCTCGTCGCGCCCGCAATCGCGCAGGTCAGCCCCGACCGGGGGCGGCGGGCCGACGCAATCCTCGGAGCCGGCATCGGTGGCGTCGTCGACTCGCTCCGCGGGACGGGCACTCTCGCCCAGGAATTCCAGGCCGGCGCGTGCGCCGCCGCCGACCCAACCGCCCGCTCCCTCTGCAACAACGAGGTCCTCGCGGCCGAGTTCGAGGCCCGCTTCGACACGGAGGCGACGCTCCGGCAATCGCTCGAGACGCTGGTGGACCTCGGAGCGCTGTCCCGCGACGACGCCCGCGCCGTCCGCGCGCTGTCCGTCCGGGAGTCCCGCCTCGACCGGGAGCAGGCCCGCGGGCGGCTCTTGGACAGCGCGAGCCCGCTGGCCCGCCAACTGGCCGGGCAACTCGCCCCGGAGACGGAGACCGGCGTCGAGTACGTCTCCAGTTCCGCCACAGACGGGGCCACCGTCGCCGCGACCATCATCGCCGGCGCCGCGCTCGGAGCCCAACTCGGCGCGGCCGCCGGCGGGATCGGAGCCCTGCCCGGGGCCGCGATCGGAGCGGTCGCGACGGCCGGCTTCATCGCCGTCTACGCCGGTCTCGACTCCCAGGCCAGTGGCGACGGCCGGGGGGACGACGACGACGACGAGTCGGACGACGGCGGCACGACGGACCAGGAGGGCGAGGCCGGCCCCAACCTGCCAGGCGAGGCCGGCGGAGGCGGCGGCACGGGCTGAACGACTCCGACCTCCCGCCTGAGCGGGGCCGCTACCGCGCCCGCCGGATGGCCTCGACGGCGTCCTCGTCCTCCAGCGCCGTCACGTTGCCCAGGTCGCCGTCGAGGTGGGCCGCGCGGATCACGCGGCGCATGACTTTCGCGTTCCGCGTCTTGGGGAGCGCGTCGACGAAGAGCACGGCCTTCGGACGGAGCGCCTTGCCGAGCGCGTCCGTCACGCGGCCGATGAGGGCCTCGCGTAGCGCGTCGGACTCGGTGGCGCCGGCCGCCAGCACGGCGAAGGCGACGACGGCCTGGCCCTTCACGTCGTCCGGCACGCCGACGGCGGCGCTCTCCAGGACCTCGGGCGCGGCGTTGAGCGCGGACTCGACCTCGGCCGGCCCGAGCCGCTTGCCGGCCACCTTGATCGTGTCGTCGCTCCGCCCGAGCAGGAACCACTGGCCGTCGGCGTCGACCGCCGCGAAGTCGCCGTGGACCCAGAGGCCGGGCGTCCGCGCCCAGTAAGTGGCGTGGTATCGGGCGTTGTCCTCATCACCCCAGAACCCGCGGGTCATGCCGATCCACGGCTGGCGGATCGCGAGCTCGCCGACGGCGCCGCGGACGGGCTCGCCGGACTCGTCGACCACGTCGGCGTCCATGCCGAGGACGGGGCCGGAGAAGCCCGTCGGCTTGAGGGACTGGACGTGGTTCCCGCACACGATCCCGCCAGAGATCTCCGTCCCGCCGGAGTAGTTGAGGATCGGTCTGTTCGAGTCCAGGACGGTCGAAAAGAGCCACCGCCAGCTCTCGGGGTCCCACGGGCTGCCCGTCGACCCGACCGCGCGGAGCGCGCTCAGGTCGTGGGCCTGGACGGGTCCGGCGCCGTGCGGCATGAGCGCGCGGATGAGCGTCGGCGACAGGCCGAGGAGCGTGACGCCGTGGCGCTCGCAGATCGCCCACGTCCGGTCGGCCTCGGGGAAGTCGGGGGCGCCGTCGAAGAGGACCATCGTCGCGCCGTTTAGGAGCGCGCCGAAGACGAGCCACGGGCCCATCATCCAGCCCATGTCGCTCATCCACCACACGACGTCGCCGGCGCGGACGTCCATCGGGTGGCGCATGTCCTGCGCCGCCTTGATCGGGAAGCCACAGTGGGTGTGGACGGCGCCCTTGGGCGTGCCGGTCGTGCCCGAGGTGTAGATGAGGAGGACCGGGTCTTCGGCCGCCGTGTCCGCGCACCCCGTCGCCGTCGACTGGCGGCCGATCTCCAACAGGCGGCTCCACGGGATGTCCCGCCCTCCCGTTCGCGGCGTCCCGATGAGTTCGTCGCCCATCCGGTCGACCACGAACACGTGGCGGACGCTCGGGGCCTCGGCCAGCGCCTCGTCCGCGATCGCCTTCATGGGGACCGCCCGGCCGCGTCGCGGGGCACCGTCGGCGACGACGAGCGCCTTGGCGTTGCCGTCCGCGAGACGCGTCGCGACGGCCTCGGCGCCGTAGCCGGAGAAGAGGGGCAGGATGATCCCGCCGATGCGGGCGACGGCGAGGAAGGCGACGACGATCTCGGGCGTCATCGGGAGGTAGAGCCCGACGGCGTCGCCCGCGCCGAGGCCGTGGGCGCGGAGCCCGGCGGCGCACGCCTCGACCTCCGCGTGGAGCTCGAGGTACGTCAGTGACCGCGTCGTGCCCTCCTCGCTCTCGTACCGGATCGCGTCGCGCTCCCACGCCTCCGTCCCGGCCCAGCGGTCGAGGCAATTGTGGACCACGTTCATTCGCCCGCCGACGCACCACCGAGGCCGCTCGATGCCGCCGGAGGCGTCGAGGGCCCGGGTGTAGGGCTGGCTGAATTCGATGCCAAGGTCCTCCATCACGAGGTCCCAGAACCGGCCGATGTCGTCGAGCGCCCAGCGTTCGAGCGCGGCGTAGCCGTCGAGCCCGAGCCGGGTCCACAGCCGCGCGAGGTTCGTGCCGGCCACGTGGTCAGGCGAGGGGTTCCAGGCGACGGACTGACCGAAGGGGAACGAGTCGGACATCGGGGAGCAGGGAGGGGACGGGAAGCTACGGGGGAGGGCGGGGCGCCCCGTAGGTTCCGGCGTCCAGCCCCCAAGACCGATGACCCTCGGCGCCTTCTCCGTCAGCCTCGCCGTCTCCGACCTCGCCGCGTCACGCGCGTTCTATGAGCACCTTGGGTTCGAGGTCTTCGGGGGCAACTCCGATCACGGCTACCTCATGCTGCGGAACGGCGAGCACGTGATCGGCCTCTTCCAGGGGATGTTCGACAAGAACATCCTCACCTTCAACCCCGGCTGGGACCAGCAGGGCGGCGAGGTCGACGGGTTCACCGACGTTCGTGAGATCCAGCGCCGGCTAAAGGCGCGGGGCATCGTCCCGACCCAGGAGGCCGACGAGACGACGGAGGGGCCTGCGAGTCTCGTCCTCGAAGACCCCGACGGCAACCCGATCCTGATCGACCAGCACGTCTGACCCTCGGCCGCGTCCCCGGGCTGTCGGCCGATCGGAAGACGGCGGGGCCATGACTCGGTCCGCCTCGGTGCTGAGGCGGACGGTGTGGATCAGCCGCGCGCGGCGTCGAGCGGGGGCGAGTCGGGGACCTCGCCGGCCCGGCCGTCGCCCGCGATCTCCGCGCCGGGCGGGATCGGGGCCGCGTCGGGGAGCGGGTGCCCGTGCTTCTCGGGCTGCCACGACAGGACGTAGTCGTCCTGCTCGATGTCGAGCGCCGTCTGCGTCAGCTTGAGCGGGGCGAACGTGTCGACCATGACGGCCAGCTCGTGCGTCTCCTTCGCGCCGATGCTCGCCTCGGTGGTCCCGGGGTGCGGGCCGTGCGGGATGCCGCCGGGGTGGAGCGTGAACGAGCCCCGCCCGATCCCCTTGCGCGACATGAAGTCGCCCTCAGCGTAGTACAGGACCTCGTCGGAGTCGATGTTCGAGTGGTTGTACGGCGCCGGGATCGAGTCCGGGTGGTAGTCGAACAGGCGTGGGACGAACGAGCAGACCACGAACCCGCGGGCCTCGAACGTCTGGTGGACCGGCGGCGGCTGGTGGATCCGCCCGGTGATCGGCTCGAAGTCGTGGATCGAGAACGCGTACGGGTAGAGGTGGCCGTCCCAGCCGACCACGTCGAACGGGTGGTAGCGGTAGACGAACGGGAAGAGCCGCCCGTGCTTCTTGATCTTGACCGTGAAGCGGCCTTCCTGGTCGATGGCCTCCAGCTCCGATGGCGGCCGGAAGTCGCGCTCGTGGTACGGGCTGTGCTCCAGGAGCTGGCCCATGTCGTTCCGGTAGCGCTTGGGCGGGCGGAACTCGGTCGGCGCCTCGATGATGAGCAGCCGCGGTTGGACGTCGCCGGTGAAGACCCACCGGTGCGTGAGCGTCCGCGGGACGTGGACGTAGTCGCCCTGACGGAACTCGACGGTCCCGAGGACCGACTCCAGCCGCCCCTCACCGTCGTGGACGTAGATCAGCTCGTCGTGCGTCGCGTTCTTGTAGAACACGTCCTTGGGCATCGGCTCCGTCGGCGTGCAGAGCGCGAGGTCGACGTCGTTGTTGCCCATGATGTAGCGCCGCCCGCTCCACCAGTCGCCGCCCGCCTCGACCTTCGGCCCCTCGAAGTGGCGGTGCCGGAGGAACGCCTCGTCGACGTACTCCGGCCCGAACGTCTCGGGCTCGCCCACGCTGTCGACGAGCGTCGGTGGGTGGATGTGGTAGGCGATCGACGCTGTCCCCGAGAACCCCTCTTCGCCGAGGACCTCCTCGGTGTAGAGGGCCCCGTCGGGCCGGCGGAACTGGGTGTGACGCTTGGGCGGGACGTCGCCCAGTCGGACGTAGTAGCTCATGGGAAGTCAGATCGGGTGATTGCAGATCGTGCGATGGGATGGCTGAAGAACGTCGGCGCAGACCGGGTGACCGAGGCAGTCGGGGCGGTCGCCCCACTCGTCGATCACCCGATCGCACCTCACCCGATTACAGATTCCCGCGCCGCTCCTGCTCGCGCTCGATGGCTTCGAAGAGCGCCTTGAAGTTGCCCTCGCCGAAGGTCCGGGCGCCCTTCCGCTGGATGATCTCGTAGAACACCGTCGGGCGGTCCTCGACGGGCTTGGTAAAGATCTGCAGGAGGTACCCGTCCGGGTCGCGGTCGACGAGGATGCCGAGCTCGGCGAGCTGGTCGACCGGCTCGTCGATGGTGCCGACGCGGCCCTGGAGCTGCTCGTAGTAGGTCGTCGGGACCGTCAGGAACTCGACGCCGCGGTCGCGGAGCTGGGTGACCGTCGAGAGGATGTCGTCCGTCGCCATGGCGATGTGCTGGACGCCGGCGCCGTCGTAGAACTCGAGGTACTCGTCGATCTGGCTCTTCCGTTTGCCCTGGGCCGGCTCGTTGATCGGGAATTTGATCCGCTCGTTCCCGTTCGACATCACCTTCGACATGAGCGAGGAGTACTCCGTCTGAATGTCCTTGTCGGAGAACGACAGGAGGTTGCGGAAGCCCATCACGTCCGAGTAGTACTGGACGTACTTGTTCATGTCGCCCAGGTGGACGTTGCCGACGCAGTGGTCGACGTACTTCAGCCCGACGGGCCCCGGCTTCCAGTGCGGGTTCTCGTAGGCCTCGAAGCCCGGCATGAACAGGCCGTCGTAGTCCTTCCGCTCGACGAACGTGTGGATCGTGTCGCCGTAGGTGCCCATGGCGGCCACGACGATCTGGCCGTGCTCGTCCTCCATCACCTCCGGCTCGCGGACGAGCGTCGCGCCGCGCTCCTTGACGGCCTCGAACGAGGCGCGCGCGTCGTCGACCCAGAGGGCGATGTCCTTGACGCCGTCGCCGTGCTTGGCGACGTGCCGGGCGATCTCCGTGTCCGACCCGATCGAGGTCGTGAACACGAACCGGATCTTGTCCTGCTTCAGGAGATAGCTCGCGGCCTCGCGGTGGCCGGTCTCGGGCCCGCGGTAGGCGACGATCTCGAACCCGAAGGCCGAGGCGTAGAAGTGGGCGGCCTGCTTGGCGTTGCCGACGTAGAACTCGACGTAGTCGGTCCCGTTGATGGGGAGGAAGTCGTCTTCGACGTGGTCCGGGGCGCCCTTCAGGCTGAGGCCGGCCGCCTCGGCCGTGTCTGCGCCGGTCTGCTGGGCGGCGGGCTGGGTGGCGACGGCGTCGACGGCGCTGGAGGCGCCGTCACCGTGGGTCGAGTCGTGCGTCGGGGTGTCGGTCGGGGAGGGCATGGTGGGGCTAGGGGCAGATCGTACCGTCTACGGGGCGCCGGGTCGCGCCGGCACCTCATTCCGGGCTGTCCCTAGATACGGTCCGGGTTCGGAAGCGTTTCCGCTCCCGGCCCCTCCCGAGCGCCCGCTACCTTCTGCCATGCCCCAGTTCGAAGTCGAGCCCCACGACCAGCCCGCCACCTTCGTCCGCGCCCGCTCTGAGGCCGACGCCGTGGCCCGCCACCTCGGCGGCGAGCCCGAGGCGGTCGAGGTCGGCGAGCCCGAGCCTGGCGCCGGCTGGTGCGACGTGACCGTCGGGGGCGAGGCGTGGGGCCGTGTCCGCCCGCGCGACCGGATGCGGTTCCGACGGGACTGACCGTCGATAGTACTGAGGCACTAGTCGAATGGCCGGCCGCGGCCATGGGGAGGTCCGTCGGATGCCATACCCTGGGAGTGCGGCAACCGCCGTGGCTGGGAGTCTCCCGCGCATGCGGGCTCCAAACAGTGACCGGCCCGTCCCCAATCCGTGTCGCGGGGGCGGGCCGGTCCCTTTTGGTCTCGCCTGGGGGAACGCGCTAGAGCGTCGCCAGCGTCCGGTTCGAGAAGTGCTGCCGGTATTGCTTGCGCGCTGCGACCTTCCGGGCGACCGCCTCGATCACGTCCGGGGCGAAGTCGACGCCGGTCGTCTCCTCGATGCCGCCGAGGCCACCCGGGCTGAACACGTTGACCTCGAGGAGGACGCCGCCCGCGATGTCGAGCCCCACCATGAACATCCCGTCCTGCACGAGCTGGGGGCGGACGAGCTCGGCGATCTCGAGTTCGCGCTCGCCGACGGCCGCCTGCTCGGTGCTCCCGCCCGCGGAGATGTTGCTCCGGATGTCGCCCTCGGCCCCGACCCGCCGGAGCGCGGCGTAGACGCCGTCGCGCTGGAGCGGCTCGCCGTTGAGGAGGAACATCCGGGTGTCGGCGCCCGCGGCGGCCTCGAGGAACTCCTGGACCACCATGTAGCCGTTCTGGCACACGGCGTCGATGATCTGGTTGAGGTTGGCGTGGTCGCCCTGGCGGACGACGAAGACGCCCTCGCCGCCCGAGCCCTGGAACGGCTTGACGATCGCGTCGCCGCCGTGGTCGTCGATGAACCGGCGGACGTCGTCGGCGTGCCGCGTGACGAGGGTCTTGGGGCGGACCGACGGCGGGAAGCGCTGGAAGTACACCTTGTTGACGGCCTTTGCCAGCCCCTCGGGGTCGTTCAGCACGATCACGCCGCGCCGGGCCGCCATCTGCCCGAACACGATCCCGGCCGACTGGGCCCACGGCCGCTCGCCGGCGTCGTCGGCGGGGTCGTTGCGGAGCAGGAGCGCGTCGATCTCCTCGATCGGGATCCGCTCCTCCTCGCCGTCCTCGTGGACCCCCTTCCAGAGGGTGCGGATCGTCTTGTACGTCCCGCCTGGCCGGCGGACGCGGACCCGGAGCGTCTCGTCGGGCTCGCAGACGAAGTCCTCGACCGAGAGGTACAGCACGTCGTGGCCGGCCTTGTGGGCCGCCAGCGCGAGCCGCGTGGTGGTGTAGACGTCCTTCTCGGTCTCGAAGGAGTTGATGAGGAAGGCGATTCGCATGGGGGAGAGATCGGGGAGCGGGACGAGAGAGGGACAGGAGCGGAGGAGCCGCATGCCCTGTCCCGAATCCCTTATCCGTCCAGCAGGTCGAGGACCGAGAGGCCGGCGCGGGCGCGGTCGAGGCACGCCGTCGTGGCCGGGGCGTCGGCGTGGAGGGGGCGGAGGGGAGGGGCGGAGAGGACGCCGCGGGCGCGGAGGTCGGCGACGGCGTCGAGGTGCCGGAGCGCGATCTTGCCGATGAAGAGGGACCAGAACGGCCCACCGTCGCCGAGGTGCCGCAACAGGTCCCGGAGGCCACGGAGGTACACCATGTCCTTCGTCAGCCCGCCGCCCCGGTAGAGGCGGACCGTGACGCCGAACGCGCCGCGGTCGCTGAGGCCGGCCGCCTCGCGGAGCAGCCGGAACGTCTCGACGAAGTCGGCGCCGTCGACGAGGGCGCGGGCACCGATCACCCGCGCGGCGAGCGTCCGGAACCGGCCCGGCGTGAGGCCGCCGACGAGCCACTCGGCGAACACGGCGAGTCCTTCCTGCAGATCCTCGTAGCCGGCCAGCCCGTGGCGGAGCTGCTCGAGGGGATGCGCGGCCCCGTTCGCGTACGTCAGCACGTGCGTGCCGACCTCGTGCGCGAGCAGCGCCTCGACGCGAGCCGCCGGCACCTGTGCGTGGGTGCCGATGAGGAGGCATCCGCGTGAGACCATGAGGCTGCCCGTGATGTCCTCCCGGATGGAGACCGCCTGGGGCATGTGCTCCGAGATCGCGTGGTAGGCCTCGAGTTGGGCCCGCGCGCGGGCTGCGAACGCCGTCGCTCCGACGACCTCCTCGCCCCGCGTCGCAGCGGGCAGGGCATCGAGCGCCTCGATGAGGTCGTGGGCGAGGTCGACCAGGTCGCGGTCGGGCGCGCCGTACAGGCGCAGGCTGTTGGGCAGAAACTGCGGGGTGCCCACGTCGAGGATCATCCGGATCTGCCCTTCGATCTCGTCACGGCACTCGCGGAGAATGCCGGCGACGACCGGGTCCTCGACGTCCTCCAGCGGCAAGTCGAACAGCTGGCGGCGCGCGGCGTCGGGGTCGAACGTGAGCGGGCGGTACAGGAGCTCGGGCGACCGCTCGCACCCGCCGCCGTGGAACTCGTCCCAGGCCGCGTCGGCGTTGACGGGCGTGATCTGGAGGAGGAACCCGAACGACTCGGCGACGGCCGAGAGGCCGCGGTCGACGGCCTCGGCGGCGGGTTCGAGGGACTGGCGGGCGAGCGTCGCCGGCGCGGCCCGGCCCGCGACGACGGCCGCCTCGCGGAGCGCTGGCGCCACGGCCTCGCGGAGGCGCGCCAGCACGCGCGGGTAGAACTCGCCGTCGCGCGCGTTGTGGAACACGGCGTCGACGGCCAGCCCCACGAGCCCGTCGAGGCCGAGGGGGGGGAGGCCCGGGGGCGCGACCTCGGACGTCGAGACGTGTGACACATCGGCGCCCTGGCCAGCCTCCTCGATCCCGGAGAGCGCGTCGCAGAGGGCGTCGATGGTCTCGGAGCTCGGGGCGCGCTCGTCGGTGTAGATCGTGAAGCCCGGCGCGCGGTCGAACGGGTCGACGGCGCCGGCCTCGGGCGCGTCGAGCGGGGACCAGATCTCGACCACGAGGAGCCGTCCCACGGCGTCCGTCAGGGCCTCCGCGACGGCGCGGATGGCGGCGCGGGCCGCCTCGGCGTCGGGGTCCGATGTGATGACGTACGCCGGCTGCGTCGTGACGAGCTGGTGGGCCTCGGCGCAGGCGGCGCGGGCGTCGAGCGCGGGGTCGCCGGTCGCCTCGCCCGGACAACGGTGGACGGCGAGGAGCGGCACGGCGTGGTCCACGAACACGGTCCCGTCGTCGAGGTCGAGCCGGACGGGCTCGCCGGACTGGAGCCCGTCGCGGATGGCGCGGCCGAGGGCCTCGGGGCTCACCGCGCTGCGGGCTCCGGCGTGGCGGCCTTCCGTTCCTCCAGGGCACCGGGGACCGTGTGGGCGAGGGCCTCCCGGAGCCGCCCGAGGTGGGGCTCGTCGACCTGCCCGGACCACTCGTCCATGAACGTCTTCTTGAACTCGACCGCCAGCACGCACGCCGCGTTGCCGAACGTGTCGTGGACCCACCGCGAAAAGTGGCCGCCCTGGAATTTGACGTTCTCGCGCACGTCGAGGTCGGCGAGGCCCGCCTCGGCGGCGCCGTCGCGGAGGTCGGCCATGAACCGGTCGACCAGCGGGCCCCAGCGGAGGCGGTCGAGCGAGCCGGTCCCGACGTTGACCTCGGGGTTGCCTTCGGGATCCGCTCGCGGGCCGTCGGGTCCCTCGCGGCGGTGGTTGTACGAGTGGAGGTCGTAGACGACGACCGAGCCGTACTCCTCGATCTTCATGGCGAGAAGCTTTTCGACAGCCCGATAGAAGTCGTCGTAGAGCGCCAACGACCGCTCGGCGACGGGGTCGGGCACGCCGTCGTGCCACACGTCGAGGCCCCACGCGTCGTCGGGCGTTCGGTAGAGCGCACCCTCGCGGGGCCGGTTGAGGTCGACCTCGAACCGCGATCGCCGCCCGACGACGCGCGTCGGGGCGACGTCGGTGAGGCGGCCCGTGAACGGGTCCTCCTCGCGGAGCCGTTCCGCCTCGGGGAGCGCGATGTGCGGGAGCGTCTCGGGATGGATGCCGTGGCCGTCGTGGACGGCGGCGGCGACGAGCGGGCCCGGCCCGGCGGTGATCGAGAAGGCGTCAGACATGCGAGGGGAGAGGGGCCTCTGGGGTACGCGGCCCGGGTCGCCTGGTTCGATTGCCCCATGTGCCGGCGGCGCCTGCCGCGTACACTCGTCTCCGCCATGACCCCCGCCGTCCCGCCCGTCCGCTGCGCGTGGACGTACCTCCAGGAGCGCTTCCCACCGCTGGCCCACGGGCCGGTCGTGGTGGCGTTCGCCGGCGGCGTGGCCTGCGCCTCCGCCGCCCTGCGCGGTGCCGACGGCCCCGGCTGGCCGGCCGTGGTCGTGGCCTCCGTCGTCGCGCTCGGCGTCTTCTTTCAGCTCCGCGTGGCCGACGAGTGGAAGGACGCCGAGGAGGACAGACTCTACCGGCCCGAGCGCCCCGTTCCGCGCGGTCTCGTCACGCTCCGCGAACTGGTCGGTGCGGCCCTGGCGGTCGCCGCCGTGCAGGTCGCCCTCGCGGCGTGGCTCGACGTGCGTCTGCTGGGCGTGCTGGCCGGCGTCTGGGGCTTCGGCGCGCTCATGACCGTTGAGTTCGGCGCCCGCGACTGGCTCCGCGAGCGGCCCCTCGCGACGCTCGCGACCCACGCACCGATCGTCCCGCTCGTCGACTTTTTTTCCGTGTCGTGCGACGTGTTCGGCAACGACGCGGCGTTCCCGGCCGGCGTCGGCTGGCTCATCGGGGTGAGCCTGTTCGGGGGGACCGTGATCGAGGTCGGGCGGAAGGTGTGGGCGTCGGCCGACGAGCGGCGGGGCGTCGAGACGTACAGCGCGGCGTGGGGGCGGAAGCGGGCGCTGCTGGCGTGGGCCGCGGCCGTCGCCGGCTCGCTGGTGTGCGGGCTGATGGTCCTCGACTCCATCCCCGAGGCGGGCGGCCTCGGCGTCGGGCTGGGCGGGGCCGCGGCGCTCGTCGTCGCCGTCGGCGTCGGGGCGTTGTGGGCGGACCGGCCCGGTCGCGGTCGCGTGCTCGAAACGGCCGCGGGCATCTGGACGCTCGGCCTGTACACCCTCATCGGCCCCGTCGCGTTGTGGATCGCATGAGCGCCCCCGATCTCCAGACGGACGCCGCCCCTGACCGCGCCACGTGGGGGGGGAAGGGCATGGCCCTGGCCCGCCTCCTCGACCTCGGCTTCCCCGTCCCGCCGCTGGCCGTCGTCCCGCCCGACGCCGACGACGTGGACGCGGCCGTCGCCGAGTCGTTGGGGCGGCTGGCCCATCCGCCGTTTGTGGCGGTCCGCTCGTCAGCCGCCGACGAAGACGGGGCGGCGCACGCCTTCGCGGGGGCGCTCGACTCGTTCCTGTTCGTCCCGCCGGAGCGCGTGGCCGAGCGCGTCCGCGACGTCCGCCGGTCGGGCGACGGCGAGCGCGTCCGGGCCTACCGCGCGGCGCGGGGGCTCGACGGGTCGACCCGACCGCCGGCCGTCCTCATCCAACAGATCGTCGACGCCGACGTCTCCGGCGTGGCGTTCAGCGCCGACCCCGTGACGGGCGACGCCGACGTCGTCGTGATCTCGGCCGCGTGGGGCCTCGGCTCCGCCCTGGTTGACGGCCGCGCCGAGGCCGAGACCCTCCGCCTCGGAGCCGACGGCGAGGTCCGCGCCCGGACGCCCGGCGTCCAGAAGGTGGCCGACCGGTTCGACGCCAGGGCGGGGGAGGGCGTCGCGGAGGTGTCGGTCGACGAGTCCGGTCCGGTCCTCTCGGACATCGATGCCCGCCGCATCGCGGCCCTCGCCCGGAGCGCGGCCGACGCGATGGGCGGCCCGCAGGACGTCGAGTGGGCGATCGCCGACGGTGAGCTGTGGCTCCTCCAGGCCCGCCCGGTCACCGCTCTCCCCGCGCAATCTGATGGGCGGATCCGGTTGTGGGACAACGCGAACATCGTCGAGAGCTACGCCGGCGTCACGACGCCGCTGACGTACTCGTTCGCGCGCCGCGCCTACGCGGCCGTGTACCGCGAGTTCTGCCGGATCCTGAAGGTCCCTGAGTCGCGCGTGGAGGCGGAGGCGGAGACATTCGAGCAGATGATCGGGCTGATCCGAGGCCGGGTCTACTACAACCTCGGCTCGTGGTACCGCGTGCTCGCGCTGCTGCCCGGATACCGGCTCAACGCGGGGCTGATGGAAGGGATGATGGGCGTTCGCGACGGGATCCCGGACGGCCTCCGACCCGAGCCCCCGTCGGCCGGGCGGATCGCCGACGCGTTCGCGCTGGCGAGAACCGTCCTCGGCCTCGTCGCCGCGCACGTCCGCCTCCCCCGGATGCGCCGCGACTTTCTCTGGCGCGTCGACGACGCGCTCCGCCGGCACGGCGCGACGACGGACGGCATGGGCCTCGACGCGCTCGCCGAGGCGTACGCGACCCTCGACCGGACCCTCCTGCGGCGGTGGGACGCACCGCTCGTGAACGACTTCTTCGCCATGATCTGGTTCGGGCTGGCGCAGCGGGCCGCCGAACGGTGGATCGGTCCGGGAGCGCTGGGCGGGCTGCTCGCAGGGGACGGCGACGTGATCTCGGCCGAGCCCGCCCGGTGCGTCGAGGCGATGGCGCGTGAGGCGGCGGCCGACCCGGCCTGGGTCGAGATGCTGCTCGCCGCCGATCGTGCAGCGGTCGAGTCCGGCCTCGCCGACCGCCCCACGATGGCTGCCGACGTGGCGGCCTACGTCGCGCGTTTTGGCGACCGCTGCCTCGAAGAGCTCAAGCTGGAGAGCCCGACGCTCGCCGACGACCCGACGCCGCTGTACCGCTCGGTCGGCGCTCGCGCCGTGCGGATCGCCGATGGCGACGCCCGGGAGCCCGGCTCCGACGCGGTCCGCCAGCGGGCCGAGGCGGAGGCCCGCGCCTCCGACGCCCTCCGCGGCCACCCGCTCCGCCGTCTCCTGTTCGGCGTGCTCCTTCGGAACGCCCGCGACCGGGTCCGCGACCGAGAAAACCTCCGCTTCGAGCGGACCCGCGTGTTCGGCCGCGCCCGGCGGCTCGTCCTCGCCATGGGCCAGCGCCTCACCGAGGCCGGCCATCTCGACGGTGCGCGCGACGTGTTCTGGCTGGAGATCGAGGAGCTCCTCGGCCTCGCCCGCGGGACGGCGGCGTCGCTCGACGTCGGCGGCCTCGCGGCCGTCCGCCGCGTCGAGTTCGAGGGCTACCGCGACGGGTCGGCGCCGCCGGACCGGTTCACGACGCGCGGCCCGGTCGCGACGTCGGAACTGGTGCCCGACAGGCCAGCTCCTGCCGAGCCCGAGTCGGGCGCCGTCCGCACCGGCCTCGGGTGCTGCGCGGGCGTGGTCGAGGGCCGAGTCCGGGTGGTCCGGGATCCGCGCGGGGTGGAGCTGGCGCCGGGGACGATCCTCGTCGCTGAGCGGACGGACCCGGGCTGGGTCCTGCTCTTTCCGGCGTGCGCGGGGCTCGTGGTCGAGCGGGGGAGCCTCCTGTCGCACTCGGCGATCGTCGCCCGAGAGCTCGGCATTCCGGCGGCCGTCGCAGTGCCGGGCGTGACGGAGTGGCTCCGCGACGGTGACCGCGTCCGCCTCGACGGCGCCACGGGCCGAGTCGAGCGGATCGATGAGTGACGCCGGCCTCACCGAGCACCTGCGCGACGCGATCCGACTCAACCGCGCACGCCGCGCCGGCTACCGCCGCCGCGGTGGACTCCGGGCCGACCTCCTCTCGCGGGCCCTCGTCGCGGCCGAGCGGGCGCTCCTGCCGGCCGCGTGGCTCCTCGACCGAGACGCCGCGCGCCACCCGGTCCCGGTCCTCCGGGCCGAGCTGGTGGACATGGCCGTCGCCCCTCCCGCTCACCGCCCCATTCCTCCGGTCATCCTGAGCGGAGCGGAGGATCACACGGGGCCCTCTCAGATCGCCTCTCCACGTGCCGGTGTGGGGGACACGAGATCCATCGGCGCGATCCTCCTCGCGATCACGCGTGGTGAGGCCCTGGCGTCGGTCAGTGACCGATTGAGCGCACGGATCGCAGAGGAGCGGAGGCGCGAGCGCGCGGTGGGCCGTCGGCGGGCGCTCACGATCCACCTCCTCGAATCGGCTCGGCTGTCGGCGGCGCGGGCGGCCGACTACGCCCGGCGGACGGACGGGGCGACGCTCGCACTGAGTCGCCGACTCGTTCTGGGCCACCTCGCCCTCGTCCCGTTCGCGCGGGGGCTCGACCGGTTGGCGGCGCCGGTCCACGACCGAGGCGTCGGGCTCTTCGTCAACGACGTCCCCCCGATCCCCGAGCCATGACCGATCCGACCATCCGCTACGCGCAGGTGTGGGAGGACGCCGACGTGCTCGCCGAGGCGCTCGACGTCGGCCCCGGCGACCGCGTCCTGTCGATCTGTTCGGCCGGCGACAACGCGCTCGCGCTGCTGGCGGACGACCCGGCCGCCGTCGTCGCCGTCGATCTCAACCCGGCGCAGACCGCCTGCCTCGCCCTTCGCGTCGCCGCGTTCCGCTCACTGGAGCACGGCGAGGTGCTGGAACTGGTCGGCTCCCGTGCGAGCGACCGTCGGGGGCCCCTGTATGCTCGATGCCGCCCGGCCCTCGACGACCACGCCCGCCGGTTCTGGGATGCGCACGTCGGGGTGGTCGCTGCTGGGATCGGCACGGGCGGGACGTTCGAACGCTACTTCCGCCTGTTCCGCCGCCGGATCCTCCCGCTGGCCCACCCGCGCCTCCGCGTCCGCCATCTGCTCAGCGGGGCCCCGACCGTCGCCGACCGTCGGCAGTGGTACGAGGCGCATTGGGACACGTGGCGTTGGCGGCTCCTCTTCCGCGTCGCCACGTCGCGGGCCGTGCTCGGCAAGGCGCGCTACCCGACGGCGTTCTCGCAGGTCGAGGGGAGCGCGGCCGACCGGCTGCTCGGACGCGTCCGCGAAGCCGTGACGGCGACGGATCCGGCCCAGAACCCTTACCTCCAGTGGGTCCTGACGGGGACGCACGGGGACGCGCTCCCACGCTACCTTCGCGCCGAGCACTTCGAGGCCATCCGCGACCGGCTCGACCGGCTCTCGTGGCACGTCGGCCCCCTCGAGGCCGTGCTCGGCGACGCGCCGTTCTCCCAGTTCAACCTGTCGGACGTGTTCGAGTACCTCCCGCCTGCGGACGCCGACGCCCTCTTTGCCCGGGTCGCCGAGGCGGGCACGCCCGGCGCGCGGCTCGCCCACTGGAGCGTCCTCGCCGACCGCCGGCCGGGACCCCCCCTCGACGGCCGCCTCGTCCGCCTCAACGCGCTCGCGGACCGGCTCCACGCCGTCGACAAGGCCCCGTTCTACACGGCGTTCCACGTCCACGAGGTCCGGTGAGCGACCTGACCCCAGCCGTGCTGCCCGCGTGGGCGGCGATCCTGGCGGTGATGGGCGCGCTGGGGCTCGCGCTCGTCTCGCTCCGGCAGGCCCAGCTCCGGCGGAAGCTGTCGGCTGAGGGCGCGCGGAAGGGGCTCCACGTGGCGATGAGCGCCGTCATGCTCGCGCTCCCGTGGCTGTTCGACGCCGCGTGGCCCGTGATCCTCCTGGCGGCGCTCGCCGTCGGGGCGATGCTCGCCGTCCGGTTCGTCCCGGCGCTGCGGGATGGCGTCGGCGGGGTGATCCACGAGGTCGGCCGCCAGTCGGTCGGCGACGTGTGCTACCCGATCGCCGTGTGCGCGCTGTACCTCCTGACGGCCGACTCGCCGGTCCTCTACGCCATCGCGATCCTCATGCTCGGGCTGGCGGACCCGGCGGCGGCGCTGACGGGCGCGCGGCACGGGCTCTCGCCGTACGCAACGGTCGACGGGAAGAAGAGCCTCGAGGGGTCGGTCGCGTTCGCGTTCGTGGCCTTCCTCTGCGTCCACGTGCCGTTGCTCCTGTTCACACCGGTCGGCCGGGCCGAGGCTCTGTGGATCTCGGCCATCGTGGCCATCCTGGCGACGATCGTCGAGGCCGTGTCGTGGGGCGGGCTCGACAACCTGTTCGTCCCGCTCGGGACGTACGCCGTGCTCGTCCGACTCCTGACGTTCCCGGCGACGCTGCTGGCGGGCCACTTCGTGGTGCTGCTCCTGCTCGTCAGCGTGGCGGCCGTGCTGAGGCGGGAGACGACGGTCGGCGGGGCGGGCGTGTTCGGGGCGGCGCTCATCGGCTACCTCGTGTGGGCGCTCGGCGGGACGGCGTGGCTCATCCCGCCCGCGCTCGTCTACCTCCTCTACGCACGCGTCTGGCCCGCCGCCCGGGAGGCCGACGGGCTCCCGCACGACCCGAAGCGCCGGCCGCACACGGCGCACAACGTGTTCAGCGTGTCGTCGGTCGGCGTCCTCTGGCTCATCGCGGCGAGCGCGCTCGATCTCGACCTCCTGTTTCCGTACGCTCTCGCGTGGGGCGCGACCTTCGCGTTCCTCGGCGTCGAGCGGATGGCGGTGGCCCGGCCGAACTGGACCGCGGGCCAGCTCGCGTGGCGGGCCGCGTGGCGGGCGACGCTCGTCGCGGTCGGGCCCGTTCTCCTCGTCCTGTGGCTTCGCGTCGGGGCGGATCACTTCGCGGGCACCGCCCCGGGCGGGCCGATGGCCCCACTCCGTCCGCTCCTCCTGACCGGCGCCTACGTCGCGCTCGCGCTCGTCGTGACGGCCGCCGCCTCGCTCATCCTCGTCCGCTGGAGGGGGCCGATCGACCGCGACTCGACGGAGTTCGAGGGCCGGGTCTACCGCGCGAGCATCGTGGGCCCGCTGAGCGCGCTCGGCCTGCTCTCGTTTCTCGTGCCATGACCGCCGGCGTCTACGCACGGCTCGACCTCGCCGGCCTCGATGGAACGCCGGACCCCTCCGCGTACGCGCTGACGCGGCCCGACGACGTGCTCGGCCTCGTGAGCGACGAGACGGTCGTCGCGTCGTGCGCGCTGTGGTGGACCGAGCCCCTCCACATCGACGGCGAGAACGTCCGGATCGGCCGGGTTGGACACGTCGACTGGGCGACCGAGGCGGACGGGGTCGTGCTCCTGGAGGCGGCGCTCGACCGGCTTCGAGCGGAGGGCGTCGGCCACGTGGTCGGGCCGATCGACGGGTCGACGTGGTTCGGGTACCGCGTCGTGACGGACGCGGCGCCCGGCGGGGGAGAGCCGTCGCCGCCGTTCGCGCTCGAGCCGTGGCCGCCGCCTGTCGTCGCCGCCGCGTTCGGGGCCGTCGGCTTCGCGCCCGTCGCCCGCTACCTCTCGTCGCGTGTCGACGCGCTGCCTGACGAGTCGGCCCGCCTCGGCGCCGAGGTGGACACGCTGGTGGAGGGAGGCGTGACGCTCCGGCCGTTTCGCGCGGAGGAGGCCGAGGCCGAGCTCCGCGCGCTCCACCCGCTGCTCCTCGAGGCGTTCGCCGAGAACCCGTACTACGCGCCGCTCGACGTCGCCCGCTTCCTCGCGCTCTACCGGCCGCTCGTGGCGCGCGTCGACCCGGACCTCGTCCTCATCGCGGAGGCGGAGGGCTGGCCCGTCGGCGTCGTGCTGGCGTTCCCGGATGGCGCGCAGGCCGCCCGTGGCGAGGCCGTCGAGACGATCATCGTCAAGACGCTCGCAGTGGCGCCCGAGGCCCGGGGACGGGGGCTCGGTGGGACGCTCGTCCGGGCCGTGCAAGAGGCCGCCCGCGCGAAAGGGTTCCGGTCGGCGATCCACGCGCTGATGCACACGGCGAACGACTCGGTCCGGATCAGCCGACGTCTCGGGCGGCCGATCCGGCGCTACGCCCTGCTTGGGCGGGAGCTGTGACGACCGCGGCCCGCGACGGCGGAACCAACGTCGTCGAGAGGTTCCAGTCGCAGGCTGAGGCTCGGCCCGAGGCCCCCGCGATCGTCGAAGGCCGGGGCCGGCACCGCCGCGTCACCACGTTCGCCGATCTCGACCGCCAGGCCGCCGCCGGGGCCGGCCGCCTCACGGCCGCGGGGGTCGGACGGGGCGACCGCGTACTCGTGCTCGTGCCGGTGTCGTCGGCGCTCTATGCGGTGCTCGCGGCGGTCTTCCGCGTGGGCGCCGTCGCGGTGATCGTCGACCCTGGGGCCGGGCGCGAGCGTTTGGCGGAGGCGGTCGGGCGGGTGAGACCGCAGGCATTCGTCGGCACGCCGAAAGCCCACCTGCTGCGGCTCCTGGCCGCGAGCGTCCGGCGGATCCCGACGCGGTTCGTCGTCGGCGGATGGGCGCCGTTGGCGGAGCGGTGGGAGGGCGGACCGCCCGTGCCCGTCGCCGACGTCGGCCGCGACGCGCCGGCCCTCCTCACGTTCACGTCCGGCACGACGGGCCGTCCCAAGGCGGCGGTCCGCACGCACGGCCTCCTCGGCGCCCAGCACGCCGCGCTCACCGACGCCCTCGACCTCCAGCCCGACGACGTCGACCTGGCCACGCTGCCGGTCGTCGTCCTCGCCACGCTCGCCTCCGGCGTCACAACCGTCTTGGCCGACGCCGACCTCCGCCGGCCCGGTGCCGTCGACGCGAGCCGCGTGCTCCGTCAGATGCGTGCCGAGGGCGTCACGCGGTGCGTCGCCAGCCCGGCCTTTTTCGAGCGGCTCCTCGCTCACCCCGAGGCCGATGCGCTCCGTCAGCTCCGCCGCGTCGACACCGGCGGGGCGCCCGTCTTCCCCGACCTCCTCGCCCGCCTCGGTGCGCTCGTGGGGGAGGCCGTCGGCGTGTACGGGTCGACCGAGGCCGAGCCCATCGCGCACGTCGCCGCGCCGTCCGAGGCCGACCTCCGGCGCGTGGCGGCGGGGGAGGGGCTCCCGGCCGGCCCACCCGTGGCGGCCGTCGACCTCCGGATCGTGCCGGACCGGTGGGGCGAGCCGCTCGGGCCGTTCACCGAGGCGGAGTGGGAGGCGAGGTCCCTCGGGCCGGGCGCCGTCGGCGAGATCGTGGTCGCGGGCGACCACGTGGTGCCGGGCTACCTCGATGGCGAGGGCGACGCCGAGACGAAGGTCGACGTGGCGGGCCGCCGCTGGCATCGGACGGGCGATGCCGGCCGGCTCGACGCCGACGGCCGGCTGTGGCTCCTCGGGAGGTGCGCCGCCGTGTCTCGCCGCGAGGGGAGCGTCGTGTACCCGCTCCAAGTCGAGGCCGCGCTCCGCACGCGGCTGGACGCCCGGGCCGCGTTCGTGGAGATCGACGGCCAGCGCGTCGTGGCGGTCGAGGGCGCCGTGCCCGACGGGCTGGCGGAGGCCGTCCCGTGGGCCGCGATCGACGCCGTCGTTTCGGTCGACGCGCTGCCGGTCGACCGCCGGCACAACGCGAAGGTGGATCTAGGGGCGCTCTGTAAGCGCCTCGAGGGCACGATCGCGCGCGCTCCGGCGTAGACTCCCGCCACCGCACCCCTGCCGTCGTCATGCTCGGACGCCTCCGCCAGCGCCGCCGCGCGCGTCGCCTCGCCGCCCTCACCCTCGACGCAGCCCGCGCCCGTGCCGCTCGCGGCGCCGCGCTCCTCGACGACCGCGACCCTGGTTGGGCCGACCGCGTGGATCCCGGCTCGCTCCACCTGTCGGACGGCGAGGCCTGCGTGCTTGGGCAGCTCTGGGGCGAGTACCGCCAGGGGCTCGGCCGCGCCCGCGTCCTCGATTTTTCGAGTGCGCCCGGCCGGTTCGTGTCGCCCGTCGACCTCGGCTTCCAGGCCGTCGGCGACCTCGGCGACGCCGCGGAGGCCCTCGACTACACGTTCCTCACGCGGGCGTGGCGGGACGAGGTGACGGCGCGGCGCGCACTCGGGGAGGCCCCGAACGCGTCGCCCGCTCGGAACGCGGCCCCAGGCGTTCGGTAGCGGGCGGGCACCTTGCCCTCGCACCCGATGGACTGGACCGACGACCGACAGGAGACCTACGACGCGTTCCGCGCGCACGTCAACATGGAGCCGAAGGAGCTGGAAGAGTGGCTCGAGACCGAGGACTCGAAGCGCGTCGGCGACTCGGGCTCGGGGGAGTCGACGGGCCACCGCTCGGGCCGGAGGATCGTGGAGATCAAACGGACGACGAAGGACGACCTGACGGAGAGCGACCTCGACCACATGCAGAAGGTGGTCGGCTATATCAAGCGCCACACGGCGCAGGGCCCCGAGTCCGACGTGAAGGAGAGCAACTGGCGCTACTCGCTGATGAACTGGGGCCACGACCCCTGCAAGGAGCAGGACTGCTAGCTCCGCCTCGGCACCGAGGCGGGCCGGGTCATGCCGGCGCCGTGGACGGGGCTGCTGCAGCGGGGCCGAGAGGGCGGGCTTCCACGACGATCTCCTCGCCGCACCACTTGCAGAAGCGGGCGTCGTCGTCGTGCTCCCCGAGGCCGCACTTCGGGCACCGCGCGAGCTGGACCTCCGCCATCGCCCTCGCTGTGAGATCCCGGGCCCGCTGCTCCGCCTGCTCCCGCCCGAGCTCGACGGTCACGATCCCCGTCGGGACGGCGATGATGCCGTAGCCGACGACGGCGAGGACGGCCGACAGGAACTGGCCCAGCGGCGTCTGCGGCGTGATGTCGCCGAAGCCGATCGTCGAGACGGTCACGACGGCCCAGTAGACGCTCTTCGGGATCGAGGTGAACCCGTTCTCCCCGCCCTCGATGAGGTACATCAGCGAGCCGGTGACGGTCACGACCGTCAGCACGACGAAGATGAAGACGAAGATCTTCCGCCGGCTGGCCGCCAGGGCCCGGCTCAGCGTGTTGGCCTCATCGAGGTAGTTCGCCAGCTTGAGCACCCGGAAGACCCGGAGCGCGCGGAGGATCCGGACCGTGAGGAGCACCTGCGCCCCGGGCACGAACAGGCTGATGTACGTCGGGAGGATCGCCAGGAGGTCGACGACGCCGAAGAAGCTCCGGGCGTAACGGGTCGGGTTCTCGAGCACGCTCAGCCGGATCACGTACTCGATCGTGAACAGGACGGTGAAGAACCACTCCGCGACGAGGAGCGCGCGGGCGTAGCGCCCCTGGATCGCCGTCACGCTCTCGAGCATGACCACGAGCACGCTCGCGACGATGGCCGCGATCAGGACGACGTCGAACGCCTTGCCCGCCGGGTCGTCGGCGTGGAAGACGATCTCGAACAGGCGGCGCCGGAGGCCTCGGCCGGCGGGGCGAAAGCCCTCGGGAGTCGGGCGGTCGGGGTCGAGGGCGGCGGGCATCGCCGGCAATCTACCGGCCTGCGAGCGCGCCCGTCAGGACGGCCTCGAACCGGTCGGCGATGGCGTCGAGGTCGAACGCGCGCTCGGCGTAGGCCCGGCCCGCGGCGCCCATCCGCCCACTTCGGGTGTCCTCGTCCAGGAGGGCGAGGACGGCGTCGGCGAGCGCGTCGGCATCGCCGGGGGGGACGACCACGCCGGCCTCCTCCCGCATCACGATCTGCGCGGCGAGGTTGTCGGGCGGGACCGACAGCACGGCCGGGCGGCCGGCGCAGAGGTAGGCGAGCACCTTCGACGGGACCGACACGGCGCTCGCCTCGGGCTCCAGCACGGCCACGAACACGTCGGCCGCCCCGAGCACGTCGGGGAACGCTTCGAAGGGCTGGAAGGGGAGGACGACGAGGTTCGTGAGCCCGCGCTCGGCCGTGCGCGCCGCCAGCCAGTCGGCGCCCTCGCCCGACGACACGACGACGAGCCGGGCTTCCGGGTCCGCCTCGGCGAGCCGCTCCCCGAGGCGGGCGAGGCCGGCCGGGTCGTGCTTCATCCCGAGCGTCCCGGAGTACAGCACGACGGAGTGGCCGACGAGGCCGTGCGCCTCGGCCCACGCGTTGTCGCGCGGGCGCTGGGGGAGGTCGGCGAGCGGCGCCCAGTTCTCGAGGATCGTCACGCGCTCCGCCGGCACCCGCCAGAGGTCAAGGAGGGGCCGGAACCCGTCGGTGATGCCGACGACGGCGTCGGCCTCCCGGAGCAGCCGGCCCTCTCGCCGCTCCATCCACCGGCCGGCGAGGTCGCCCACGACGCCGAACCGCTTGTGGAGCACGGCCCGCGTGCCGACCGACCAGACGTCCTGGAGCCAGTTCACGAACGCGACGCCCTCGGCCCGGGCGGCCCCCTGGAGCGCGGCGAGGGTGTCGAGCCCGCAGTTGGCCGCGACGACCACGTCGGCGTCCCACGCGCGGACGTGCGCGGCGGCAGCGCGGCCGAACCGGGCCTCCGCCTGGCGCCGCTTCACGAGCCCCGCCAGCGATCGTGCCCGCTTGTCGACCGGGTCCGTGACGACGGGGTCGAGTGAGAACGTCTCGGGGTCGTCGCCGCGGGGCGCGAGGTCGCCCTGCGGGGCCTCGTTCGTCGCCGAGAACGAGTAGCGGACCGCGTGCCCGCGCCGCGCGAGATGCCGCGCGAGGCCGACCAAGAAGGCGTGGCCGCCGTAGTCGTGGAGGTAGATCCGCATGGGGCTGGCCGGCAGGGCGGGCCCAAACGACGCGCGCCCGGCGGCGGGCCGGGCGCGGGGGCCGGGGGGCATCGGTGGCGTGGGAGAGACTTGAACTCTCGACCTCACGATTATGAGTCGTGCGCTCTAACCAGCTGAGCTACCACGCCGAGGACCCGCAGGATACGCCGGGCGCCCGCGACGCGACAATCCAAGGTTTTGGGAACGTCGGCGGCCCTCACGCGCTGAGCGCGTACCGCCACGCGGCCCGGAGCAGCGCGTCGTCCACGTCGGCGGCCAGCCGCGGCCGGCCGACGGCGTCGAGGACGACGTACCGCACGCCCGCCGCCGTCCGCTTCTTGTCGGCCTCGGTCGCGGCCATCAGTGCGTCGATCGCCAACGTCGGAGCCGGCGGGTCGAGGCGGGCGACGAGCCGGTCGGCCTCGGCGAACGGGCCGAGGGCCTCGGCGACCTGCCCGAGGCGGAGGGACTCGGACAGATGCAACGCGGCGCGCATCCCGAGCGCGACGGCCTCGCCGTGCGTGAGCGTCCCGTAGCCGGCCTCCTTCTCGAGCGCGTGCCCGAACGTGTGCCCGAAGTTGAGGAACGCGCGTTCGCCGGCCTCTCGCTCGTCGGCCTCGATCACGCGGGCCTTGACGGCGGCGGCGTCGCGGAGGAGCGGGGCGAGCACGTCGGGCTGGCGGGCGACGAGCGTGTCCCACTCGCGGTCGAGGCGGTCGGCCAGGGCGGGGTCGGAGATCAGCGCGTGCTTGACGGCCTCCGCGAGCCCGCTCCGGAAGGCCCGTTCGTCGAGCGTGTCGAGCGTGGCCGGATCCGCGAGGACGAGCCGCGGCTGGTGGAACGCGCCGACGAGGTTCTTGCCCGTCGCGTGGTTGATCCCCGTCTTCCCGCCGATGGCGCTGTCCACCTGCGAGATCGTCGTCGTGGGGAGGTGGACAAGCGGGATCCCGCGGAGGAGCGTCGCGGCGGCGAACCCGGCGAGGTCGCCCACGACGCCGCCGCCGAGCGCGAGCAGCGGCGTCTGGCGGTCGATCCCCAACCCGAGCGCCCAGTCGTGGAGCGCCGACAGTTGGTCGAGCGACTTTGAGCCTTCGCCGGCTGGCACGGCCGTGGCCTCGACCGTCCAGCCGTCGGCGCGGAGGGCGTCGGCGAGCGCGCCGAGGTGGAGCGGGCCGACGGTCTCGTCGGTGACGACGAGCGCGAGGGGGCCGCTCAGGCCGGCCTCGCGGAGGTGCATCGGGGCCGTCGCGAGCGGCTCGAAGTGGACGGCGTAGCTCCGGCCCTCGGAGAGGGCGACGTGGACAGCGGGCGGCGACACAGGCAGGGGGGAGGCGATGCCCCGAAGATCGGCACGGCCGTCGCTGCGCGTCCCGAAACGACGAGCGGGGACGACGGTCGCCCGTCGCCCCCGCATCGCCGGGCGTGTGCCGTCCCTACTTTTTCAGGAGGAGGCCGAACGGCTGTCCGCTGGGGTGAGCGTCGGTGTTGTCGCCGTAGTAGGCATCGTACGGGGCGAGGAAGACGTAGCGGGCACCGTCGGGGACGGTTACGCAGCCGCTCGTCGCGTCGAAGTCCTCGGCCACGTCCGTGTCGAGCCCGTCGATGGCCGTCGCGAGCGTCGGCACGTCGTCGGCCGTGTCGACCGCGCCCTTCACGCGGACGCGCTGGTCCGACGGCAGGAGCGACGCGTCGGAGCTGAAGATGGCAGTCATCTGCGGATAGCCGCGCGAACTGGCGAGAACCCCCGGCTCCGTATAGAAGTCGCCGACGGCCTGGCCGCAGACGACGTCGCCCGGGGCCACACCGTAGTCGGCGAGGCGGACCGCGGGCGCGTCGATCGCGTCGTCTTTCCAGGTGAGCGTGTAGGTCTGGCGTGGGTCGACCGGGATGAAGTCGTCGGTCGAGCCACCGGGGCCGCTCCCGTCGTCGGCCTCTCCGCCCGAGTCGTCATCGGAACCGCCGGTGCTCCCATCGTTTGAGTCGCCGTCCGCGCCGTCATCGCCGGTGCCGTCGTTCCCACCGTCCGGACCGGTGGGGTCCCCCGACGGCTCCGAGTCGGTCGCGCAGGAGGGACAGGGGCCGGCGTCGTCGAGGCCGACGGAGTCGCAGCCGCCGAGGAGGAGACCGAGCATCAGGAGCGGGCCCGCGAGGGAGAGGAGGGTGCGCATCGGGGACGTGGAGGGCTGAGCGCACCCCTTCCTGAATGTCCCTGCCGTGCCATCGGCCCTCACGATTTGGTGCGAACGATTGTCTCGTCTGAGTGCCGCCGCGTCCGCGTGTTGCCAGGCAGAGACGGTGACCGTTCGGAGACCATCCGTCCGTCGCGGAACTGGGGGCTCCGGTGGATCGTGGCACCCCGCGCACCCTGCGCTTCCCCTCACCAACCCTTCCCCTCATCATGGGACTCCTCGATTTTCTGAAAGACGCCGGCAAAGACCTCTTCGGCGGCAAGTCCGGCAATGAGGCCGAAGAGATCAAGAAAGAGATCGAGCGGGCGCTCGGTGACAACGTCTCGGGCCTCGGCGTCCGCTTCGACAACGGCAAGGTGACCCTCCAGGGCACGGCCAAGAGCGTCGCGGCCAAGGAGAAGGCGGCGCTCATCGCCGGCAACGTCAAGGGCGTCACGAGCGTCAGCGACGATGGCATGCGGGTCTCGAGCGCCCAGACGGCCGGCGCCGCGACCGCCTCGGCCCCGGCGGCCAGCCGCTACTACACCATCCAGAGTGGCGACACGCTGTCGAAGATCGCGAAGGAGCACTACGGTGACGCCAACGCCTACAACAAGATCTTCGAGGCCAACCGCGAGGTCATCGGCGACCCAGACAAGATCTACCCGGGCCAGCAGATCCGGATTCCGGCCGCCTAGCGCCGGTCCCGGTCTCCCGATCGCGCGCCCCGCTGGCCCTGTCCGGCGGGGCGTTCTCCGTTTCGGCCCGCCTCGGCGTCGAGGCGGAGGGACTCAGGCCGCGAGCCGGGACGTCATCCACAGGACGAGGCCGCCGCGCGCGGTCCACGTCGCGGTCCGGATCCAGTTCGTGGCGACGAGCCGGGCGTGCACGTCGGCGTCGAACGCGCCGCCGAGGGCGCTGTGGAGCGGGACCTGCAAGAACGCCGTCGAGGCCCAGATCACGCCGACGAGGGCGGCGCCGAGCACGACGGCCCAGGCCGGCAACGCGGCCGGCCGGTCGAGCACGAGCCACACGGCCGTCACCAACTCCGCCACCATCAGGGGCCCGACGACGAGCGTGATCCGCGACTGGTGCGCCGCCTCGTACGCCGCCCACCCCTCAGCGCCGACGCCCGCGAAGAGCGGGTAGTGGACGACCTGGACCATCCAGATGACGCCCACCATGAGGAGCGTCGCCCCGAGGTGGACGAGGAAGACCGCCGGCATCAGGGCGCGTCGTGGCCGAAGTCCCGGAGAACGGCCTCGGCGGCGTGGCGGCCCGCGGCGAGCGCACCGTTGATCGACCCGTTCCTCCGCCAGTCGCCCGTGACGTAGAGGCCGTCGCGGAGACGGGCGGGCCGCTCGGGCGGTTCGAGCGACGGGAGGTCGGGGAGCGCGTCCGGTACGCGGTCGATGCGGAGCGTCCGCCAGCCGCCGACCTGAGGGCCAAACCAGCGGTGGAGCTGGGCACGGGCGGCGACGTCCAGCGAGACGTCGTCCGCCTTGGGCTCGCCGAGGACGCTGCCCGTGATCAGCGCCTGCCCCGGAGGGGCGTACGCCGGCTGGACGCTGCTGACGACCTGGACGTTGTTGAGCGGTCCGCCGCCCTCGCCGTCGAGCATCAGCACCGGCGCGTCGATGGGGGGCGCGTCGGCGGCCCAGGCGATCTGGACGGTCCCTTTCGTACGGGGTGGTGTGAGGTCGAGGAGTCCGCCCGCGCTGAGCGCGTCAGTCGCCACGAGGACAGCCTTCGCCCGGATCTCTTCGCCTTCTGCGGTCCTCACCTCGTACGGGGCGACTCCGTCCACGCGGGCCCCGAGGCGGACGGTGCCGTCGGGGAGGGCCGCGGCTAGCTGCTCGGGGAGCGCCTGCATCCCACCGGCCGGGAGCGCGGCGGCGCCCTCCGAGAACCGCCGGAAGTAGACCTCGAACGCGCGGCTCGACGCCGTCAGCTCGGGGTCCAGCAGCACGCCGCCCAGGAACGGGCGGAAAAAGCGGTCGACCATCCGTTCCGAGAACCCGTACCGCTCTCGGAGGGCCGCCTCGGTCGTCCGCTCGGGTCGGCGCCAGAGGTCCTCGGCCGAGCCGGACAGGACGGACTGGCGGAGACGGAGCACGCGGAGCTTGTCGGCCAGCGTGCCCACGTCGGCGGCGAGCGTCGGGAGCGCCTGCGTCGGCTGGCGGAACGGGTCGCCGATGTGCTGGAACGCGCCGCCCACCCAGACCCACGCGCCCGGGTCGAACGCGCCGAGGCGGAGCGCGTCGTGGTCGAACACGGCCCGGCCCTCGGGGTAGGCCGTGAGGTAGACCTGGAACCCGCGGTCGATGAGAAAGCCGTCCTCTCGGTGCGTCTGGATGCGCCCACCCACGGCATCCGACGCCTCCAGCACGACGACCTCGACGCCCCACGCGGTGAGCGTCCGCGCGCAGTTCAGCCCGGCCAGCCCGGCCCCGACGACGACGACCTCAGCGCTCATCGGGCTGGGTTCTCGTAGTAGACCGGCTCGTCGTCCCCGACGGGGTGGACGCGGGTGGTCAGCGGTTCGGGACCGAGCGTGCCGGGCTCCGGCGCGTAGGACCCCGCCGCCAACTGCTGCTGGACCGTCGCGACGTCGACGCAGGCCGTCCCATAGCCACGCGTGACGCGGTAGCGGCCGGCAACGTCGTACGGCAGCCGCTCGCCGCCCTCGTCGGGGTCGGCCTGGCGGAGGATCTCGTAGTCGCCTTTGTAGAGGCCGTCGGCGTCCTGCGTCACCGTCACGCGGACGACGCGGTCCTCACGGACGTACGGGTCGACGGGGAGCGGGACGTACCGGACGACGACGCCGTCGCCATCGCGGCTGACGGTGAAGTCTGAGAGCGGCATCCCGCGGAGGCGCGTGCGGTCGGCCGGACGGCTGCCGAGGAGGCCGAACGTCGTCGTCGGGTACGCGCCGGTCGCGTCGTGGACAAGCGCCGCAGTGGCGACGACGTTCGTGATCGCGCGGAGGTCGTCCCGGAACTGGCGGTCGGTCTCGAACAGGCCCTCATCTGCGGCGTAGACGGTCACCATCGGCGTTGGATCGCCGATGGTTCCGTCCTGGCGAGCGCGGAGCGGTTCCTCTTGAGCGAGGGCGGGGGCGGCGACGAGCGCGGCAAGGAGGAGGGAGCGGATCATGGGAGCGTGTGGGTGTCGAGACGGCCGAGGAGGTGGCCCAGGGCGACGTCGAGGTCGGGGGTGGCGAAGCGGAAGCCGCGGTCGAGAAGCTTGCGGGGCACCATCCGGATGCTCTGGAGCGCGACGCGCCGGGCGAGCTCGCCGCCGAGCGCCCGGACCCACTCTTCCGGGACGCGGACGACGGCCGGCCGGTTCTGGACCGACGCGAGCGTCTGGATAAAGTCGCGGGTGCGGACCGGCTCGGGCGCGGCGAGGTTCATCGGTCCGGTCAGGTCGTCGTCCAGGAGTGCGTGGTGGAGGGCGTAGACCACGTCGTCGAGGGCGATCCAGGGCCACCACGCGTCGCCGTCGCCGGGCCAGCCGCCGAGGCCGAGGGCAGTGACGGGCGCGAGCGGCTGGAGGAGCCCGCCCTTCGGCGTCGTCACGAGCCCGATGCGGGCGTGGACAGTCCGGATGCCAGCGGCCTCTGCCTCGGCCGTCGAGGCCTCCCACGCCCGGCACACCTCGGGCAAGAACCCCTCGCCGGGCGCGGCGGACTCTGGGAGGACGGTGTCGCCGCGGCTGCCGTAGTACCCGCTGGCGGAGGCCGAGACGAGGACGCGAGGCGTGGGGTCGAGCGCCGCGAGCGCGCGGCTGAGCAGTTGCGTCCCCTTCGTCCGGCTCTCCCAGATGCGGCGGCGTGCCCCGGTCGTCCCGTTGAGCGCCGTGATCGGCTCGCCCGCGAGGTGGACCACGGCGTCGGGCGCGGCGCGGCGGAGGGCGTCGAGGTCGACCTCGCCCGCCTCGACGTTCCAGTAGACCGCCTCGTCCTGCGGCCCCCGGCTCCCGGCGTCCTCGCGGCGACGGACGAGCCGGACGACGGTGTGCCCGCCGCCCTGCAGGAACGCCGTGAGCGCGGATCCGAGGAGCCCGGAGGCGCCCGTGACGGCGACCGTCATCGGTGGGGCGTCCGCCTCGGCGTGGCGGCGGAGGTCCTCGTGCGTCACGCGGTGGCGGTAGGCGAACATCCGCTCGATCTGGCGCTCGCCGAACGGGGCCGCGACCTCGGCCAGCCCGCCGAGCGGGAGCTCGTACTCGACGTCGTCCTCCAGCACCGAGCCGGATTCGGACGGCAGCATCCGGTGCGTGTGGTGCCACGCCGCGAACGGGCCCTCGACCTGGACGTCCTCGAACTGGCACGCGCCGTGTCCGTCGAGGCACCCCTCGGAGTACCCCTGGTGCTCGGCGACCCAGTCGAGCCCAACGAGCGTCGTGCCGAGGCGGATCACGGCGCGGTCCCCATCGCGGATGCCCTCGTGTTCCCGGAGCGACACCGGTTGCCACGGCGGCGCGAGCCGCTCGAAGGCGCCGGGCCGCGCGTGCCAGCGGAACAGCTCGGCGGCCGGGACGGGGACGTCGAGGTAGGACGTGTAGCGCATGCCGGGCCAACCGCTACCACCGCGCGAGGGTCCCCGCGTCGCTCGCTTCAGGTGCCTCCCGCGGTCCGCCCCGGCGTGCCGCCGAGGCGGTCTCGGTCAGGTCCCCAGGTAGCGCTCGCGGATGACCCGGACGTGGTGCCGCTCGTGGCCGGCGAGGATCCACCCGGCGGCGCGGGCGCTGAGGGCGTGCCCGCTGACGGTCCCGAGGCGGAGGAGGTCGGCCTCGGAGAGCGACGCGAACAGGTTGACGGTCGAGGCGCGGACGCCGTCGAGCTCGTCGGCCAGCGCGGCGAGCGGGCGGTCCTGGGGCATCGCGGCGCCTAGGGCGACTTCGTCGAAGCCGGGCAACGGCGTCGAGTCGCCGCGGGCGATGCGGAGGGCGCGGGCCGCGAAGATCCGCTCGGTGTCGATAACGTGCTGGCTGACGCCCGCGAGCGTCCACTTGTCGGGCGCGTACCGGCGGGCGCCGAGCGACGGGTCGAGGTCGCGGAGGAACGCGGCCAACCGAGACGGGCGGAGCGCGTAGCCGAGGTCGGCCTCGGGAGCGAGGTCGACGTAGCGGCCGAAGTACGGGGCGAACTCGCCCGGCTCGGGCCGGTGGGTCATCCCGCGGGGCGGACGCGGGCCAGCCACTCGGGCGCGCCGGCCCCCTCCACGACGCCCGTGAGGCCGCGGCCGCGGTAGGTCTCGAGGATCGACCGGACCTCGGCGCGCGTCTCCTCCAGCATGTTCGACACGAGCTCCGACGAGAACCCGCGCTCGCCGAGCTCGATCGTCATCTCCATCGTCACGATCCGCGAGATGGCGCGGCCGAGGTCGACGAGCTTCCGCTGCGGCATCGACCAGTCGACGTCGAACGAGAGCGAGTCGCCGAAGGTGGCCGCGGCGCGGGCCGTGAGCGGCTCCTCGCGGAGGTACGCCCCGAGGTCGGCCTCCTTGAGCCGGCGCATGGCCTTCACGACCGCCTCGGTCACCTGCTGGTAGAGGATGTCGTTCGAGCCCTCGAAGATCTGGTACGGGCGGCTGTCGACGAGGGCGCGGCCGGCGCGGTGGTCCTCGCGGTAGCCCTGGGCCCCCATGAGTTGGAGGAACGACTGCGCCGCCTCCTGCATCCAGTCCGTCACGACCGTCTTGAACGCGTTCGCCTTGAGCCCGTCGCCGAACAGGTCGCGGTCGACGCCGGCGGTCCCGGCCGTCTCCATGCACATCGCGGCCGTCCCGGTCACGAACGACTGGAGCCGCGCGAGGCGGGCCCGGACCTGGTCGTAGTCGAGGAGGGGCTTGCCGCCGACGAACCGCTCGCGGGCGTGGTCGAGCGCGTCGTCGAAGATCCGCCGGAGGTAGCCCATGCCCATGCCCGGGATCTGGAGCCGGCTCCGGTGGAGCGTGTCGAGCATCATCTTGACACCCGTCGAGTGGGGCTCGAGGCGGGCCGCCTGCGGGACCTCGACGTCGACGCGGTTCCGGCCGTAGGGGATCATCTTGAGCCCGAGGTTCGGGTAGAGCTCCTCGACCTCGACGTGCTGGCCGGGCTGGTTGGCGTCGGCGATGAAGAAGTCGACGTCGCGGCGGAGGCCGCCGGACGAGGTCCGGGGGCGGGCCGTGAGGAGCCAGTAGTCGGCCCAGCCGGTCAGGCCGGCCCAGTGCTTCGTCCCCTCGATCCGGATCGTGCCGCGGTCGGTCTCCCGCCAGCCGGTCTCCATGGAGAGCGCCTCCGAGCCGTAGTCGGGCTCGGTGATCATGAGCCCGGCGAACTTCCGGTCGCGGACGTACGACGGGAGGACGTGCTGCTTGGCCTCCTCCGTCGCGTACTTCGCCACGGGCTGGAGGAACAGACCGCCGTTGATCCCGACGATGAGGCTCAGTGGGAGGGAGTGGTAGCTCGTCTCCTCCAGGACGGTCAGGCTATGCCCGATTGTGCCGCCGCGGCCCCCATACTGCTCGGGGACGTACACCGACAGGGGGTCGACGTCGCGGAACCGCTGGATGACGAACGGCGCGACGCCGCGCTCCGTCCCGCCCGAGTCGAGGTCGTGGCGGGTGCCGAAGAGGTGCGAGAGCTTGTCGCGATAGGCCTCGATAAAGTCGGAAAACGACTCCCGGGCGCGCTGGACGGTGTCCGCCGGCGGCATGGCGAGGGTGGGCAGGGGGAGGGCACTCATAAGACCGGGGATCGAAGGCCGGAACTGGAAGTCTCTAAACTTACGACCTGCACCGGGGGGTCCCCGTTGTCCGTGTCCGTCTGTCACAGACCTTCCGCTCCGCCGCCGCTTGCTCCCTATGACAGACCTCGACCCGGGCACGTGGCGGCTCCCGGCGGGCCTGGACGCCCGACTCCTCCGGGCTGCCGCTGGCACCCCTCCCGCCCTGTCGGATGCGGAGCGGTCGCGCCTCCAGACCTTCGGGCACCCCGACCGCCGTCGCCAGTTCGTGCTCGGCCGGACGGCGGCCCGGACGCTCGCCTCCCTCCGCCTCGGCGTCCCGCCCGAGGCGGTGCCGCTCGGCGTCGGCGCCGACGGGGCGCCGGAGCTCCCCGGCCTCCACGTCTCCATCGCCCACACGGCCCGGGCCGACCACGTCGCCGCGCTGGCGGCCGTCGCCGGCTGCCCCGTGGGCGTGGACCTCGAACGGGTCGCGCGGCGCCGGCCCGACCTCTGGCGGAGGATCCTCAACGCCGACGAGCACGCGCTTCTCGAACGGCTCGGCGGACCGACCGACGATGTCCAGACGCTCTTGTGGACGTTGAAGGAGGCCGTCCTCAAGGGCCAGCGGACCGGCTTCCGTGCCGGCGGCCGGTCGGTCCGCCTCGCGCTCGACGCCGACGGCGCTCTGCCCGACTCCGGCCACGCGCGCGCCGAGGCGGACGGGTCCGGGGCGTGGACCGTTGCATTCGGACGCGACGGCGACCTCTGGCTCGCCATCGCGTGGGCCAGCCCTTGATCGGGGACCTGCCACACCGTACGTAGCGGGTTCTCCCTCCCCCCTCACCATGACCAACCGCGAGATCATCCAGGGCCTCTACGACGCGTTCGCCCAGGGCGACGCCCCCACCGTGCTCGGGGCGCTACACGACGACGTGGAGTGGAACGAGGCGCCAGGGAACCCGCTGGCCGACCGGAACCCCTACGCGAGCCCCGCGGCCGTGGGCGAAGGCGTCTTCGGCCGGATCCTGTCGAACTACGAGGGCTTCCAGGCGGCCCCGCATACGCTCGTGGCCGACGGCGACCACGTCGTCGCGCTCGGCACCTACTCCGGGACGCGCACGACCTCCGGGGCGACCCTCGATGCCCCGTTCGCGCACGCGTGGACCCTCCGCGACGGGAAGGTCTCCGCGTTCCAGCAATACACCGACACCGCGCAGTGGCGCGACCAGATGGGGTGACGGGCGCCGGCGGCGCTACGAGAAGCAGACCCGGTAGTCGCCCGACTGGTAGCCGCTCAAGAACGCGTCGACGCGCTGGCGGCTCGAGCCGTGCGTGAACGACTCGGGCCGGACGGCCTGCCCGGACCGTTGCTGGATCGCGTCGTCGCCGACGGCGGCGGCGGCGGAGATCCCGGACTCGATGTCGGCGTCGTTGAGCACGAGGCGGCCCTCCTCGCCGCGGGCGTGGTGGGCCCAGATGCCCGCGAGGCAGTCGGCCTGGAGCTCGGTCTGGACCGACATGGCGTTCGAGCGGCTCCGCGAGAGGAGCCCCTCGAGGTTCTGGACGTGGTGGGCCACCTCGTGGGCGATCACGTAGGCGACCGCGAACTCGCCCTGCGCGCCCATCCGCTGGAGCTGGTTGAAGAACGAGAGGTCGAGGTAGACCGACTGGTCGTTGGGGCAGTAGAACGGCCCCATCTGCGCCTGCCCCGTCCCGCAGCCGGTCTGCGTGAGTCCCGAGTACAGGACGACGTTCGGCTCGCGGTACGTCTCGCCGGACTCGCGGTAGAGCTCGCCCCACACGTTCTCCGTCTCCACGAGGACGGCGTCGACGAACTGGCCGGCCTCGTCGTCGGGCTCGACGGCCTGCTCGTTCGCGGGCGGAGGCGCGGCCCCGCCGCCGCCGAGGAGCGGCCGGAGGTCGAGCCCGAAGAACGCGCCGATGAGGAGGAGCACCAGCCCGCCGAGGCCGAGCCCGATCTTCCCGCCGCCCCCGCCACCGCGGCGGTCGATGAGGTTTCCAGACGAGCGGCCGGGGCGGATGAGCATGGCGAGAGGGGAGAGGGGCCAGGGCCCGGACAACGCGGCGGCGCCTCAGCCGGATCCTCGGAGGGCCCGCGCCCGCGCCACGAGCCCGTAGGCCGCGACGCCAAACGCGACCGACACGTTCAGCGACGCCTTGACGCCGTACTGCGGGAGCCCGACGACGAGGTCGGCCGCGTCCAGTACGTCGGGCGGGACGCCGTGGACCTCGTTGCCGAGCACGAGCGCGAGCGGGAACGCCTCGGCGGGCACGTCGCCGAGGCCGACCGCCTCGGGGAGGCGCTCGAGGGCCGCGATCGTGTAGCCCTCCGCGCGGAGCTCCGCGATGGCGTCGTGGACGTCCTCGACGTGCCGCCACGAGACGGCGTCCTCAGCGCCGAGGGCGGTCTTCGCCACGCCGCGATGGTCCGGCGTCGCCGTGAACCCCGTGAGGACGACGCCCGCCAGTCCGGCCGAGTCGGCCGTGCGGAAGATGGAGCCGACGTTGTAGGCGGAGCGGAGGTCGTGAGCGACGACGACGATCGGATGGGGCGGCACGTGACGTGGGCGGGGGGCGAGGCGGCTGACGAGCGTGGGACCCGTCCCGGGCTCACGCGTACACGCAATCTCGCCACCCATCCCACCATGCCCCGTCTCGCGTCCCTCTCCGTCGTCGTCCTCGGCGTCCTCCTGACGATCCCCGGCTGCACCACGATCCAGCAGCTCGCCGCGCTCCAGAACGTCGACTTCGAGCTCGACCGCCTGTCGAACGGCCTCGTGGCGGGCGTCGACCTCGACCGGCTCCGCGGCGGCGGCTCGCTCGGCCCGACCGACCTCGCCCGCCTCGGCGCGGCGGCGACCCGGGGCGAGGTGCCCCTCAGCTTCGTCCTCCACGTCGGCGCCGAGAACCCGTCGGACAACGCCGTCGCCGCGCAGCTCGTCTCGCTCGACTGGACGCTGTTCCTCGACGGCAACGAGACCATCTCCGGCGTCTACAACGACGACCGCCAGATTCCGCCGGGCCAGACCGTCGACCTCCCGATCTCGATGGAGCTCGACCTCGTCCAGTTCTTCGGTCGCAACGTGGGCGACCTCGCGCAGCTCGTCGGCAACCTGGCCGGGGCGAACAGCCAGCGACAGACGATCCGCCTCGAGGCGCAGCCCTCGATCAGCACGCAGTTCGGACCGCTCCGCTACCCGGGGACGATCTCGATCGAGTTCCCCGTCGGGAGCTAGTCCCGCGTCTTCGGGCCGATCCGGGCCGCGGCGGCGTCGAGGATCGGGCGGAGCCCCGTGACCTCGGCCGTGGCCGCGGCCTCGCAGGCCCGCACCCACCGCCGTTCGCGGATCCCGCGCTCGGGCCACACCGCGTGCTCGACCTCGACCGCCAGCAGGAACACGTCGACGAGGCCGTCCCCGTCGTGGTGGTAGCATCCGAACGGGCGCGGCCCGACGCACCCGGTCACGCCGGCCTCTTCGAACGCCTCCAGCGCCGCCGTCTCGCGGGCTCCGGCCGACTCGACGTTCCCCTTCGGGACGATCCACCGGCCGCGCGTCCGGCTCGTGACGAGCAGGACCTCGGGCCCATCGGGGCCGAGCCGGAAGGGGACCGCGGCGCACTGGCGGCTCATGGCGCGTAGGCGAAGCGGAGCAGGACGGCCGGGCCGTCGTCTCCCTCGCTCGCCACGAACGCGTCGCCGTTGGCGAGGAACGCGAGGCCCTCGGGCTGTTCGAAGGCCGCCGGGCGGAGGTCCCAGACCCCGGCGGCCGATCCGTCGGCGTCGAGCGCGACGAGCGACTCGCGGCGCGACGACAGCAGCACGACGCGGCCGTCGAGCGGGTGGACCGCGAGCGCCGAGGGGCGCAGCTTCCGGTCGCCCGGGATGGCGTCTGGGTCGATCACGAGGACCGGCTCCGAGGCGAGCGCGCTTGCCTCCAGGTGGTAGGCGTAGACCACGTTTCGGTCGTCATACGGGCCATCGCCCTCCTCTTTGCACGCGATGAGGAGCCGGACGCCGTCGCTGCCCAGCCCCTCAGCGTCGCAGTCGCCGGCGCCGAGGCCGGTCTCCACGGTCGTGGTCCGAGCCTCGCCGCCGCCCCAGCCTTCGAGTTCGAGAAGGGCGCCGTCGGCACGCAGGACGAACAGCTGGTCGCCGACGCGCTCCACGCCCTCGTAATCGCCGGGCGGGCCGAACGGGACGACCGTCGTCACGCGCCCGGTCGACTGCTCGATGACGTAGAGGTCGCCGTCCTCGTCCTGGACGGCGCCGAGGTGGGCGTCGTCCAGGACGGTGAGGCCGGAGATCTCGCGGAGGTCGGGGGGAAGACGGAAGGTGGCCACGGGTTGATCGAACCGATAGGGACCGGTCGTCGGTTCCGCAGCGGGTGCCGAGGAGACGGGACGGGCTGGCGCCGCGGGGGCCTGCGCGGCGGGGGCGGGGTCGCACGCGGCGAGCGTGAGTGCGAGCGCGGCGACGAGGGACGGGAGGGGCGACATGGTCGGTCTGCGGTCGACGGGGTGGGCGGGCATCGGGCTCAGTCGCGGTCGGTGCAGACGACCTCGCCGCTGCCCACGTCGACGGTTACGTCCACCTCGGCGCCGTTCTGGAGGAGGTCGATCTCGTAGACGAGAAAGCCGTCCTCCTCGTCCAGCTCTGTTCCGGTAACGGATCCGCCAGGGACGGCCGCGAGGGCGGCGGCCTCGGCCTCGCCGGGGGTGATTCGGGCTAGGCTGGGAGTCACGGCCGCGTCCTCCACGATCGGGATCGTACCCTCGACCCGGCAGTCATCGGGGTCCGTCAGGAAGGCCGGGCCGGCGACGGTCGTCACGGGCTGGGTGTCCGGCGCGACGTGGGCCTCCCCGGTGTCTGGGGACGAGAGGAAGGCCGGCGTCGCGACGGCCACGATGGCGATGCCGGCGAGCGAGAGGAAGAGGAGCGTCTTCATGGGACTGAAGGGGGGTGGATCGGTCCTACCAGCCCGCCCCTTACCGGCCCCTTGCGCTCGCCTTACACTTTAGACAGGGAGGCCGCGCCGACCGGGAGGCGCAGCGTGAAGGCCGATCCCCCGCCAAGCGTGCTCTCGGCGTCGAGTCGTCCCCCGTGCGCCTCGGCGATGGCACGGGCGAGGCTGAGCCCGAGTCCGAGTCCGCGCTCGTGGCGCGTCCGCTCGCTCCGGTAGAGCCGGTCCCAAACGAGCGGGAGCTCGTCCGGGGCGATCCCGACGCCCGTGTCGCGGACGGTCACCAACGCCGCGCCGGGGGCCCCGCCGGCCTCGATGTCCACCCGCTCTCCCGGCGGCGTGTACTTGACCGCGTTGTCGACGAGGTTGGCGAGCGCGCGCCGCAGCCGCTGGCGGTCGCCGTCGACGGTCCCCGCGCGGCCGGGGCCGACGGTGAGCGCCACGCCCTTCTCCTCGGCCACGAGCCCGAAGAGGTCCGCGACGTCGGCCACGACGGCGTCGAGGTCGACGGGGGTGCGGTCGAGGCGGAGCGCGCCGGCCTCGGCCTCGGCCACCTCCATGACGGTCGCGAGCGTGGCCTCGGCCGCCTCGGCCGACTCGACGATCCGGCCGAGCGCGCGGCGATAGCCCTCGGCGTCTCGCTCCTGCTGGAGCGCGAGCTCGGCCGTCCCGCGGAGCGCCGTCAGCGGCGTCCGGAGGTCGTGGGCCACGTCGTCGAGCGTCCCGCGGAGGCGGCCGACGAGCCCCTCGATCCGGTCGAGCATCCGGTTGAACAGCGCGAACAGGTCGGCGAATTCCCCGCGGGCCTCCGGCGCCGGCGCCCGCTCGCGGACGTCGCCGGTGTCGGCGATGGCCTCCAGCGTGCCGATCAGCTGGCGGACCGGCCGCAGCGCGCGGACGGCCATCAGCCACCCGCCAAAGACGGCCAGCAGGAGGAGCGGGACGGCCACGACGCCGACGACGCGCGGGAACGCCTCCAGCACGTCGTCCCGCTCGTCGGAGTTGAGCCCGACCTGGAGCACGTCGCCGCCCGGGAGCCGCCGCGTGTAGTAGTCGAGCGACTGGCCCTCCCGCTCGTTCCACAACTCCACGGGCCCGCCGACCCGGGGCGCCTCGGTGCCGAGGCGGGCGAAGTCGCCGGGGAGCCAGGCGTCCGGGAGGGCGAGCAGGCGGGTCGCGTTGTCGGCGTCGGCGATCCGGATCAACACCTCCTCGCCGCGGTCGTCGCCCTGGAGGCGGGCGGCGAGGCGGCGGACGCCGGCCAACCCATCGCGCGCGTACGTGGCCTCCGCGGCGTCGAGCTGGGACCGCAGGAAGGCGCTGTCCTGGCGGTGGAGGAAGAACCCGAGCGCGGCGTAGGTCAGGGCGAAGAGAGCTGTCGCGCTCAGCGCGAACACGACGGCGTAGCCCAGCGCGAGCCGGACTCCGGGACGCGTGGCCCGCCAGCCCTCGGCCCGGTCAGGGCGTGCGGAAGACATAGCCCGCGCCGCGGACGGTGTGGATCAGCGGGGGGGCGTCGTCGCGTTCGACCTTCTGCCGGAGCCGGTGGACGAGGACCTCGACTACGTTCGTCTGCGGCGTGAAGTCGAAGTCCCAGACGTGCTGGTGGATGGCCGTTTTCGACACGACGCGACCGGCGTGGCGAACGAGGTACTCGAGGAGGGAGAACTCGCGGGGCTGGAGGTCGATCTCGTCGCCCGCACGCGTGACGGTCCGCCCGATGAGGTCGATGGCGACCGGGCCGGCCGTGAGGCGGGTGGCCTCGGCGGCGCCCGTGCTCCGCCGGATGAGCGCCTGCACGCGAGCCAGCAGTTCCGCGAAGGCGAACGGCTTGGTGAGGTAGTCGTCGCCCCCGGCCTCCAGGCCGCGCACGCGGTCGTCGACGGACCGCTTGGCGCTGAGGATCAGGACGGGCGTCGCCACGCCGCGCTGGCGGAGCTGCTCGATCAGGCCGAGCCCGTCGAGTCGTGGCAGCATGAGGTCGACCACGGCCGCGTCGTAGGGCTCGTTCGTCGCCAGCGCGAACGCTTCGTGGCCGTCGACGGCCCGGTCGACGGCGTAGCCGGCCTCGCGAAGCCCAGTCTGGACGAACTCGGCGATGTGGGGGTCGTCCTCGACGACGAGCAGGCGCATGACGGCGGGAGAGGGGAGGCGTCAACCGGTGCGACGCAGTGCGGATTCGCTACAATTCGAACGCGGCGCGGACGAAGAGGGCCGTCTCGGCCCGCGGGTCGGCCTCCCCCTCAAACCCGTCGAACGTCGTCCGCTCCACGGTCGCGCCGAGGCGGACGGGGACGATGGGCGTCCAGTGCGCGGCGAGGGCCCACGCGAGGGCCCGCCGTGCGCTCCCGGCCGTCGCCAGCGGCGCGGTCGCGGGATCGGCGGCGAAGCCGTGGACGCGGGCCGAGACTTCGACGGCGCCGATCCCGCCGTCCGGCGCGGGCCGGCTCGGGAGCGGTCGCTTGCGGCCCCGCGGCGTGCCCGAAAGGACGACTGACGCCGCGACCTGCCACGCCTCGTGCTCCAGATCGGCGGGTCCGTCCGGCCCGCGGACGCGGTGGCGCGCCCACGTCCACTCGGCGTCGGCTTGGAGACGGCCGCGAGCGAGCGTCGCCTGCGGCCCGACCCGCTGACGGGCGCCGTCGGCGACGACGCCGGGACGGAACGCGAGAAACGCGTGGTCGGCGCTCGTCTCGTAGTCCGCCAGCGCAGGGACCTCCGACGTCCCCCGCTCGGCGCCGGTGGCGAGCGCCAGGCCGACAGACACGCCCTCAACCGGCGACGCCAGCACCCGCGCGACCACGTCCTTGGCGTCGCTCGGCTCGCGGTCCTCGCTCGCTCCGTCCGGCACGCCGTTGAACAGGCCGAGGGCGGCTTCGAGCCGCGGGGCCTCCACGTGTGCCATCACGCCCACGTCGCGGCGCGGCGACAGCGCCGTCGCGAGCGCCCGCTCTGCGAAGCGGAGGTCGGTCGACGATCGGAGCGACTCGAGTCCGAACGGCGACTTGAACTTGCCGGCGCGGAGCCGGAGCCCGCCCGCGAGGTCGGCCTCGACCCACCCGGCGAGGAGCTCGGCGTCGCCCTCTCCGAACCCGGGCTCGAACGTCGCTCGAAACCGCTCCGCGACCTCGACCTCGACCCCCGCCCGTGCCCTGCGGACGAGGAACGGGCTCGCCGCGTCCCCATCCACGACCCTCGCATCCGCGTGGAGCTTGCCGCCAACGGAGACCGTCACCGTTCCATCGGAGGAGGTCCAGTCGGGCGCGGCGTCCTGGGCCGCGACGGGGCCGATGACGAGGAGAAGGCCGAAGAGGGGAGTGCGCACGGGGAGGACGTGGAGTAAGACCTCGACCTACGGGGCGGGCCTTGCCCGCGCCTTTCCGGAGTCTTACAGAATGGTAATCTCAAGTGGCGGCCTCACGAAATGCGCCCCGCCGGCCGAAGCCAACGGGGCGCGACTCGGTCCGCCTCGGTGCCGAGGCGGGAGGGGCCGTGACCTACGCGGGCATCGCAGCGCCGACGGTCTCGATGATGGCCTGATTGAAGGCCGGGATGTCGTCCGGGTTGCGGCTCGTGATGAGGACAAACGGGCCGTCCTCGTCCTTCACGACGGACTGGTTCTGCACGTCGGCCCCGGCGTTCTTGAGGTCGGTGCGGATGGACGTGTACGACGTCGCCTTACGGCCCTCGATGAGGCCGGCCTCGACGAGGAGCCAGGGCGCGTGGCAGATGGCCGCGATGGGCTTGCCGGCCGCGGCAAACGCCTTGACGAAGGCGAGCGCGTCGCCGTCGATTCGGAGCTTGTCGGGGTTGATCTGGCCGCCGGGGAGCACGAGCGCGTCGTAGGCGGAGGCGTCGGCCTCGGAGAGCGTCTTGTCGACGTCGACCGAGTCGCCCCAGTGGTCCTGGTCCCAGCCCTTGATGGAGCCGGACTCGGGCGAGACGACGTGGACCGTCGCGCCGGCCTCCTCAAGCGCGGCCTTCGGCTTCGTCAGCTCAACCTGTTCGAACCCGTCGGTGGCGAGGATCGCGATGGCGGTGTCGGTGAGAGGGGTGGGCATACGAGGGGGCGTGGAGAGAAAGGAGAGTTGGCACCGGCGACGACCGCCAGGGTTCGGCCTTCGTCGGGAGTTCGGGGCAGCGGTGATCCGGCACCGCCCCCGCGTCACCTACACGGGCAACGCCCCGGCGACGAGGGCGGCGATCGCGACGAGGAGCGCGAAACGGAGCGGTCGGAAGTGTGACATGGTGGGATTGAGTGGTGGGATTGGGGAAGACACTCGTGCAACGCCGCAGCGCCTCCAGAGGTCTCGCGGGTCGGTGCCTCGACGTCGGCTTCGGGAAGTCCCCCACGATCCCCCGCGCCACCTCGCTAGGGGTCCGATGCGTCGGACGCGACGCGGCGGATCTGCTCCGTCAGTCGGGCCACCGGGACCCCAAGCACTCGGACCGTCATGAGGTTGAGCGCGAGGCCTCCGCCGGGCTGGAGTGTGAGGTCCTGGGCGACCGTCGTCACGCGTCCCATCCGATAGCGGATGCGAAGCGTGTTCCCCTTGGCCGTGGCCTCGACCGGCCCCTCCGCATCCGTGAGGGAGCCGGTGAACGTCTTCGGCCCAGTCCGTTTGAGGACCCAGGTCCGTGTCGTTGCCGGGTCGTCGCCGAGGCGAATGGTCTGGCGGAGCTCGAGCCCGTCGTCGATCGGCGTCCCGACGCTCTCGACGCGGACCACCACCGGCGTCCGGGCCCGGATGGAGAGGACGCCCAGCCCCTCGGTGCGGCCCTCGAAAAACGCGATGGGGTCGAAGGCCGGTTCGGGATCGGGCTCGACAGTCGGGAGGGCGGGGAGGCAGCCGGCGAAGGTGAGGGTGAGGGCGCCGAGGGTCACGAGTCGGGAGAAAACGAGCATGGTCTGGTTACGCTGGCCGCGCACGGCAGTCCCGCGAGGAGGGGAGGGCGGGGTAGCTTCCGGCGTCCTCCTACGCGCCCGATGCCCCTCGACCTTCTCCTCGCCGACGGCACCGTCCTCGACGCCCGCACCGGCACCTCCCGCCGCGCCGACGTCCTGATCCGCGACGGCCGGATCGCCCGCCTCGGCGAGTCTCTCCGCGAGGCCGCCGAGGCCGACGGCGTCCTCGTCTACGACGCGTCGGGCAAGACGATCTCGCAGGGCTGGATGGACATGCACGTCCACTTCCGCGAGCCCGGCCAGGAGCACAAGGAGACGATCGAGACGGGCGCGCGTGCGGCGGCCTTCGGCGGGTTTACGGCCGTCGCCTGCATGCCCAACACCGAGCCGCCGATCGCCACGCGCGACGTGGTCGAGTTCGTCACGAAGCGGGCCGAGGGGCTCGTCGTCGACGTGCACCCGATCGGGACCGTCTCGAAGGGCCGGAAGGGCGAGGAACTCGCCGAGATGGCCGACATGGCGGCCGGCGGCGCCGTCGGCTTTTCCGACGACGGCTCGCCGGTCCAGCACGGCGGCCTCATGCGCCGCGCCCTGGAATACGCGCGAACGCTCGGCAAGCCGATCCTCGGCCACGAGGAGGACCTGACCCTCAACCCGCACGGCCACATGAATGAGGGCGCCGTCGCCACGCGGCTCGGGTTGCCCGGCATCCCCGGGCTCGCCGAGGAGGCCATGATCGCCCGGGACGCGCTCCTGGCGGAGTTCACCGGCGCCCGGTTCCACGTCTGCCACATCTCGACGGCCACCGCCGTCGACATCGTCCGCCGCGCGAAGGCCCGCGGCGTCCAGATCACCGCCGAGGCGTGCCCGCACCACTGGGCCCTCACCGACGCGGCGGTCGAGGCCTCGGCCTACGACACGCACACGAAGATGCACCCGCCGCTCCGCACCGCCGCCGATGTGCAGGCCATCAAGGACGGGCTGGCCGACGGGACCATCGACGCCATCGCGACCGACCACGCGCCGCACGCCGGGTTCGAGAAGGAGGTCGAGTTCATCGAGGCGCCGTTCGGGATCCTCGGCCTGGAGACGTGCTGGGGGCTCACGGGCCGCGATCTCATCGCGCCGGGCGTGCTGTCGGTCGAGGACGCCGTCCGCAAGCTCGCGGTCGCGCCGCGCGAGATCCTCGGCCTCGACGTCCCGACGCTCGACGAGGGCGCCGAAGCCAATCTGACCCTCTTCGACGCGACGACGGAGTGGACCTTCGAGCGACGGCACGTCCGGTCGAAGTCCCACAACACGCCGTTCATCGGCGCCCCGATGGTCGGTCGGGCCTGGGCCGTCGTGAACAACGGCCAGTTCGTGGAGGCCGAGGCGTGAGCGCGTTTCCCGGCAGCGCGTCGATGGCGTGGGCCGTGCTCCTCGTGAGCGCACTGTTCGAGACCGTCTGGGCCGTGGGACTGCCCCGGACCGACGGGTTCACCCGCCTCGGACCGAGCGTGGGCGTGGTCGCCGCGATGGTCGTCAGCGTCTATGGGCTCTCCCTCGCCACGCGCGTCCTGCCCGTCGGCACGGCCTACGCCGTGTGGACCGGCGTCGGCGCCCTCGGGGCCGTCGTCTACGGGATCCTCGTCCTGGGCGAGCCGCGGACGGCAGGGCGCCTCGTCTGCCTCGGGCTCATCCTCGCCGGGGTCGCGGGGCTCCGGCTGCTCAGCCCGTCCGGCCACTGACCGAGGCCGGACGGCTCAGGGGGCGAGCGTGAGCGTCTGCGTCTCGAAGTCGAGCCCGACGCGGAACGACGTCAGGAAGTTGAGCCCCACCAGCCCGTCCGCCTCCAGCCCGACGCCCTCGATGGCCGAGAGGTCGAGCGTGCAGATCGTGAGGTCGTAGGCCGTCACGTCGCCCACGCGGAACGAGTCGGCCTGGACGATGCCGACGCTCCCCACACCGCCGATGCCCGCGCCGGTCCCGCGGACGCCCGGGCGGCTCGGAAGGTCGAGGGAGTCGGCGACCGCGGCGTCGAGGCAGGTGAGCGTCGCGCCGGTGTCGAGCACGAACGGCCGCTCGGGGCCGCCGTTGATCGAGACGGGCACGACGATGGCCGCACCGCCTGGTCCCTCCAGCGAGAACGCGATGCCGGACGAGTCGGCGGGAGCTTCGATGCGGGACGGCTCGCCGCTGACGGGGACCTCGCAGCCGGCGAGTGGCATCAGTCCGGCCAGGCCGAGGAGAAGGGAACGCAGCACGGGGAGGGGGGATGGCGGCCGTTCACGGCGAGCGGAACGTGTGGATCCGGGACGCCCGCGAGCCCAGGTGTCTCCCTACGGGCGCCCGGCCCCGTCTGTCTGGAGGCCGAGCCCCACGGGCCCAATGCCAAGATTCGGCGGAGCGGCGAGATGCGGTCGCTAGCTTATCTGGACCGGATCTAGGTTTGGATCCCGTCCAGATAACGCCGGCGGCACCGGCCCTCCTCATGCTCCGACCCCGTCTCCTCGTCCTGTTGGCGCTCGCCGCCGCTCCCCTCGCCGCGTTCGCCCAGACCGGCACCCTCGCCGGCCGCGTCCTCGACGCCGACACGCAGCAGCCGTTGCCGGGCGCGACCATCGTCCTCGCCGGCACCACGACCGGCACGTCGTCCGGTCCGGCCGGGGCGTTCACCATCCTGGAAGTCCCCGTCGACACGCACACGGTCCGCGTGAGCCTCGTCGGCTATGAGCCCGTCTCGCGGACCGTCGAGGTGCTCGAGGGCGAGCGCGTGGTGCTCGACGTGGCGCTCTCGGAGCAGACCGAGAGCCTCGGCGCCATCACGGTCGTGAGCCGTCGCGGCGGGTTCGTGCCGACCGCGCTGTCGTCGGCGAGCAAGATCGGGGCGGCGCCGCTCGAGACGCCGCAGTCGGTCTCGGTGATCACGCAGGACCAGCTCGAGGTCCAGGACGCGACGACGCTCGCCGAGGCGCTCCGCTACACGCCCGGCATCCAGGGCGAGGCGTGGGGCTTCGAGCCCCGGTTCACGTGGCTCAAGATCCGCGGGTTCGACGCGACCCAGACGGGCCTCTACCGCGACGGCCTCCAGCTCCGCAACGTGAACTACGCCGTCGGCTACAACGTCGAGCCGTACGGGATGGAGCGGATCGAGGTGCTCCGCGGGCCGGCCTCGGTGCTGTACGGCGCCGGGAGCCCGGGCGGCGTGGTCGCCTTCTCGTCGAAGCGGCCGACGCTCGTCGACCAGCGCGAGGCGACCGTCGAGGCCGGCTCCTTCGGCCGGCTCCAGGCCCAGGCCGACGTGTCCGGTCCCATCGACGCCGCCGGCCGGTTCACGTACCGCCTCACCGGCCTCGCCCGCCAGAGCGGCACGCAGGTCGAGTTCGTCGACAACGACCGGCTGTTCGTGGCGCCCGCCCTGTCGTGGCGGCCCACCTCGGCGACGAACTGGACGGTCCTGGGCCACGCCCAGTTCGACGACACGGGCGCCTCGCAGGCCCTCCCCATCGAGGGCACGCTCGAGGACAACGCGCTCGGGGAGGTCCCGACGGAGTTCTACACCGGCGCGCCGGGCGTCGACCGGTACGACCGGAACGAGTGGTCGGCCAGCTCGCTCTTCGAGCACCGCGTCGGCGAGACCTGGACGCTCCGCCAGAACACGCGCGCCTACTCGTCCGAGCTCGACGACGTGACGGTCTACTCGACGGGCCTCATGGACGACGGCCGGACCCTCACGCGGTCGCTGTTCGGGACGTTCGGCTCGCTCGACGGGCTCGCGCTCGACAACTCGGTCCGCGCCCAGACTGAGGTGGGGGCGGTCGACGCCACGGTCCTCGCCGGCCTCGACGTCCAGCTCCTCGACGTCGGGCTTCAGCAGACGTTCGGCGGGGCGCCGTCGCTCGACCTGTTCGCGCCCGACTACGACCAGACGGTGGACGACGCGCCGGTCTTCGCCGACTCCGAGACGCAGCAGGCGCAGACGGGCGTCTACCTCCAGGGCCAGTTCGACGTGGCCGAGCGGCTCATCCTGTCGCTCAACGGCCGCTACGACTGGGCGCGGACGGAGACGACGAACCTCCTCGCCGACGGCGCCGTGACGGAGCAGGACGACGCGGCGTTCACCGGCCGCGCGGGGCTCATCGTGAAGCTGCCCTACGGCGTCGCGCCGTACGCGAGCTACGCCGAGTCCTTCCTCCCGCAGATCGGCCTCGACGCCGAGGGCCAGCCGTTCTCGCCCGAGCGCGGCCGCCAGCTCGAGGCCGGCGTCAAGGTCCAGCCGCCGACGTGGAACGGGTTCTTTACCGTCGCCCTGTTCGACCTCACGCGCGAGGACTTCCTCCAGTACGACCCGACCACGTTCCTCCAGGTCCAGACCGGCGAGGTCCGCTCGCAGGGCGTCGAGGTCGAGGGCGTGGCGAGCCTCGTGAATGGCTTCGACGTGACGGCGGGGCTCACGCTTCTCGACGTCGAGATCACGGAGACGAGCAACGCCGCGGAGCTCGGGATGCGGCCGACGCAGATCCCCTCACTCACCGCCTCGCTCTGGGCTGACTACGCGCTCCCGCGCGGCCCCCTCGCCGGCCTCGGCTTCGGTGCCGGCGTCCGGCACGTCGGGTCCAGCTACGGCGACGCGGCCAACACGATCGAGGCGCCCGCCACGACCCTCGCCGACGCCGCGGTGTACTACGAGTTCGCGCCCGTCCGCCTCGCGGTCAACGTCCAGAACGTGTTCGACGACGCCTACGTGGCCTCGGCGTTCGCGCGGAACTCGACGCTCGTGACGTTCGGCGCGGGCCGCCAGGTGAGCGCCGGCCTCTCGGTCCGCTTCTAGCGGGCGCCCTCGTAGGGGGGCGACTCGCGGGGGCGCCCCCACGCCCGTATCCAGACTTCGACCATGCTGAGCCCCAACGCCCTCCGCGCTTGGTTCCTCGTCCACAAGTGGACGAGCCTCGTGAGCACGCTCTTCCTGCTCCTCCTGTGCGTGACGGGGCTCCCGCTCATCTTCGCGCACGAGATCGACCACGCGCTCGGCAACAGCGTCGACCCGCCGGAGCTGGCCCAGGTCCCGGCCGAGCGGGCCTCGATCGACGGCATGATCGCCGACGCCCAGGCGCGCTACCCGGACGAGCACATGCAGTTCGTCGTGGGCGACCCCGACGACCCGAACGTCGTGTTCATCCGGATGGGCGAGTCGCCCGAGGGCTCGACGATCAACGTGTTCGACACGTACGACGCGCGGACGGGCGAGCACCTCAACGTGTACCCCCTCGAGAAGGGCGGCTTCATGACGGTCATGGAGCGGCTCCACGTCGACCTCTACGCCGGGCTCAAGGGGACGCTGTTCCTCGGCTCGATGGGGATCTTCCTCGTGCTGTCGCTGATCTCGGGCGTCGTGCTCTATGGCCGCGTGATGCGGAAGCTCCGGTTCGGGACGGTCCGCGAGAAGACGCCGCGGCTGCGGTGGCTCGACCTCCACAACCTGCTCGGCGTCGCCACGCTCGTGTGGCTCCTCGTGGTCGGGTTCACGGGGACGATCAACGCGCTCGCGATCCCCATCTTCCAGACGTGGCAGGCGACGGAACTGGCGGAGATGACCTCCAAGCACGCGGCGCCCGACGAGCCGCCGGTGACCGACCTCGTCTCGGTCGACACGGTCCTCGAGAACGCGTCGGCCGAGACGCCGGGCAAGATCCTGAGCTTCCTCGCCTTCCCGGGGAACGAGTTCGCCAGCCCGCACCACTTCACGGCGTTCATGGTCGGCGAGGAGGCGCGGACGGCGCGGCTGTTCACGGCTGTCCTCGTCGACGCCGCGACGGGCGAGGTGCTGGAGGTGTCGTCGATGCCGTGGTACGCCCAGGTCCTGTTCGTCTCGCAGCCGCTCCACTTCGGCAACTATGGCGGGCTGCCGCTCAAAGTCCTGTGGGCGCTCTTCGACGTCCTCGCGATCGTCGTGCTGGGCAGCGGCGTCTACCTCTGGCTGAAAAAGCGAAACGTCACGTTCGACGACTGGCTCCGGAACGCGCGGGGCGACGGGGCGGCCGGCGACGTGCCCCAGACCGTCACGTCGTCCGCCTCGGTCGTCCAGCCCGCCCGGTCATGAGCCGCGTTCTCTCGCCTTCGCAGATCTGGGGGGGCCCCGTCGTGCTCGGCGTGCTGAGCCTCGTCGGACTCGTCGCCGCGCTCGTGGCCGACGGGTGGGGCGACGCGCTCTCGTGGCTCGCGCTGACCGTCCCGGCCGTCGTGAGCCTCTGGGGCTTCCGCCGTCGGCGCGAGCCCGAGGCTGATGGGCCGACGCCGACTCCAGGGCGTCGCGCCGTCCGTCCGGCGCTCCCGCCGCACGGGTAGGTCCGGAGGGACGCCGAGGCGGGCCGACAGGTCGCCGCCGCGCCGGGCGACGAGGCCCAGGCGCGGCGGAGCAGGGGGGAAGCCCGAGGTTAGTCGGCGACGTCGACCAGCGTCAGGTCGAACGTGAGGGCCTGGCCGGCGAGCGGGTGGTTGGCGTCGAGCGTGACCGACTGGTCCTCGACCTCGACCACGCGGGCCTCGACGGCCCCGCCACCCTGGAGCCCGAGGCGGACGCCCTGGCCCACCGACGGCGTGGCGTCGTCCGGGAACGCCGATTTGGGGACCTCGAGGACGAGGTCGTCGCGGCGCTCGCCGTAGGCGGCTTCGGGATCGAGCCGGACCGTCTTGTCCTCGCCGACCTCCATGCCGGTCACGGCCTCGTCGAAGCCGGCGACGACTTGGCCGGAGCCGAGCGTGAACTGGAGCGGCTCGCGGCCCTCCGACGAGTCGAACGGGGTGCCGTCGTCGAGGCGGCCGGCGTAGTGGACGGAGACCTGGTCTCCGGGCTGGGCGGGCATGGGATCTTCTCGGGAGTGTGAGTGGGAGGGATGGGCCGGGCGGGCCCTGGGTTCCGGCTTCGCCGAGTCTGCGCGGGCACGAACCGACGAGGGTGGGGCGTAGCTTGATCTGTGCCTCCCACGTCGCCCGTGCGCCTCGCGCTCGCCTTCGTTCTCCTCCTCGCCGTGAGCCTCGGCGCCGCGGCGCAGACGCTCACGATGGGTCCGCGGCAGTGCGCCACGCCCGAGCCGACGATCTCGCAGGCCCTCGCGACGCAACGGGTCGTCAGCGCGTACCGGGCCGAGGGCGCGTTCGAGCGGCGGGCGTTGGAGTCGGTGACGGTGCCGGTCGCCGTCCACGTGCTCCGGTCGGGGCTCACGGTGGAGGAGGGGAACGTCCCCGATGCGTGGGTCGAGGCGCAGATCGACACGCTGAACTCGGCGTTCGCCGGGTTCGGCGTCCGCTTCGCCCTCGCGCTCGTGAATCGGGTCGACAACGCCGAGTGGTACGAGGACCTCGTGCTCGGCTCGTTCGCGGAGATCCGGATGAAGGACGCGCTCGGGCTGGACCCGGCGCGCGTGCTCAACCTCTACACGGCGTCGCTCGGGCTCGACTACCTCGGGTGGGCCACGCTGCCGGAGCTCTACGACGAGGCCGAGCCCTACCAGGGCGTGGTCTTGCTCGACCAGTCGCTGCCGGGCGGAGACGCGGCGCCCTACAACCTGGGCCACACGGGGACCCACGAGGTCGGCCACTGGCTCGGGCTCTACCACACGTTCTCGGGCGGGTGCACGGCCTCGAACGACGGCGTCGAGGACACGCCGCAGCAGCTCCGCGGGACGTCCGGCTGCCCGTCGCCGCCGCCCGACTCGTGCCCCACCGACCCCGGCCTCGATCCGATCCACAACTACATGGACTACTCGGACGACGCCTGCATGACCGAGTTCACCGGCGGTCAGCGCACCCGCGCCGACGCGATGGTGGCGACCTACCGCCCGACGCTCGTCGCCGGCGGCTACGCCCTCGCGACCGTCCCGCGGCGGATCCTCGACGGCCTGTTCGTCGGCGTGACCACGACGGCCCCGCTCCGCGTCACGAACGCGAGCAGGGCGCCGATCACGGTCACGGGCGCGACGGCGAGCGGGGCGGACGTCGTCGTCGTCGGCGGGCCGCGGACGGTGGCGCCGGGCGAGGCCGTCCTCCTGGACCTCGAGATCCTCCCGTCGCGGCCGGGCGCGGTCGCCATCCAGGTCGAGACCGAGCAGGACGTGACGCCGGAGCTGTTCGCCCTCGAGGGCGAGGCCGTCGTCCCCCCGACGGCCCGCCTCGGGGCGCCGGCGCTCGTGGCGCGGGTGATCGAGGGGGCAGATGCGGTCGAGCGGACCGTAACGCTCTCGAACGAGGGCGGCGGCACGCTCCTGTTCGAGCTGACCGGGTTGCCGAGCTGGGTCGCCTCGGCGGAGCCGTCGTCGGGGGCGATCCTGGCCGGCACGACGGCCGAGATCGTGCTCTCCTTCGAGCCCGGTGCCCTCACGCCGACGACCTACCAGCAGCCCATCGTCATCGAGACGAACGACCCGTTCCGGCCTGAGGTCTCGCTGGCGCTCACGTTCGACGTGCTCCTTCGACCGGAGGCTCTCGCGATCGGGCCGATCTACCCGAATCCGAGCCGTGGGCTCGTCACCGTCCCGCTCCAACTCCCCGACGACCTCGAGGTGACGGTCGAGGTCCTCGACGTACGGGGCCGCGTCGTCGCGGTCCTGGCCGACCGGGCGCCGCTGGCCGTCGGCTACCCCGACCTCCGCTGGGACGCGTCGACGGCCGCGCCCGGCCTCTACGTCGTCCGCGCGCGCACCGAGGCGGAGGCGGTCGTCGGCCGCGTCGTCATCCTGCGCTGACGAGCGCGGGCGTGCCGGCCGCCCGCAGCGATCGGACGAGGAACGCGATCGCGGCGATCGCGGCGCCGAGCGTGACGACTCCCTGGAGCGTCTCGCCGAGGACGATCCACCCGACGCCGAACAGGGCGGCGTAGACGGCGGCGCTCCCCAGCAGCCACTGGAGCGCGAGCTGGCCCAGTCCCGTGTCGACCTCGACCCCGGGGTTCCGCGCAGCGACGGGTCGCCAGCCGGGTCCGCCGGGCCGGACGCGCTGGTAGAACGCGTCGAGCGTCGGCTCGGGCGTCGGCCGCGTGAAGAACGTGACGATCAGCCACGCGACCGTCGTGATCGCCGCGATCCCGAACAGGTTCGTCGGGAACGGGTCGGTCAGGAACGGGACGTCGAGCCCGACGAGCTGGAGCGCCACGAGGAGCAGCGGGACGACCGTCGCCGTCAGCTCGCTCCACGCGTTGACGCGCCACCAGTACCAGCGGAGGATGAGCACGAGCCCGATCCCGGCCGAGGCGCTCAGCAGGAGTCCCCACGCGCCGGACACCGAGTCGAGCTGCGTCGCGATCCCGAACCCGCCGATCGCGAGGAGGAAGGTGAGGACGCGGGAGACCGCGACGTAGTGGCGCTCGCTCTTCCCCCGCGCCATGAACCGCCGGTACAGATCGTTCACGAGGTAGCTCGTGCCCCAGTTGAGCTGCGTCGAGATCGTCGACATGAACGCGGCTAGGAACGCGGCGAAGAGCAGACCGAGCAGGCCCGACGGGAGCGCATCACGCATGACCATGACGTAGCCCTCGCCGGGGTTCTCGAGGCCGGGGTAGAGCACGAGCGCGACCAGCCCGACGAGGATCCACGGCCACGGCCGGAGGCAGTAGTGGGCGATGGCGAACCAGAGGACGGCGAGGACGGAGTCGGTCTCGCTCCGGGCGGCCAGCATCCGCTGGGCGACGTAGCCGCCGCCGCCGGGCTCGGCGCCGGGGTACCAACTGGCCCACCACTGGACGCCCATGTAGGCCGCGAACGCGACGCCGCTGAGGGCGAGCGTCGCAGCCCCCTCGACCGGGTTGCCGAGGCGGGGCGTGAAGCGGAACGCGTCGGCCGGGAGCGCGGCCCGGAGCCCGGCGACCCCGCCCACCTCGGGGAGGTCGAGGGCGTACCACGCGAGCGCGATCGACCCGACCATGGCGAGCGTGAACTGGAACGCGTCGGTCACGGCGATCCCCCACAGCCCCGACAGCAGCGAGTACACGCCGACGAGCAGCATCAGCCCGCCGACCGCCACCGTCGGCGCGTCGAGGCCGGCAATCTCGCTCTGGCCGAACACGGTCATGCCGGGGAAGAGGACCCGGAAGACGGTCGACATGGCGAGCACGACCCACCCGATGACGATGGCGTTCGCGAACAGCCCGAAGTAGACGGCCTTCACCCCGCGGAGCCACGCGGCCGGCGGACCGGCGTACCGGAGCTCGACGAACTCGACGTCGGTGAGGACGCCGCTCCGCTGCCACAGCCGGGCGAAGAAGAACACGGTCAGCATCCCGCCGAGGGCCGCGTACCACCACAGCCAGTTGCCGGCCACGCCGGACTGGGCCACAAGCTCGGCGACGGCGAGCGGCGTGTCGGCGGCGAACGTCGTCGCGACCATGCTCGTGCCGGCCAGCCACCACGGCATCGACCGGCCGGAGGCGAAGAACTCGTCGGTCGAGCGCGAGGCGCGCCGGGCGAACCGGGCGGCGAGCCCCAGCGTGAGGCCCAGGACGAGGACGACGATGACCCAGTCGAGCGGGCTCATGGCGGAGAGGGGGGACGCCAGAAGCTAGCGCGGGGGGAGGGGTGCAGGCAGGCGGGTTCCGGCCCGGCGTCCGCCATGACGGAGCTCCCATCCGATCGAGCCCCTCCACCTCGGCACCGCTACGGGCGGGGCCGCTGCGGGCTCGGCGCTGCCTCCACCAGTGTCCTCTCGAATGAAGCCGCGCAGCGGCGGGGGGAAAGGTCTCGTGCCCACTGTCGCCTCGGTTGACTTGGGCGGTCCGGCCGCGTCCACCGCGATCCTTCGCGCTGCTCGGGATGACAGCGTGAGGGTGCTGACGGCGGCACCAAACGTCGCACTTCCAGCTCTGGACTTCCTCACCACCACCAACCTTGCATCTTGCCCCCTTGCCCCCAAACGCGAGCGAGCGCCGCCGGGGAGGTCCCGGGCGGCGCTCGCAAGCCAGACGGCAGAGCCGACTAGAACTGAAAGACCAGAAGCACACCGAGGCCGACAAGGGCGGCCGCTGCGGTCATGGTGGGGATGAGGCGGTTCATCCGTTCGGGGGTGGTGGTGGATGGGAGAGGGCGTCCCGGGCAGGTCCCCACTCTAGAAAGTTATCCACAGCGGGAACTTGACCTCCCTCGAATGTAGCGAGCATGAAGCGCGGAGTGCAACCTGTTGTGCCCGAAATGTCTAGGGGAGTGACAACTTCACGCCATCTGAGGGGTTGTCCACCCGAACCCGGTCTTCGACTCGCTCCGCGAATGTCCCTCGCCCGCGCCGTCGTCCTTCCCGTCCTCGCCGCGCTCCTCGGAGCCGTCTGCCCGACCGCTCCGTCACCCGCCGCGGAGGGCCCGTCTGTCGCGCCGCCGGTGGCCGTCGCGGACTCGGTGGAGCCCGCCCGGTCCGCCTCGGCGATGGTTTCGACGGGGCACCCCGAGGCCAGCCGGGCCGGCCTCCGCGTGCTCCGCCAGGGAGGGAACGCCGTCGACGCGGCCGTCGCCATCGGGTTCGCCCTGTCCGTCGTGAGCCCCGACGCGGGCAACCTCGGCGGCGGCGGGTTCATGGTGATCCGCCGGGCCGACGGGAGCGCGACGTCGTGGGACTTCCGCGAGACGGCCCCGCAGCGGGCGTGGCGTGAGATGTACGTCGAGGGCAACTCGTCGCAGCGCGGGCACCGCGCCGTCGGCGTGCCAGGGACGGTCGCGGGGCTGCTGGCGGCCCACGCTGCCGAGGGCAAGCTCCCGCTCGCGGACGTGATGGCGCCGGCCATCAGCCTCGCGGAGGGCCAGTACCTCTCCGGCCGCAACGCCATCCTCTTCAATCGCTACTGCGACGACTTCGCGGCGTTCGAATCGACGGCGCGGTATTTCACCAAGCCCGGCGGCGAGCTCTTCTCGCCCGGCGAGCGGTTCGTCCAGGCGGATCTCGCGGCCACCCTCCGCCGGATCCGGGACGACGGCCGCGACGGGTTCTACCGCGGTCAGACGGCCGACCTCATCGTGGCCGAGATGGAGCGCGGCGACGGCCTCATCACGCACGACGACCTCGCGTCGTACCGCGCGGTCGAGCGGCCCGCCCTCGAGTCGTCGTACCGCGGGCACCGGGTCCTGGCGATGGGGCCGCCGGCCTCGGGCGGGATCGCGCTCGCGCAGGCCCTCCGCGCGGTCGAGCCCGTCGACCTCGGCCGCCTCGGCTTCCAGTCGCCCGAGGTGGTCCACCTCGCGGGCGAGGCCCTCCGCCGCGCGTTCGCCGACCGCGCCCACTGGCTCGGCGACCCCGACTTCGTCGACGTCCCGGCCGAGGCGCTCATCCAACCACGCTACGTGGCCTCGCGGATGGCGACCTTCGACCCGGGCCGGGCCTCGCGAAGCCTCGACGTGACCCACGGTACGCCGCCGCCGGTCCCACGAGAGGGGACCGAGACGACCCACCTGTCCGTCGTCGACGCCGAGGGTAACGCCGTCGCGCTCACGGTGACGCTGAACGACTACTTCGGATCGAAGGTCGTCGTCGGCGGCGCGGGGTTCTTCCTCAACGACGAGATGGACGACTTTACGAGCGCGCCGGGCCGGCCGAACGGGTGGGGCCTCGTCCAGGGCGAGCGGAACGCCGTCGCCCCCGGGAAGCGAATGGTCTCGTCGATGACGCCGGTGATTCTGGAGGACCCGGAGGGCCGGCTGTTCATGGTGGCCGGTTCGCCCGGCGGCGCGCGCATCATCTCAACCGTGTTCGAGGTGGTGACGAACGTGATCGACTTCGGCCTCGACGCGCAGCAGGCCGTCTCGCGCCCCCGCTTCCATCACCAGTGGCTCCCGGACGAACTCGAGCACGAGAGCGGCTTCCCCGACGCCACGCTCGACGGCCTCCGCCAGCGCGGCTGGAGTCTCGACCAGCTCACGCGTTTCGGCGCCGCCAACATCGTCGTCGTCCGCTACGGACCCGACGGCACGCGCGCCCTCGAAGGCGGCGCCGACCCCCGCCGCGACGACGACGACGCGAGGGGGTATTGAGGGAACTAGGGCATCGGGAAACGGGAAAGAGGCGCAGGGCGTCGTCTGCCAGCTTCCATCTCTCACCTTCCATGTCTCTCGACTTCGACCGCATCGATGCCCTCGTCTTCGACATCGACGGAACGCTGGCCGACACCGATGACCACCTCGTGGACCAGATCGCGAGCGTCCTCGACGCCGTCCCGTTCGTGAGCGGACGGCGGGCGACAAAGCTCGCCCGGCAGCTCGTGATGGGCGCCGAAACGCCGGTAAACGCGGCGTACGGGATGCTCGACAAGCTCGGCCTCGACGACGAGTTCTCCCGCGTCAAGGGGAGGACCAAAGACCTCGTCGAGCGCGCCCGCGAGCAGCGCCAGCGCCGCGCCGAACGGCCCGCGGGGGCCGCCGACGAGGTCCCGCACGACATGGTCCCGGACGTCGAGGAGATGCTCCACGCCCTCGCCGAGCGGTACCCGATCAGCGCGATGTCGACCGGTGGCGAGTCTCGGATTCGGGCGTTCCTGGAACACCACGGCGTCCTGGAGCACTTCTCCGCAGTGGCCGGGGCGCAGACGACGCCGCGCATGAAGCCGTACCCCGACCCGCTTCTCTATTGCGCCGAGGCCATGGGCGTCGCGCCCGAGCGGTGTCTCGTCATCGGCGACACGACCGTCGACATGCGGACGGCTCGGGCCGGGGGCGCCCAGGCCGTCGGCGTGCTCTGCGGGTTCGGGACGGAGGAGGAACTCCGGCGCGAAGGCGCCGCCCTCATCCTCGCCACGACGTCGGACCTCCTCGGCGTGCTGGCACCGTCGGAGGACGAGATCGAGGGGAGCGCCGAGCCGGCCGCCGAGGCGGACGAGGACGCCGCCGTCCGCAGCCACTCCGAGGCGGGGGAGACCCCAGAGGCCTAGCCGAGAGAGGAGCGGTCTCGGATGGCGTTTACCTCGTCCACGATCCGCTTCAACTCGTTCGGGATGTACGTCAGCACGTCCTTGGGAGGCGAGAACGTCCCCGATCCGAGGACGCCCGGCTCCGACGCACTCTTGGCGCTGTAGATCACCTCGTCGTAGTCGCCGGTCTCCAAGAGCGTGCGGACGTGGGCCAGCGCGCGGTCGATCGCCGCCTTCCCGTCGTCGAGGTCGGCCCATCCAGGGCCCGTCGGGACGCCGGCCGCCCTGGGTGGCGTGAGACACTGGTACGGCCGGATGGCGCCGTTGCCGGCCCCCGCCTGGCACGCACTCGACGCGGGGTCGACGGTGCCCGCGTCGACCTGGTCCAGATAGACCCCCGACTGCGACTCGTTGTCGTTGTAGACGAAGAGCGAGCGGGACCACGCGTCCTGGCCGAGCATCCAGGAGAAGTCCCCCTGCCGACGGGTGCCGTGGTACACGGAGGGCGTGAGCGTGAGTGCCGGCATGGGAGGATGAGGACGGGGCGGCAACGTACGGTGCACGCGCCGTCCCACTCCCTCCGCCTCGGCGCCGAGGCGGAGGGGGCCGTCGGCTACGGCGTGCAGAACGTTCGCAGGAGCGATCCGTCGCCCGGGCCGCCGTAGCCGTTCGTGAGGCGTCGGCCGAAGGAGAGCCACACGCGGTACGAGCACTGGGCCGCGTCGCCGTAGGTGTGCGTCAGCGTGCCGCTCTCGCCATCGGGGTCGGTCCAAACGGGGGTGTGGGCGGTGTGGTCGTCCTGTGTGATGTCCTCGATGGCGCCGCCCTGGCGCTGCATCCAGATCCGGTACGTCCGGAGGTACGGGTGCCCGATGCTGAACATCGGGTGGACCGTGACGTCCGTGCCCGCCCTCGTGATCGGCGTGCAGTCGTTGCTCAGGAGCTCCTGGAGGTTGAGCCGTGCGTAGGCCGCCGAGTTGTTGAGGTGGACCGTGACCGGTGCCTGGTTCACCACACTCCCGCCGTCGATCATCTCGAGGACGAACGACCATTTCCGAGGCCGGTCTTGTTGGGGTGCCGGCACCGGGCCCCCCGCGCCGACGGTCTCGCCCCCCGACGTGTCGATGGCCGGGACGAGCACCCGCGTGTCGACCTGGACCATCGGGTAGGTGCTCGGCCGGAAAAAGTTGGGGTCCTGGCTGACGTCGATCCACCCGTTCGCGTCCGGGTTGGGCGCGAGGGGCGTCGTCGTGAAGTCGAACGGGCCGGGGCCGGTGGAGACGAAGAGGGCGCCGTAGGGCTTGCTCGTGATCTCGGCCGACGTGAGCGGTGCGTAGTCGGCAGGGTACGCCGGAGCCGTCCCCAGGTCGGCCCACTCGGCCGCCTGGAACCGATAGCGCGTGGGGTTGCCGCTCGTCGTCTGGGCCACGTCGCCGTGGAAGTCGAGGAGGCCGGTGAAGGCGAGCTTGCCGCTGTCGACGAATCCGTCGGCGTCGAAGTCGTTGAGCCCGGCCGAGTCGGGGACGAGGACGGTGCCGATGCTCGTCCAGACCGTGAACGCGTCGGTCGGGAGGTCGGGCGGTTCGACGCAGAGCTCGACGTAGGTGCAGTTCGGGCGGTTCTCTCGACCCGACGTCCGGCCCATCGCGGGGTCCTCCTCCAGAAGGACGGAGCCGCCGAGCTCGACACGGAAGTACACGTCGGGCCCACCGATGAGCTCGTGCGGGAGGATCGAGTCGAACGGCGGCGGAAGCGCTGGGATCTGGCGGAACGTGGCCCGTGGGAAGAAGACCTCGAAGCTGCCGCTCCCGTCGGTCGTGTCCGTCCCGAGCGTGTCGTCCTGCGTGAGGTCGCGGTCGAAGACGGTCACGTCGGCGCCGGCGGCCGGCGTCTGGGCGTTTGAGCAGTCGATGACATGGCCGGCGACGAGCCACAGGTCGAGCGCGCGGAGGAGGTCGCAGTACGCCCGAGGCGGGAGGGCGATGGCGAGCCGGGAGCCGTCCTCGGACCCGGTGATCACGCCCGTCCCGAGGAGTCCGACGGCCGTCCGGTCGGTGTCCGGGGCGTAGGTCAGCCGCTTCACTTCGGCCGCGACCACGACGATGCGCCCGTCGAGGTCGAGGTCCACCTCGTAGGACCCGTCGTCGGCGACGGTCGTTCGGCCGAGTTCGCCATCGGGGAGGGCGTCGAGAGACGTCCAGCCCCAGCGGGACGTGTCGGACGAGCCTTTCTCGTGGGGGTAGAAGACCAGCGTTGCGCCGGCGAGCGTCTGGGTGCGGAACGGGCTGCCGTAGGCGCCCGTGGTCTGTCCATGAAGAGTCATGATGCCAGGAAGGTGGGGATAGGGGCGCGGACCGTTCGTCCGCCCGCCGCGGCGACCTCTGGCCCGCTGCGGCGACAATCACGGAGGGAGGACGCGCCCGGGTGACACGGCGACGCACCACAGTGGCCCTCCCGGCAGCGTAGGTTTCGACGTCGGGTCTGGAGTGCGGGACGTGACGCGGGCCGTCGTCACTCCCTCCGACTCTCGATACGGGTTTCCCTGGTGCGTCCTGTCACGCGTCCGGCACATGCACGAATCGTCGCCGCCGACGCCCCGTTAGCGGGCTAGGCCCCCTCCGCCTCGGCGCCGAGGCGGCCAGGGTCAGATCAGCACGAGGTACGTCAGCTTGACGATGGCGACGCGGTCGCGGAAGGACAGCGTCCGGCGCGGGTCGAACGGGTCGGCGTCGTCTTCGAGGCCGTAGGCCGTGTTGAACACGACGAACAGGTCGCTCCCGGGCGTGTGGATCCAGTCGAGGCGGACGTTGGCCTGGAGCTCCTGCGAGAAGTTGTCGTACTGGACGAGCGTCCGCCCGAAGAGCGTCCGGCTGAAGGCTGTCAGCGCGGAGAGCGAGGCGACCGTCGCCGAGAAGGACCCGTTGCCGAGGTCGATGACCGAGTGATTCAGGCCGCCCTCGAGCACGAGGTGCTGGGACTGCCGCCAGCCCGCGTTGACACCGAGGTCAGTCCGCGTGCCGCCAAAGAACCCGCCGGTCGCGACGCCGCCCGATGCGAAGAGGGGGCGGCTGGAGTCGGTCTCGCCCTGGAGCCCGGCCTGCACGAACGCGTAGTCGCCCGGCGCGACGATCTCGTCCTCGCGGATGGCGAATGGGACCTCCAGCCGCTCGAACTGGCGGTTGACGCTCAGCCCGACCACGTCGCGGCGGTACAGGTCGGCGCGGACCTCGGCGCCGAGCTCGGTCGTCTGGACCTCGCCGTCCTGCCCCGTGATGTACGCGCCCTCCGTTTGGATCGCCAGCCGGCGGACGATCGGGAGGCCGGGGATCGACACGAGCGGGCGGTAGAACGCGCCGCCGGCGACGCGCCGCATGTCCTGCCGGCGGACGAACCCGAGCGCGGGGGCGTACGTCGAGCCCACGCTCGTGAACGCCACGTTCGCCCCGACCTCGTCGGTCGCCAGCTGGACGAGCGCGTGGCCGGCCGCGCTGTTCAGGTCCGGGTCGGAGTCCCACACCTGCGTCGCCCACGCGTCGACGAGGCTGTTCGCTCCGAACCGGACCTGCCCGTCGACGCCGGCGGCGCGGTTGAAGCGGTCGCTGGTCTGGAGGTTCGTCACGATCCCGCCGACCGTCGCGCGCGGGAGCACGTCCGTCCGGAGCCGCGCGACCGTGTTGTTGGTCGACTGCGTGCCGAAGAGGTCGCCCATCCCGGGCCCCGTCTCGATGTTGAGGACCCCGCCCGAGAACGGCCCAACCTGCCCCGTCACGCGGGCGCCGGCGAGGATGTCTTCCGTCAGCCCGATCCGGCGCGAGAAGAAGGTCTGCGTCGAGCGCGCGTTGCCGTGCTCGAACAGGCCCGAGCGCTCGAGGAAGAACTCCCGCTTCTCCGGGAAGAACAGCCCGAACCGGCTGAGGTTGATCTGGACGTTGTCGGCCTCGACCTGCGCGAAGTCGGTGTTGACCGTGAGATCCATCGTCAGGTTGGACGAGATGCCGTACTTGATGTCTACGCCGGCGTCGGCGGTGACCTCGGCCTCGGTGTCCGGGAGGCCGAGGTCGGGGCGGGTCTGCTGAGCGCCGGTGATGCCGTAGGGCTTGATCTCGAGGTTCCGGCCGCGGCGGATCCCCTTCAGCCCGCGGAGGACGCCGTACTGCGAGACCGTGGCGAGCGCGGCGAAGCTGCTGCCCCGGTCGAGTCCGATCTCGGGCCACAGGACGCGCTCGTTCTTCCGGTTGATCGTCCGCGAGAGCATGAGGCCGAACGCGAGGTCGTCGCCCTCGGGGAAGCGGAGCTGGCGGAAGGGGATGGCGACCTCCATCGTCCAGCCGGTCTCGTCGATGACCGTCTCGGAGCGGAACACGGCGTCCCACGAGAAGCTGTCGATCGTGAGGCCCTCGTCGGTGATCGTCGCGTCGTCCTGGGTGCCGAGCGCGTTCATCTCGAAGAGGTACGCGTTGCGGCCGTCGCGGTAGGTGTCGAGGCCGATGTAGGCGTGGTCGTCGCGGTCGTTGCGCCCGCCGCGCTCGAGGTTCTTGGCGCGGATGAGGTGGGGCTCGCTGTCGAGCATCCGGAACGCCACGTAGAGGTTGTCGTGGTCGTATGCGACGTAGGCCTCGGTCTCTTCGGTCGCAGGCGCGCCGGTGTCTGGCCAGACCTGCGTGAACAGGCGCACGGGCTCGACCCGTCGCCACAGGAGCTCGTCGAGGTGACCGTCGATCCGCGGGGCCTCGTCGGTGAACGTGGCCCAGATCTCGCGCTCGGTCGGCGCCGGGGTCGGGAGGTCGTCGGCCGGGGCCGACGTCTGCGCGACGGCGGGCGCCCCCAGGGCGAGGGCAGCGAGGAGGAGCGAGCGGAGCATGCGGTGGCCAGGTGGGGATCGAAAGCTACCCGCCGTCAGGCGATCCCTGACAGGCTCCGACCCCCTCCGCTCCGGCCCTTCAGCTCCGCTCAGGAAAACCGCCGAGGCGGGCGGAGCTACCAGTCGTTCTCCTCCTTGACCACGCCCGTCTCGACCGGCACCGGGTACGTCCCCGAGAAGCACGCGTGGCAGTACCGATCGCGGCTCTCGTGGGCCTCCTCGACCGCGTCCAGCATGCCCTCGACCGAGAGGTAGCCCAGCGAGTCGACGCCGAGCCACTCGGCGATGGCGTCGACGGCCCCGTGCTTGTTGGCGGCGAGCTCCTCGCGGGAGGGGAAGTCCATCCCGTAGAAGCACGGCCACCGCACCGGCGGGCTGGCCGACCGGAAGTGGACCTCGGCCGCGCCGGCCTCGCGGACCATCTTGACGAGTTGGCGCGCCGTCGTCCCGCGCACGATCGAGTCGTCCACCATCACCACGACGCGCCCTTCGAGGACGCCCCGGATCGGGTTGAACTTTGTCCGGACGCGCTGCTCCCGCGTCGACTGGCCCGGCGAGATGAAGGTCCGCCCGACGTAGTGGTTGCGGATGAGGCCGATGTCGAGCTTGCACCGGTGACCCATCTTGTTCGACTCCGACACGTAGCCGATGGCGGCCGTGTTCGACGAGTCCGGGACGGACATGACGATGGGCCGCTTCCCGTCCCCCTTCTCGATGTGCGGGACCGGCGCGTCGTGCGCGAGCCGCTTGCCCATCTTCCGACGGACCTTGTCGACGGTCGCGCCGAAGATCTTCGAGTCGGGCCGCGAGAAGTAGACGTACTCGAAGACGCACTGGCTCACGCCGTCCTTGCGCGGCATGCACACGCCGTTGAAGTCGCCGCCGGTCCCCACGCGCTGGATGCCCTCGCGGTCGATGACCAGGATCTCGCCGGGCTCGATGTCGCGGACGTACTCGGCCCCGACGATGTCGAACGCGCACGTCTCGGAGGCCACCACCCAGGCCGGGTGTTCACGGCCGTCGGCGGGGGGGAGCTTCCCGAGGGCGAGCGGGCGGAACCCGTTGGGGTCGCGGGCCGCGATGAGCGCGTCGTCGGTCAGGATGACGAGCGAGAACGCGCCCTGGCACTGGTGGAGCGCGTCGACCATCCGGGCGACCGGCCCGGCCTCCCGGCTCTGCGCCGCGAGGTGGAGGATCAGCTCCGTGTCGGACGACGAGTTGAAGAGCGTCCCCTTCTCGACGAGCTGATCGCGGATGGCGCGCGCGTTCGAGAGGTTGCCGTTGTGGGCGAGGGCGAAGTGGCCCTCCCGGTCGTGGACGACGAACGGCTGGATGTTAGCCGGGTTCGTCGCGCTCCCCGACGTCGAGTACCGCGTGTGCCCGATGGCCGCGTCGCCGACGAGCGTGTCGTCGAACTCGTCCTTGTTGTCGAACACGTCGAGCACGAGCCCGAAGTCTTTCAGGACGGGCATGACCTTCCGGCCCTTCGCCTCGTCGTAGACGCTCGTGACGATGCCGGCCGACTCCTGGCCGCGGTGCTGGAGGGCGTGGAGGCCGAAGTAGGTCAGCCGGGCCGCGTCGGGGTGGTTGTACACGCCGAAGAGGCCGCAGTGGTCGCGCGGTTTGTCCACGGGGGCGGGGGGAGGCCGGGGAGGAAGATTAACGGCGGCGGCCCGCCCCGGGGTGCCCGAATCGCAATCTTCGCGCGACGACCTACAGCCCGACCACGAGGGCCGCTAGCCCCACGCCCGTCGCGTCGGCGGCGAGGTCCCGCCAGCAGAAGTGCGGGTCCCGGGGACGCTGCGAATCGAGGACCTCCTTCGCGAGGCCGAGGGCGAGCGTGGCGCCCGCGGCCACCGGCAACGCCTCGCCGTTCGAGAGCGCCCCCTTGTCGGTGAGGACGTACTGCCCGGCGAGCGTCATGAGGAACGAGCCGCCGGCGTGGAGCGCCTTGTCACGCCCCAGCCAGTCGTCCGGGGGCGGTCCGGGCCACTCCGCCTCGGTGGAGGCGCGGACCGACTCGGCTGGGTCCAGGGCATCACCGAGGCGGACGGACTCGTAGCGCGGCGCGACCGGCTGGGCCGAGGCCGTCGCGACGGCGAGGAGGGCCGCGAGAGCCGCCCGGCTCACGTGTCCGGCCGCATCGTCGGGTCGATCTCGTGGCCGTCGGCCAGGAGCGCCCGGAGCGAGAGCGCCGCGCCGCCGAACAGGATCAGCCCGGCCAGGATCATGACCACGAGGCCGCTGACGGGCGTGCCGACGAAGCGGACCGAGAGGCTCTGCGCGGCATCGCCCGAGGCCACCGACACGACGCCGGCCCGCGTCGGCGTGAACTCGAACGCGGCCGTCCCGGGCGTGAACGTCTCGGCGTGGGCCGTGATGGCGCCCGGCCGGTACGTCACCGTGACCGAGTCGACGGGCTCGCTGAACGTGACCGTGACGGGCTCGCCGCGCGTCGGCTGCTCGGGCGTGACGCTCAGGACGCTCTGGGCGGCGAGGGGCGCCGCCGCCAGCAGCAGGAGGAGGGGGAGGAGGCGCATGGCTAGACGGCGGGGAAGACGGGCTCGGCGGGCTCCTCGGCCGAGGGACGGCTCGTGAGGTAGGCCGCGAGGCCCAGCGTGCCGAGGATCCAGACGATGGGGATGACGACGGGGAACCACGACACGGGCCCGAGTGGGTATGACGAGCCGTACAGGCCCCCATCGCCGAACAGGTCGAGGTAGAGGTTCCAGACGATCACCGTCAGGAGGACGGCCGGGATGAAGTACTTGATCAGCACGTCGAACCAGGCCCCGAGCTTCAGCTTCGAGTGCTGGTTCACGAACGCCCGCAGCCGGTCCGCCCCGAACACCCAGCCGAGCAGGACGCACTCGATGAGGCCCACCGCGAGGAGGCTGTAGCCGAAGGCCCAGTGGTCGAGGATGTCGAGGAAGTTGAGCCCGACCGTCCCGTTGCCGCCGAGGCCGGGGTCCACGATGAACGGGAGCGTCGTGATGACCGAGCCGATGACACCGGGCACGGCGACCATCGCGAGCGCCGACGCGCGGCTCGTGCCGGTCTTGTCGATGACCGCGCTTGCCATGCCCTCCACGAGCGAGATCGCGCTCGTCACGCCGGCCATCACCATGAGGAAGAAGAAGGCGAACCCGAACACCTTCGTCGCGAACGGGAACGCCGCGATCCCCTGCGGGATGGCGAAGAACGACAGCGAGAGCGTCCCGCCGACCGGGTTCAGCGCGAACGCGAACAGCATCGAGAAGATGGCGATGCCGGCGATGTACTCGAACCCACAGTTCAGCAGGCTCACCATGAACGAGTTGTTGACCTGGTCCGAGTCCTTCGGGAGGTAGCTCGCGTAGGCCGTCATCGTGCCGAGGCCGAGCGACAGCGAGAAGAACATCTGGCTGAAGGCGCCCTTCCACACGTCGGGCTGGGCGATGCCGGCCAGGTCGGGCGTGAACAGGTACATCACGCCGTCGGTGCCGCCCGGGAGCGTCACGCCGCGGACGATGAGGATGATCATGAACACCCACATCAACGGGACCGCCACCCGGACCGTTTTCTCGATGGTCTCCGTCCCCTTCCAGAGGGCGACGAGGGTGAGGCCCCACACCGCGAGGACGGCGAGCATCGGCCACCACGAGGCGAGCAGGCCGAAGAAGTAGACCTGGGCGTTGGGCGCCGCGGACGGCTCGAGGAACGGGTCGAAGGGGGCCGTCGCGCCGGGCTCCATCAGCCCGAAGATGGCCCCGACCATCATGCAGAACGCCCACCCCAGGATCGCGACGTAGTACATCGTGATGAACAGGGCGCTGCCCAGCGACCACCACCCGACGAACTCGCCCTTCTTCCCAACGAGCCGCGAGAGCGCCATGGGGAAGCTCCGCCCCGTCATGGTGCCCATCGAGAACTCGGCGATCATCACCGGGATGCCGAGCACGAAGAGGGCGATGAAGTACGGCAGGTAGAACGCGCCGCCGCCGAACTGGTAGGCGTTCGACGCGAAGAAGACGATGTTGCCGAGCCCGATGGCCGAGCCGCTGGCGGCCAGGATGAACCCGAGTTTCGAGTTCCAGGCCCCGCGCTCGGCGGTGGACGAGTCGTTGTCAGCCACGTGGGGGGAGACGGTGTGAAGGCGCGAAGCTACGGCCGCTCGCCCGATTCGACCGGGGCCGCCTGGGCTCCGGCGTGGCGCCCGGCCCTCCCTACGCCTCCGGCGTCTCGGGCTCCGGCACGGTCTCCACCCGGACGTCGAGGATCCGGTTGTCCTCGACCGACTCGACGCGGAGGACCAGACCCTCATGGCGCACCTCGTCGCCCGGCGACGGGATGTCGCCGGCGAGGTGGAGGATGAGCCCGCCGAGCGTCTCGAAGTCGAAGTCGTCCGTGTCGAGCTCGACCCCGACCGCCTCGGCGAGGTCGTCGAGGTCGATCCGGGCCTCGGCGCGGAAGACGCCGGGCTCGACGGCGTGCACCAGCCGGTCGTCGTCGACGTCGAGCTCGTCGCGGATCTCACCGACGACCTCCTCCAGCAGGTCCTCGAGCGTCACGAGGCCGGCCGTCCCGCCGTACTCGTCGACGACGATCGCCATGTGCGTGCTCGAGCCCTGGAAGTCGGCGAGCATGTCGTCGAGCGTCTTGGTCGGGGGCACGAAGAGCGGGCGGCGGGCGATCGCCTCCCAGTCGGGCGTCGTGCCCTCCCCGTCGAGCGACGGGAGGAGGTCCTTGGCGTAGACCACGCCGAGCACGTTGTCGAGGTGCTCGCGGAAGAGGGGGAACCGCGAGTGGCCGCTCTCGCGGATGAGCCCGAGCGCCTCGTCGAGGCTCGCGTCGGCGCCCAGAGCCTGCATGTCGACGCGGCTGACCATCACCTCGCGGACCGTCGTCTCGCCGAACTCGACGATCGAGTGAATCAGCGCCCGCTCCTCCTCGCCGATCGAGCCCTCGGCCTCGCCGACGTCGGCCATCGATTTGATGTCGTCGGAGGACAGGGGCTCGGCCTCGTGCCGGAACCGCGACTGGACCGCCGAGGCGAGCGCGGCCAGGAGGTCCGCCAGCGGCGTGACGAAACGGATGAACGGCGTGAGCGGGCCCGACACCGTCCGCGCGAACCGAACCGGCTGCCGGCTGGCGATCAGCTTCGGCGCGATCTCGCTCGTTACGAGGAGGATGAACGTCAGCCCGACGACGTTGGCGGTGAGGGCCACCCACGGCTCCCACGCGAACGCCACGCTCGCCGCGAGCATGAGCTGCGTCGACAGGATCGCCGCGCCGACGTTGACGATCGTGTTGAGCAGGAGGATCGCCGCGAGGAGCCGCCGCGGCCGGTCGAGCAGTTTCCGAACGCGGGCCGCGTCGGTGCCGGGGTCGTCCCCCAGGTCCTCGCGGTCGCCGGCCGACACGGAGAACAGGGCCACCTCGGACCCCGAGAACAGGGCCGACAGGGCCAGCAGGAGCACGAACGCGCCGATCTGAATCGCCAAGCCCGTAGGGCTAGGGAGGACGTCGGCGAGAGGGAGGGCCGCGAGGGCCAGACTAGAGGCGGGGTCCAAGGCGGGTGGACCAGGCGAAACAACGGGCCGGAGCCCTGCGAACCCGGCGGGAGGCCGGTCAACGAAGATAAAGGCCGGACGTTTCGGCGCCTAGCCTCGTTCGTGGACCTTCTGCGCGGGCGCGGTGTGGGAAACGAGAACCGGGCGGCCACCCGAAGGCGGCCGCCCGGTACGGGGCGTCCTGTCGGAACCCGGCCCGCCTCGGCGCCGAGGCGGGCCGACGATCAGAACGGGAGGTCGTCGTCCGGCTCGAACGAGTAGTCGTCGTTCTGGGCCGGGGCCGACTGGCGGGCCGGCTGCTGACGCTGACCGCCGCCACCGCCTCCGTTGGACGACGACCGCTGCTGCGGGCTCGACTGGTCGAAGTCGTAGTCGCCGCCGCCCGACGAGCCGCCGGAGTCGCGGCCGCCGAGCATGGTCATCTCGCGGACCTTGACCTCGGTCGTGTAGCGCGTGTTGCCGTCGCGGTCCTCCCACTGGCGGGTCTGGAGCTGGCCCTCGAAGTAGACCTGCGAGCCCTTCTTGAGGTACTCGCCGCAGATCTCCGCGAGGCGGCTCCACGCGACCACGTTGTGCCACTCGGTGGTCTCGACCTGGTTGCCGTCCCGGTCCTTGTACGTCTCGGTCGTGGCGAGGCGCATGTTGCAGACGGCGGTGCCGCTGCCGGTGTACCGGAGCTCGGGGTCCTGGCCGAGGTTGCCGATGAGGATGACTTTGTTGACTCCGCGTGCCATGATGGCTGGGGGGTGCGAGAGCGTGGGGTTGGAGACGCTCTCTGGTACATGAATCCGCCCGTCTGGCAGAGGCGCCAGCGGGCCGTTCGGGGAATCCGTCCGGGGACGGATCGGGCAGGATAGACCGACGCGTGAGCCTCGGCGTAACCTGCGAGACCAAAAATATCCGGAGACCGTGCCAACCCTGCGTCACACCCCGTTCCCTTACGACGTCGCCGACCTCGGGCTGAGCGACGACGACCGAGCCGCCGCCCACGCGCGCCTGTTCGAAGACTTCGTGGCGATCGTCCGCCGGCTCCGCCGCGAGTGCCCGTGGGACGTCCAGCAGACCCACGACTCGACGAAGCACCTCACCATCGAGGAGGCCTACGAGCTCGTCGACGCCATCGACGCGGGCGACCCGGACGAGACGAAGAAAGAGCTCGGCGACCTGTTCCTCCACGTCCTCTTCCACGCCCACATCGCCGAGACCGACGGGACGTTCGACCTCGCCGACGTCATGCGGGCCGAGATGACGAAGCTCGTCCGCCGCCACCCGCACGTGTTCGGCGACGAGGTCGTCGGCGGGACCGGCGACGTCCTCCGCAACTGGGAGGCCATCAAGCGCGCCGAGCGGGCCGAAGCGGGGACGGAGGAGGCCGGGCCGTCGGCGCTCGATGGGGTGCCCGACGCGCTCCCCGCGCTCCTCCGCGCCGAGCGGGTCCAGGAGAAGGCCGCCGCCGTCGGATTCGACTTCCCGACGGCCGAGGACGCGTGGGCCAAGGTCCGTGAGGAGGCCGAGGAGGTCCGCGAGGCCGCCGACCTCGACGCGCTCGAGGACGAGGTCGGCGACCTCCTTTTCGCCGTCGTCAACTACGCACGGCTGCGGGGCGTCGTCCCCGAGACTGCGCTCCGCCGGACCGTGGCCAAGTTCTCGCGGCGGTTCCGCGCCGTCGAGGCCGACCTCGGCGACCGGCTCGCCGAGGCGGGGTTGGAGGAGATGGACGCGGCGTGGGACGCCGCGAAGGCGGAGGAGCCGCGCTGACGGCTGCCGCTACAGCGCCTCCTTCGTGCTTGGCAGGCGGTCGCCCTCGGCGTCGCGGGCGACCGCCTGGCGGAGCGCGCGGGCGGCGGCCTTGAACAGCGCCTCGATCCGGTGGTGGTCGTTCCGGCCGCGGAGGACGTCGAGGTGAAGCGTGAGCCGGGCGTGCTCGGCGACGCTCCACCAGAAGTGTTCCACGAGCTCCGTCGAGAGGTCGCCGACGCGCTCGCGGTCGAAATGGGCCTCGAAGACCAGGTACGACCGGCCGGAGAGGTCGACGACGGCGCGGGCGAGGGCCTCGTCCATGGGGACCGTCGCCTCGCCGTAGCGCGTGACGTAGGCCTTGTCCCCGAGCGCCTCCCAGAGCGCGCGGCCGAGGCAGATGCCGACGTCCTCGACCGTGTGGTGGTCGTCGACGTGGAGGTCGCCCTCGGCCTCGACGGTCAGCCCGAACCGGCCGTGGCGGGCGAACAGGTCGAGCATGTGGTCGAGGAACCCGACGCCGGTGGCGTTCCGGTAGGTCGGGTCGGCGGCGTCGAGGTCGAGCGTGAGGTGGACGGTCGTCTCGGCCGTCTGGCGCTCGACGCGGGCGGAGCGGGGGGGGAGCGGGGCCATCCCGGAAGCTAGGCCCGATCCGGCCCCGCCGGCTCCCTCCACCTCGGCTCCGAGGCGGGCGATGTGACGGATCCGACGAGCGCCGCGGCCGTATCGTCCCGCCTCCTCTCTTCGAGCTCCCGCCCCGATGCGCTTCGCTCCGCTCGCCGTTCTTGGACTCCTCCTCATCGCCCCCGGCTGCGATACCGTCGAAGACGGCCCGCCGCGCTCGGCCGAGATCCTCCGCATCGTGGTCGACGACGCGCCGCTGTCGGACGTCGCCGGGCAGGGATGGGACGGCGACAACCCGCTCAGCGACGGGCCCGAGATCTACTTCCGCCTGTTCGACGACTTCGTCGACTACGTGAGCCGCCCCGGCGACGACCGGCTCAACCCGCGCGACGACGGGGACATCGTGTCCGCGCCGTCGTCCAGCAGCGCGTGGTACGAGAACGTCGAGGTCGCCGACTTCCCGCTGATCTGGGAGGTCGACCCCGGCTACATCGTCCGGGACCTCGACGACCCGCTCTACGTCGCGCTCTTCGACTACGACCCGACCACCGGCGACGACCCGATGGCCGAGTCGGAGGTGTTCACGCTCCGCGACATCGCCCCGGCCATCGTCGACGACCAGGCCGACGTGGTCCGCCTCGACGGGTTCGACCTCGACGGCGACGCGATCGCCGACTTCGACGTGCGCGTGACGGTCCGCTTTCTCGACTAGCGCGCCGAGGCGGGCCCGGCGGGACGATTCGGTGAAGGCGGCGGGCTGACAGGCGATCTGTCAGGGGCCGCGCGCTTCTTGGTCGGGGCTCGGCCGATCCGGTTCCGGGCCCGTTCGTACCCTGTGCCCGTGCCTCCCGCCCCGACCGTGACCGCCCCGACCGTCGCCTCCGACGCCCTCCGCGCCGCGCTCCGCGAGCACTTCGGGTTCGAGGGCCTGCGGCCCGGCCAGGAGGACGCCATCCGTCCCGTGATCGAGGGCCGCGACGCGCTCGTGGTGATGCCGACGGGGGCCGGCAAGAGCCTCGTCTACCAGCTCGCGGCGCTCCTCAAGCCCGAGGGCGTGACCGTCGTGGTCTCGCCGCTCATCGCGCTGATGAAGGACCAGGTCGACGCGCTCCGGGCCCGCGGCATCGCGGCGGCCTACGTCAACTCGTCGCAGACCCAGACCGAGCGGCGCGAGGTGCTGGCGGATCTGAGGGCCGGCCGGCTCCGCCTCGTCTACGCCGCGCCCGAGCGGATCCGCCTCAAGAGCTTCCAGCGGACGCTCAAGGAGACGAACGTCGCCCTCCTCGCCGTCGACGAGGCCCACTGCGTGAGCCAGTGGGGCCACGACTTCCGGCCCGATTACCTCGCCATCGCGTCGGCGCGGAAGGGGATGGGCGACCCGCCCTGCGTGGCGCTCACGGCGACGGCAACGCCGCGCGTCCAGGGCGACATCGCCGCGCAGCTCGACCTCCGCGACCCGGCCCGCCTCGTGACGGGCTTCAACCGGCCCAACCTCCGGTTTGAGGTCAAGGCCACGGCGACGGCCGATCAGAAGCGGCAGGTCCTCCGCCGGTTCCTCCACGACCACGAGGGCCACGCCGGGCTGATCTACGTCGCCACGCGGAAGGACTGCGAGGCGCTCGCCCGGTTCGTCCGGGAGGAGGCCGGCCGGCCGTGCGAGGCCTACCACGCCGGCCTGCCCGACGCCGAGCGGGCCCACGTCCAGGAGCAGTTCGTGAGCGGGAGGCTCCAGACGGTCGTCGCCACGAACGCGTTCGGGATGGGCGTCGACCGCGGCGACGTCCGGTTCGTGGCCCACTGGTCGATCCCCTCGACACTGGAGAGCTACTACCAGGAAGCCGGACGCGCGGGCCGCGACGGGCGCCCCGCCGTGGCTCTCCTCCTGTACGCGCCGCAGGACCGCCAACTCAAGGAGTGGTTCATCGAGCAGGGCGCGCCGAGCCCCGACGACCTCCGCCGCGTCTGGAACCACATCAAGCGGCAGTCGGCGAGCCTCGACGAGCAGGCCGCCGCGCTCGGCGACGCGTTCGACTGGAACCAGCCGGGCGTCTCGGACGCCGACTTCCTCCTCGAGACCGCCGAGGCGACCGGGGTCCACGCCTCGAAGCTCCCCAACGTGCTCCGCCGCCTCACGCACGCCGGCGCGCTCGAGGAACGCGACCACCGCGCCGGCCCGGCTCGCTGGGAGCCCAAGACCTGGAACGACCGCGACGTCAAGCGCGCGCTTCAGTCGGTCGACAAGCACCGCGACGACCAGCTCCAGAGCCTCATGGGGATCGTCCGCTACGCGCAGACCTCGGAGTGCCGGCGGCGGACGATCCTCGACCACTTCGGCGACGACGCCGAGACGCTCGTGTCGCCGGAGGACTGCTGCGACGCGTGCCGCCAGCGGGCGAAGCTGCAGAACCGCACCCCGGGCGAGATCCCGGACTGGGACGAACTCCCGATGGCGTCCCGCATCGCGCTCGGCCTGCTCGACGCCGTCCGCAAGCTGCGGTGGCCCGTCGGCCGGCTGACGCTGGCGAAGATCCTGGCCGGCTCGAAGGCGAAGGGGATGGACAAGTACGAGAGCCACCCCTACTACGGCAAGCTGGGGACGCTCGGGCAGGGGACCGTCGACGGCATCTACAAGGACCTCCTGCTCAAGGGTTTCCTGCGGATCGGCGGCGACGAGTACCCGGTCGTGGAAATGACGCCGCTCGGCGAGCACGCGCTCGACCACCGCGACGCGATCGACGTCGAGGTGCCGGCGTTCGGGTCGACCAGCCGGTCGTCGTCTCGGTCCGCCTCGGTCGCGCCGTCGGGGGAGCTGGACGCCGACGACGAGGTGCTGTTCGAGTCGCTCCGCGCGTGGCGCGCCGAGCTCGCCCGCGAGAACGGCGTCCCGCCCTACGTCGTGTTCAACGACAAGACGCTCCGCGCGATCGCCCAGTCGCGGCCGGCCTCGGAGGACGAGATGCTGGCGGTCTCTGGCGTCGGCCCGGCCAAGTGGGAGCGCTACGGCGCCGACGTGCTCGGCCTCGTCGCCGAGGCGGAGTAGGGGGAGCGGATGGGCCCCGAGCGCCACCCATCCCCACATCCGAGTCCCGTCGCCTCGGCGCCGAGGCGGGCGGGGTCAGCTCACGGCGCGGCCCTTCCATGAGACGCGGCCCGTCGCGTGGGCCCGCGCCGAGTCGAGCAGGAGCGCGGCGCCGAGGGCGAGCGTGACCGGCGCCAACGCGCTGACCCACAGCGGGAACCGCCCGGCCCGGTCGATCGCCAGCTTGATCCCGACGAGTGTCGCCAGCGCCCACAGTCCGGCCGTGCCGCCGACCCACAAGACGCTCGGGACGACCCACGACAGCGTGTAGAGCAGGAAGAAGGCCACGAACTCGACCGTGACCGGCCGGCCCGGCTTCCCCCCCGCCAGGAGCGCCGCGTTCTTCTGGAAGCCGCGCCACGCCTCCTCAAACGACCGGTACATCCACACGGCGACCTCGCCGCTGAGGTTCTGGAAGTACAGGCGGACGCCCGAGCGCTTCAGGTACCGGCCGATCATGACGTCCTCCAGCACGTCGTTCTTGACTGCCTCGTGGGGCGCGAGGTGGCGGTAGTCGTCGGCGCCCATCACCCAGATCTGGCCGTTGAGCGCGCTCAGCGACGGGGCCTGGACGCGGGGGACGAGCGGGATCGGCAAGGCCGCCAGCACGGCGAACGGGACGAGGCTCGTGAGGAGGGCCGCCGGGCCGCGGTCGAGGTAGCGGGGGAGGCTTGTCATCGCCGTGCCGGCCCCGCCGTTCGCGACCCACCGGCCGACGAGCCGGGCGAGCGCGCCGTCGTCGCGGAGCTGGGCGTCGGCGTCGAGGAAAACGAACACGTCGCCGGTCGCGCGCTTCGCCGCCTGGTACAGCGCGTGCGGTTTGCCGACCCAGCCCTCGGGCGGTCCGCTGCCCCGCACGGGGACGAGGCGCGGGTCGGCGTGCGCCTTCAGGACATCCCAGGTCCCGTCGTCGCTGGCGTCGTCGACGACAACGAACTCGGCCTCGACGCCGTGCTGGGCGAGGAGCGTCGGGAGGAGCGCGCGGAGGTTGGCCTCCTCGTTCCGCGCCGGGACGAGGACTGACACGGTCGGGAGATCCGTCGGGAGCGTCCGCCGTCGGTCGCGGGCGACCGACCAGAGGTTCATCGCGAGCACGGCGGCCACGGCCGCGTGGATCGCCAGGACGGTGCCGAGGAGGACCTCGAACGGCGTCACGGAGGGTCGACCAGGAACTGGCGGAACATGCTCGGCGGGTTCTGTGCGAGCAGCCGCTGCCGAAGCCGCGCCCCGGCCGCCTCGTCCTGTCGACGGAGGGCCATCCAGATCCAGACCTCGGCCTCGAACGGGTGGAGGCCGGGCACGCCGCGCCCACTCACCCGTTGGCGGAGCCGTTCGAACGTCCGCTGCGCCGCCGCCACGTCGCCGCCGAAGATGCCGGGCTTGTAGTAGAGGCCCTGGCCGCGGACGAGCAGCGCGTACGGCTCCGTCGGGTCCCGGGCGAGCGCGCGGTCCAGAATCCGCTCGGAGCGGCGGCCGTACGTCGGGAGCCGCCACGCCGGACCGCTGGACGCGCGGTAGGCCCACAGCGCCGAGATCAGCGCGAGCTCCCGGGCCGACGTCACGCCGTCCTCGGACGGGATGTCGGCGAGGTAGCGCTCGTCGAGCGTCATCGGGTAGAGGCGGTAGAGGCAGAGGAGCCGGTCCTCGCGCGTCCGCGCCTTCGTGCGGTAGAGCCGGTCGACGGCCTCGATGTCCTGGCGGACGTAGTAGTGGGTCAGCGAGTCGCGGACGGTCGAGGCGTCCGCGGGCGTGGCGAGGCCGACGAGGGCCACGAGCAGGAGGAGCATCGGGAGTCGGGGGGCGTCCGTCACGAACGGGAACCTAGACGGAGGCCGTCTCCCGTGAGCTCCGGGCACGAACGATTCACGCCGGCTCAGGTCGGGAACGTCCACCGCTCGTAGAGAGGCGCCAGGCGCGACAGGTCCCACCGCTCGTCGGCCCCGGGGCGGCCGTCGCGGAGGACGACCGCCTCGGCACCGTCACGGGGGAGGTCATCGGGACGGGCGCCGCGGGCCGCCTCCAGCGCGGCGCCGAGGCGGGCCGGCTCGGTGCCGTCGGGAGCGTCGTGAGGCTCCCCGAGGGCGAGGACACCCGTCGGCCGGCTCTCGCCCCACCACCCGGCGTGGACGCCGACGGGCACCCAGGCGACTTCCTGGGGCAGCACGCGGGCGAGGCGGCCGAGGTCGGCGCGGAACGGGCCGAGGCCATCCTCCGGCACGCGCATCGAGCCCTCGGGGTAGAGGTAGAGCGCCGTCCGCGGGTCGGCCGTCATCCGCCGCGTCGTTTCGCGCATCGTGCGGACGCGGCGGCGGGCGTCGCCGTCCGGGAAGGGGAGGGCGCCGACGGGGCCGAAGAGCGGCGCCCGGTCCCACGCCTCCATCCACACGATCATCGGGCGCTCCCAGACCTGCGTGACGAGGTGCCACAGCAAGAAGCTGTCGGGGTAGACGTGGTGGTTGGCGTAGACCACGAGCGGCCGGCCGGGCGCCGGGTCGCGCTCGACGCCGCCGACGCCGACGACGCGGCGCAACTGGTCGAGCTCCCCGCGGATTGCGCGCTCGGCGAACCGACGCGCCAGGCGGGCGCCGAGGCCGTCGGGTGCGCCGTCGGGCCGGGCGCTCACCGGGCCGCCGTCGCCAGCCGGTCGCGGCGGACGGCGTAGTCGTTCGAGAGCAGCACGCGGAGCTTCCGGCGGAGCGGGACGGCCGCGCGCCGTGAGAGGTTGTCGTAGCCGTTGGCGCGGACGCCGTTGAGGAACTCGCGGTACATCCGGGCGGCGCCGTGGATGCCGGGCTGGGCGCGGCGGCGGAGCAGGGGGATGGCCGCGCCGCCCTCGTCGTAGAGCCGCTCGGCCTCGGCCATCAGCCCCTCGCAGAGCGCGGCATAGGCGTCGGGGACGGGCGGGCCGGCGTCGACGAGCGCGTCGAGGTCGAGCCCGTGGCGGTCCAGGTCCTCGGTCGGGAGGTAGCAGCGGCCGAGGTCGCGGCAGTCCTCGCCCACGTCGCGGAGGATGTTCGTGAGCTGCATCGCGTTGCCGAGGGCCCGCGCCGGCGCGTCGAGGCGGGCGCGGTCGGCGTCGTCGCGGACGAGGAACGGGAGCATCGCGGCGCCGACGGAGCCGGCTACGAGGTCGGCGTAGGCGAGGAGGTCGGCGCGCGTCTCCACGGTCCGGCCCCGGAGGTCCCAGCGTGCCCCGTCCAGGAGTTGGCGGAGTGGGAGCGCGGGCAGGTCGTAGGCGGCGTGGACCTCGGCGAGGCGGCGCCACAGGAGCGCGTGCGGACCGGTCGGTGGACGACCGGCCAGCGTCTGGTCGAGCGCGGCCTCGAGGGCGTCCACCTCGGCGAGCGCGCGGTCGGGGCCGATCACGACGGCCCGCTCGTCGGCGAGCGAGTCGACGGTCCGGCAGTAGAGGTAGAGCGTGGCGACGGGCAGGCGCTCGGGGCGGGGGAGGAGCCGCGTGGCGAGCGAGAACGTTCGGCTGTGGTGGCGGAACGCGCGGCGGAGGTAGCGGTCCTCCTCGCGCCGCGTCGCGCCCTCGGGCGGCGCCTCGGGCGCCGCGAAGCCCTTCCGGGTCGCCGGCGCGAGCGTCGGGAGCAGGGGCGAGGCGATCTCCATCAGACCACGGCGACACCCCGAGCGCTCGGCGTCCGCCAGCGCACGAGCGCGAGGGCGAGGGCGAGCGTCGCGATGCCGATGACGCCGGCAGTGGGGAGGCCGTAGAGGAGGCAGATCGAGATCGGGAACAGCACGTTGACGGCGTAGACGACGGGCGCCCACCGCGCGACGAACGCGCTCGGGGCCGGCGTCATCCCGCCGAGCGCGTCGAACGCGAACGAGATCGCGATGGAGGTCACGGCCCAGCCCACCCAGTTCACCCACGGCATCCCGTAGAACGGGCCGCCGCCCGGGTACTCCCAGAACACGAACGTCCCGCCGCCCTGGTTCATCGCCGGGTCCAGCGACACGTCCCACACGACCATGAAGAAGGCCGTGCCGAGCGCGCGCGCGACCCGCCCGCCGCCGAGGCGCCCCGCGAGGTCGTAGCTCAGCACGCCGAGCGCGTACCAGCTCGTCGGGATGAAGTACGGGACGTCGCCGAGGATCTTGGCCCCGAGCCGGTCGGTGTAGTGGTACTCCCCGAACGGGATGCCGAAGTTGGTCCCCAGGAGCTCCGACGCGGCGCCGATCACGCTCGCCGCCAGCAAAAAGAGGAGCGAGCGGCGGACGCCCAGGTCCTCCCAGTAGAGCGCGAGCGAGACGACCGGCAGGAGCGCCATGTACGTCCACGTCGGCGCGGCCACGAGCGTCTCGTAGTAGGGCAGGAAGAACTCCCGCACGGGCCCGATGTAGAGCGACAGCGTGCCGAGGATGGCGAACACGATCGTCGCGGCGAACAGGCCGAACGTGAGGCGGAAGACGCGGCGCGAAGTCATGCGCGGGGCACGATGGGGGATGGGGAGGCGCGGACGGCGCTAAGATCGTCGGCGTTCCGCTCGTGAACCTCCTGAGTCCGCCGTGACGGCCATCCGCCCGCCCGAGTTCGCTCCCCGCCTGGAGTACGCCGCGCTCCTCCTCGCGGCCGACCGGTTCGTCCTGGCCGACACGTTCCCGTTTTCGCGCCAGGGCGGCCACAACCGGACGCGGATCCGGACGGGCCAGGGCCGCCAGTGGCTGACGGTCCCGCGCCGCCACGCCGGCCTCGGCCAACCGCTCGCCGAGGTCGAGGTCGTCGACGACGGCTGGCGGCGGCGCTACGCCCACGCGCTCCGCGCGGCGTACGGGCTCGCGCCGTTTTACGAGCACGTCGCGCCGGAGTGGGAGGCGGTCCTCGCCACGCCCGGCTCGCTGGCGGACGTCGCCGCGGCCTCCGTCGCCTTCACGGCCCGGTGGCTCAAGGCGCCGGTCGAGATCGGCCGCGCCTCCGAGCTACCGAACGCGCCCGACTCTCTCCGCGGCGTCGCCGAGGCGGCCGAGGTCGACACGCTGCTGACGCTGCCGGAGTCGGCCGAGTCGGACCGCCAGTCCGTGCCGGCGGGCGTCCGCGTCCGCGTGCTCCGGTTCGAGGAGCGGGAGCGGCGGCAGACGCACGACGGGTTCGTCGCCGGCCTCGGCGTGCTGGACCTCGTCATGAACCACGGCCCGCGTTCGGGTGACGTGCTGCGGGAGAGCATCCGCGGGGTCGGAGACGTGCGGGCGTAGGGGCCCCCTGTGCGTCCACGAGACACCCTGAGGAGGGGTGGCTCCGCGAAGGACCGGGCGGCTCTCAGGCCACACGATCGTCGTCGGGCTCCTGGGCCTCGACGGCTCCGCCCGCCAGCCGGTCCAGCAAGAAGACGTGGTCGCGGACGACGGCCTTCAAAAACGCCTCGGGCGGCATCCGCACCGGCTCCAGCCCGAGGCGGCGCTCGACGGCGGCCTTCGCGCGGCGGGCGAGGGCGACGGCCCGCGCGTCGCGCGACGACAGCCGGAGCCGGACGAGCACGGCCCGGAGCGTCCGCACGTCGGCGTCGCTGAGGCGCTCGGCCTCGGGGAACTCGACGACGTGGCCCTCGGGCGCCCGGGGGTAGAGCACCTCCTCCAGTCGCACGCGGCGGCGGCGGACGACCGTCGTCCCGGCCGCGAGGTCGCCGAGGCGCTGCGACTTCTGCGTCAGCGCGACCGTCGCCACGGCCACGACGCCGCTCGACGCGGTCACGTCGATGAACCGGAGGAGCCACCGGAGGAGGTACTGCCCGAGCGTCGGCTGCGCGCCGTCGACGCGGGCGACCTGCGTCTTGAGGAGGAGCTTGCCCGGCGTCCGGCCCTCCAGGAGGACCTCGAAGGCGAGGTGGTAGAGGAACGGCGGGAGGACGTAGACCACGACGATCACGGCCGTCCCGGGGTCTACGCCGAGCGCCGCGAGGACGACCGGGACGAGGATCCACCATGCGATCACGATCACGCCGTCGGCGAGCGTGGCGAGGATGCGCTGGCCGAGGCTCGCCGGCTCAAGCGCCAGGGGGACGTTCTGGGCCGTCCGGATGTCGAGCGAGAGGTCCATCCCGGAGGATAGCGCCGGGGCCCACAGACGTTCGCGCCGTCCGCCTCGGGTAGCCGCCCGAGGCGGGCGGAGGCGTCTGAGTCGTCCGTGCTCCGTCCGCGTGTCATCCTGAGCGGAGGGCGTAGCCCGGAGTCAAAGGGTCTCTGGCGAGCATGGCTTCGATGCGCGCTCTCGGCGTCAGCTTGAGATCCAGTCGCACCAGAGATCCTTCGACTCGCTGCGCTCGCTCAGGATGACACAGTAGGGAAGTAGGGCGGCCGATCAACCCTGCCGCGTGTCGTATCGGCGTGGGGCGCGTTCGCTCCCCTGTGTTCGGCAGATCGCCTCACCGACGCAGCCGGTAGACAGCCCAGCGGTCGGTGGCGAACGCGGGAGCGCCGGCGGGCGGCGTCGGCGTGATGGAGCGGTCGACGAGGGCGTAGTCGGCGTCGAACGTCTCCGCGAGGGCGGACCACTCGGCGGGCGTGTGGGCGGCATAGGCCGAGTCGAGGGACGCGCGCCACGCGACGACCGCGTCGAGGCCGCCGCTCCGGGCGGGCAGGTCGGTCGGGGCGACCGTCAGGATCCGCGCGAGCCACCGGTGCATGGCGGCGTCGCGGAACGTCGTCGGCTTGAAGTTGACGGCAGCGGCGCGGCGGGCGTGGACGCGGAACGTCGTCGTGGTGGGGGGGACGAGGACGACGGCGTCGCGGGGCGTGTGCTCGGCGATCCAGCGCTCGGCGGGGTAAACAGCGGCCTCGCGGTGGGCGCGCGGTCCCCACAGGGCGCCGGGGCGGCCGACGTCGAGGACGACAAGGAAAACCGTTATTGCAAGAAGGCCCAAGGAGACGCTCCACCCGAGGGCAGCGCTGTTGAACAGCGCCTCAGCCCGGACCCGCCCACCAGCAGGGAGGACCGCCACGGCCGCGCCCGCCGCCCACGCGAGCAGGATCAGCTTCGCCACGAGCGTCAGGCGGAAGAACTGCATCTTGGCGACCGTCAGGCTCTCGGCGCCCTCCGTCATGGCGACGTAGACGGCCACGAGCGCGGCGATCACGGCCAGCGTCCGCGCCGCGACTCGGATGTGCCGCGGCCGGGGCCCACCGACGACTCCGCCCGCCTCGAGAGACTCCTGGGCCGGGCCGGCTCCCCGCAGGAGCACGCCGAGGCCGACCCCGCCGGCGGCGATCAGCACGGCGAACCGGACGAGCGTGCCGACCGGCTGGGCGGTCCAGAGGTAGTGGTGCGCCTGCCGGAGCCACGCCGTCACGAAGAACGTCGAGAGGCCGTCGTCGGGGACCGGCTCGGCGCCGACCTGGGTGAGGAGCGTCGGGACGAGGATCGGGGAGGCGACGGCGAACACGACGGCGCCGAACGCGACGGCCCGGCGGAGCGCGCCGAGGGGGGCGCCGTCGGCCATCTGCCAGAGGGCGACGAGGCCGAGCATCAGCCCGAGCTGGAGGCCCATGAGGGGTTGGATCCAGGCTGTCACGCCGAGGAGGACGGCGGCGAGCGTCCACCGGTCCTCAAAAAACACGGCGACGGCCCAGAGCGCGGGCGCCCACGCGATCGACTCGGGGGCGTAGGTGGCCGACCACAGCGCGTTGCTCCCAGGCGTCCAGTAGATCGTGGCGATCGCCGCGAGCACGGCGAGCGCGGCGGCGGCGCGGCTCGGGACGAGCGTCGCCACGAGCCGGAACGCGGCCCCACACACGGCGGCCCACGCGAGGGCGCTGAAGCCGAACACGGCGACGGGCGGCGGCACCACGAGGCACGCCGCGCGGAGCGTCCAGAGCCATACGAACCGGACGCTGAACGCCTGCTCCTCGGCGACGAGGAACGGGTCGCGCGGGTACAGCGACGGGTCCAGGAGCCGGAGCAGCTGGGGGATCAGTTCCTCGTGGTCGCCGACGCCGTACGCGTAGCCGACGCGCCAGTAGACGGCCGCCGCCAGCCCCACGACGACGAACAGGGGGGGACCGAGGCGGCGGAGCCGATCGGTCATGCCGGGGTCTCGCGGGGAAGCGCGGCGCGGCGCGGGCGGAGGCGGCCCAGCCGGAACAGCATGAGGTCCCGCAGGATGCCGGCCACGGACGCGGGCTCGGCCATCGTCGACGTGCCCCGGACGCGCGGCGTGAACTCGACGCCGACCCGCTCGATGTAGAGGCCGGAGCGGTGGGCCCACGCCATCAACTCGGCGTCGATGAAGCCCCCGTCGCTCTGGAGGTCCGCCCGCTCGAACGTCTCCCGCCGCATGACCTTCAGCGCGAACCCGACGTCGTCGAGGGGGACGCCGAGGAGCGCGCGGAAGAGGGCGTTGTAGGTGCCCGAGAGGACGCGCCGCCGCAGCGAGTACTGCTCGCGGTTGGTGCGGAGGCCGGCCACGAGGTCGGCGCCAGTCTCGACGAGGCGGGCGTGGGCGCGCCCCAACGCCTCCATGTCGAACGGGAGGTCGGCGTCGGTGTAGGCGACGACAGGGGCGCGGGCCGCGGCGACGCCGCTCCGGAGGGCCACGCCCTTCCCGCGGTTCTCGGCGTGGTGGACGACGCGAACGTGCGGGTCGGCCAGGGCGATCCGGTCGGCCAGGGCGCCGGTCCCGTCGTCCGAGCCGTCGTCCACGATCACAAGCTCCCAGGCGGGGTCGATGTCCTGGAGCGGTCCGCGAGCCTGGGCGACGGCGTCCTCAAGGTTCTCGACCTCGTTGAAGGCGGGGAGGACGAGGGAGACGGCGGGCGGCATGCCGGAAGATCCGACCGCGCGCGCCCGGGCGCCGGTCAAGACCACGCGACTCTGCCCGGGGTGCCGCCGAGGCAGGCGACCTCGGTACGATCGGCGGTCAGGTCGTCGGCTCTACATTGCTGGAGTTCGCCTTCGCGGGTTCGTATGTGTGTCGAGCAGACCCTCCGTCCCGGCAAGCATGGCACGCGCCACCTCGTGGACCGCTTCGGCGACCCCTTCGTGTGCGTCCACTACCGCGCCGACGGTGGGACGGGTCATGGACGACCGCGAGTGACGCCCCTGGCCGGACACGGTGGTCGTCGGCCCCGTGGTGCAAGGGAGGCGGACATGGCGCGGCGGGTCAAGTGGGCCGGCGGCACCTGGGACGGACGGTGGAAGGCGGGGCGGTTGTGTGCGGGTGCCGTTCGACGTCTCGGTCTACTGGACCGAATGGCTCAGCTCGGCAGTCACCGGATGCAGAGAGGGCCGCCAAACTCGGCGATGACTAGGCGTCACGGCATAATTCAGTATATGTCAATCTCCAAATAACATACTGTGAATGAAATGCGTAAATATTTTCTAATAATAATTCTTGCTTCGGGATGTTTTTGTTTGGCGCGCCAAGCTAGTGCGGCAATAGATGGGTTGCGTAATCGTGGCAGTATAACAGTACTGGTTGATGCGTTTGGGTCGAGCGCAGACTTGCATCAAGACTGGGGCTATTCAGCCCTGATCGAGTACGGAGGGAAGAGGATTCTTTTTGACACCGGCAACGACTCGGCCGGTTTCGAGAGGAACGTCCGGCAGCTAGGAGTGGAACTGGGTCGCCTGGATGCGGTGGTAGTCTCGCATCGTCACGGCGATCATACGTCCGGGCTTCGCTACCTACTAGCCGTAAATCCCACGGTCAAGGTTTACGTGCCGGACGATGAGGCGTTTGGAGGACCCACTCCATCCATCTTCTTCAGGCAACCTGATTCGTCGCTTCCTACGGAGATGCGCTACTTCAACGGCGTATTGCCTGGGTTGATCCCCCATGGGAGCGCGTGGGCTGGAGCGAACTTTGTCCACGTCTCGGACAGTACAGAGATAGCGCCAGGCTTCTGGTTGGTTAGGAATGTTTCCAATACTCATCAATTTGGCGAGACGTCAGAGCTGTCACTGGTTGTCGACACCGAAAATGGCCAGGTAGTGCTAGTCGGATGTTCTCATCCAGGAATTGAACAAATTATTGCCTCGGTGAAAAGGCACAGTCCGGATATATCGATGATTGTCGGGGGGCTGCATCTCGTTACCACACCGCAGCGAGAAATTGAACGGCTCGCCGTGTCGCTCCGTGAGACGTGGAAGATCGGCCGCATTGCGCCAGGCCACTGTACTGGAGAGCTTGCATTTGCAGTACTCAGACGTGTATTTGGCCTCGGTTATGTGTATGCAGGTGTGGGGTCGGTGATCGATTTGCCCTGATCTTTGCCTTTGCCTCGTATTCGGGCAGCTGTAGTCCTTGGCAATGGGCTACCACTGCGCCCGAGAAGGCGCCACCTGGCGCGCGGCACAACTCAGTTGTTGGGCTGCTCTCCCCTAAACCCCGGACGGCCGGCAATACAATGAACCAGCTTGCACGCCTTTTCGCCGCGTTGGTGCTAAGCCCCCTCTTTGGGGTCTCCCTCTCAAGCGCTTCTTGCGCGCAAGGAGCCCCCGGTGGGGCCGCAGAGGAAACGATCGTTCGGGCCCTCGACGAGGAGGAGCGCCAAGCCGTCCTGGCCGGGGACACCGCCGCGTTGGAGGGGTTGTGGTCGGAGGCCCTCATCGTCAACAACCCGCAGAGCCGCGTCTCCGTCAGCCGGGGAGACGTACTCGATCTGGTGAAGCGCGGGCTGATCCGGTACGCCACTTTCGAGCGGCGGGTCGAGGAGGTCCGTCGGAACGGGGACGTGGTCGTCGTCATGGGCACCGAGTCGGTCGTACCGGCCGGTGACGCCCCCCTGGCGGGACAGACGGTGCAGCGGCGGTTCACGAACGTCTGGATGAAGGAGGAAGGGACGTGGCGGATGATCGCCCGTCACGCGAACGTCGTACCGTCGAACTGAGAGCCGAGGCGACCGATCCCGCGCTTGCAGGCCGCCCCGGCGCGTCAGCGTTCGGTCTTCTACGGTCGTCGGCGCGTCCTCCGCGCCGTCCGGCCGCCGTGCCGCGTGTGGCGGCTGAATCGCCACTCAGTGGGCGGCGCGTCCTGTCCATGAGGGTTCGCCTCGCGTGGACGACTCCACCAGCCTCGGGCGTCGTGTCGGGAGGACTGACGGCTCCAGGCAAACCCGACACTCCCCCGAGGCCGATGGAGGGCAGGGGCCCGCCATCATCAGCGACCTCCTGATCGCCCCGTTTCGCACCGTCGCGTGCCCCGGAGTGAAGGGTGCGGCTGTGCCATGGAACGCGGGTACCCCCCTCGTCTTCATGAGACGATCCCCTTCACTCGTCGGCCTCGCGGTGTTCGGGGGCATGCTGACGACACCCGCCGCGCAGGAGGTCACGACGCGCCAGCCCGTGCCGTACGACGGAGGGGGCGATACGACGGCCTGTCCCTTTTCGCGGACGCTCCCGGGCTCGAATGGGTCTTCCTCAAGCGGGCTCTCCACTCCAACGCGGCCATCGGGTACCACGAGCAGGGCCACGATGAGATCTGCTACGTCCTGAGCGGCACTGGCGAGCTGACGATGAACGGATCGACGTCCATGGTGGGCCCCGGGATGGCGATCCTCACGCGGACCGGGAGCTCACATGGCTTCCGACAGATCGGCGAGGAGGACCTGGTGAGCCTCATCGTCTACAGGCAGGAGGGGCTCTAAGTCTACCGTGGAGGCCGCGCCGTCCGGTCTGGGTCTCCCGTCCGCGGCGTCCTGAGGGCTTCGCATCGGCTCCGCAACGGACGTCCCCGAGTGGCCCGATGCCTCCGCCTCGGTCGATGGCTCGGTGGGTCCGGTCCGTCGTCGGGGCCGCGCAGTCGGAGGGCGTTCCTGGACGCGCAGGAGGTCAGACGGGATGCGTGGGGTCGACAAGTGATCAGATGTATTCTGCGGTCCCCCGCCGGCCGACCCCACTCCGCAGATCCGACCATGACCGCCCGCCTCGCCCTGGTAGCGCTCCTAGGAAGCGCGCTCCTCGCCACCGCCGCCGTCGCCCAGGACGTCCCGCTCGTCTACGACGTCGAGCACACGGGCGCGAACTGCCCGCCCCCGCCGCTCCCCGGCTGGCAGCAGCTCCCCGAGATCGCCAGTCTTCCGGACCCGTTCGAGTGGTCCGACGGGAGCGGCCGGATCACGGCCTTCTCGGACTGGCAGTGCCGGCGGGCCGAGATCCTGAAAGAGATCGGGTACTACGAGGCCGGCTACAAGCCGGCGCCGCCGAGCGATGAGAACCTCGACGTGAGCTACGCCGGCGGTCAGCTCACGATCACCGTCACTGAAGGGACCCGGTCGCTGACGATGACGGCGCCAGTCAACGTGCCGTCTGGCGACGGGCCGTTCCCGGCCGTCATCGGCGTGGCCGGTCCGACGGGGAGCCTCCCGTCCGACATCTTCACCGGCCGGGACGTCGCGACCGTCCAGTTCAACGTCGGCGACATCTCGGGCGACACGCACGGCGGGAGCCGAAGCGGGCCGTACTACGGCCTGTACCCGGAGGGGAACTCGTACGGCGCCAGCGTCGGCAAGATGACGGCGTGGGCGTGGGGCATCAGCCGGATCATCGACGCCATCGAGCGGACGCCAGAGCTCAACATCGACCCGTCGCACCTCGCGGTGACGGGGTGCTCGTTCGCCGGAAAGATCGCCCTCTTCACGGGGGCGCAGGACGAGCGGATCGCCCTGACGATCGCCCAGGAGCCGGGTGGGGGCGGCGCCGCGGCGTGGCGCGTTTCGGCCGCCCTGCCCTACGAGGTCGAGAGCCTCAACCGGACGAATGGGTCGTGGTTCAGCCGGACGTTCATCACGCTCTTCGGCGGCCAGCCCGAGACGCTCCCCTACGACCACCACGAACTGATGGCGCTGGTGGCGCCCCGCGCGCTCCTCGTCCTCAACAACCCGAGCATCGACTGGCTCGCGGCCGAGTCGGCGGACGTGTCGAACGCGGCCGCGAAGGAGGTCTGGACCGGGCTCGGCGTCCCGGACCGGTTCGGGTACTCGATCGTCGGGGGCAGCCACTGCCAGCTCCCGGCCAGCCAGCGGCCGCAGGTCGAGGCGTTCGTCGACAAGTTCCTCCTCGGCGACACCGAGGCGGACACCGACGTCGCGACCACGCCCTACGAGGCCGACCTCTCGGAGTGGATCCCATGGACCACGCCGGAGCTCGCGATGAACGTGTCGACGGGCGACGGCCCCGAGGCGGACACGGCCAGCCTGCGCCCGAACCGCCCGAACCCATTCGGCGGCGGGACGGCGATCGACTACGTGGTCCGCGAGCCCGGCCCCGTGACGCTCGAGGTGTTCGACACGCTGGGCCGGCGCGTCCGCACGCTCGTCCACGGCGTCCGTGCGAGCGGCGAGCACACCGCGACGTGGGCTGGACAGGATGACGCCGGCCAGGCCCTCCCGGCCGGCCTCTACGTCTACCGCCTCCGCATCGACGGCGTGGACGAGGCCCGGACGATGGTCCGCTTCTAGGGCGTCCGCCTCCATATGACGCCCGAGGCGGAGGGGGCTGGCTCCGCCCGCCTCGGTCAGCCCGCGGGCGTGAGCGTGAGCGTCCACTCCGTCGGGCCCGGCAGGAAGGGGCTCGGGCGGCCCTCGACCCAGTCGTCGTGGCCGGCGCCCCAGTAGGGGGACAGGAAGTGGCCGGCCTGGCCGCCGGGCATCTGGAAGATCCCGCGGTCCTCGTGGCCCGGCGACACGACCATCCGCTGCGACGCGCCGAAGTCGGGGCCCGAGACGCGCGGCATGCGCTGGTCGCCGAACTGGGGGACGGCCGGCATAACGAGCCGGTCGCCGAGGCCGGGGAGGGCGGAGGCCATCGGGTGCTCCATCCGGAGCGTGTTCGCCGCGCCCCACGACGCCTGTGAGAGCACGTCGTGCTGGTCGGCCACGTCGTCGGCCGCGTCTTCGAGGAGGGCCTGCCAGCTCGCGTGGCCGGAGGGGAGGAGGTGGGTCGGGCGCTCCGTGACGAGGGCCCACACCGGCGTCTCGTCGCGCGCCGGGAGGTCGGCGCGCGGAGCGCGGGCGCGGACGGGCGCCATCAGCGGGGGGAGCACGCGCTCGACCACGGCCTCGCGGAACTCCTTCGTCAGCCGGTACCCGACGTCGCCGGGCGCGGCGCGCCCGCTCCAGGCGTCGAGGAGGACGCGGAGCGAGTCGCGGTCCGTCGTCGGCTCGGCCTCGGCGAGCGTCTGGAGGAAGAGGTCGCGCCAGCGGCCCATCAGCACGGCGCGGTCGTCGAGCTGGATGCCGAGGAGGTCCTGTTCCGAGATCGGCGGCGTGAGGGCGCGGAGGCCGTCGCGGATCTGGCGGGCGCGGGCGCCGTGGGCGTAGTTGTCGTCGCCGATGACCGCGAGGGCCTCGCCCGAGACGACGCGGGCGTTGGCCGTCCACAGCCGGCCGTCTTCCGGGTCGGTGACGCGGGGCACGTCGCTCGGCGGGAGGAAGCCGGCCCACCGTGCGTTTGGGTCGGTCGAGTCGACCGGCCGCCGGCCGTCGCGGCCGGCGCGGAGCGGGATCTGCCCCGCAATCGTCCACCCGATCCGCCCGGCCCGGTCGCCGGCGGTGAAGTTCTGCGCCGGGATGCCCGAGCGGTTGGCCGCGTCGAGCGCGTCGTCGAGCGTCGTCGCCGTCTCGACGTCGAGGAGCGCGAGGTTCGTGGCCTCGGGCCGGTGGACCGACCACTGCACGGCGTAGGCCGTCCCGTCGGCGTCGCGCGCCGTGACCGGGCCCCAGGGCGTGTCGACCACGACCAGTTGGCGGACGTCCCCGCCCACAGCCACGTCGATCCGTAGCGTGTCGACGGCGACGCTCCCGGAGTCGGTGAGCACGTGGCCGGGCCGGTCTGGGGCGTCCACGAGGCGGACGTAGTCGATAAAGTCGCCGTACGAGTTGGTGAAGCCCCAGGCCACGTCGCCGTTGCTCCCGACCACCACGAGCGGTGCGCCGGGCAGGGTCACGCCCGTCACGCGGCGCCCGCCGTAGACCAGCGACGCACGGAACCAGATGTGGGGGAGCCGGAGCCCGAGGTGCATGTCGTCGGCGACGATGGCGCTACCGGTCTCGCTGAGGTCCCCCGCGACGGCCCAGTTGTTCGAGCCCGGCGTCGGCGGGTCGGCGACCGCGCCCGCCTCGGCGCCGAGGCGGAAGCCCTCGAGCTGGTCCGGGGCGGGGATTGGAGGCGGGGCGATCGCGTCGCCCTGGATGGGCGCGTCCCAGTCGTCGCCGCGGGGCGTGAGGAAGTCGGCGAGGGCCTCGGGGAGCGCGGCGGCGACGGCCTCCCGCTCGAGCTCGACCCCGAACCCGCCGTCGAACTGAAGGTCGAGGACCATGGCGTAGGCAGCGAGGATCGAGTCCTCCGGCCGCCACGGTGCCGGCTCCTGGCGGAGGGCGAGGTATTCGAACGGCCGCGCGTCGAGGGCCTCCCGCCCGGCGTTGACGCCGTCGACGTAGGCGTCGAGGACGGCCCGCTGGTCGGGGGGCAGCGCGGCGACGCTTGCGAGGGCCCGCTCGCGGAAGCGGTGGCCGGCGAGCGTCGAGTCGGTCCGCCACGTGGCCTCGCCGAGGAGCGCCGAGAGCTCGCCGGCGGGCGCCCGCCGGAGGAGGTCCATCTGGAAGTACCGCTCTTGCGCGTGGACGTAGCCCAGCGCGCGGGCCGCGTCGGGCCGGGTCGCGGCCGTGATCGTCGGCACGCCGGCCGCGTCGCGCTCGACGGTCACGGGCGCCGACAGGCCGGCGAGGGCGTGCTCGCCGTCGAGGTGGGGCAGGCTGCCGCGCAGCGCGCCCCACACGCCGACGGCGCCGAGGAGGGCGAGCAGCACGACGGCGGCGAGCAGGATGGCGAGGAGGCGCTTCATGGGTGCGGGTCCGTCAGGGGGGACCGGATGGTACAAACGGGCGTACACCGAGCCCATCCGCCCCACGCCCCTCATGCCTAGCCGCAACGTGTACCACGTCGTCCCCCGCGAGGAGCGGTGGGGCGTTCGCCTCGAAGGATCGCCGTCGCTCTCGTTCGAGACCGACGACCGAGACGCCGCCGTCGACCGCGCCGCCGGCTACGTCCGCCAGCTCGGCGCCGGCCGCGTCGTCGTCCACGGCGACTCGGGGCAGATCGAGACGGTCCACACGTTCGACCAACTCCCGCCCGAGCACGGGTCGTGGCGCGAGGCCGTGCTCTCGAAGCCGGTCTATGCAGCTGTCGGTGCCATCGCGCTCGTGGCCTTCGGCTACGGCCTCAGCCGACGGCTGACCTAGCGACCCCGCCCGCCTCGGCGAGGGGTGGGAAGCGGGCGCGAGGTCTCTGGACAGGTCCCCTCCTCGCGTGAGGAGGGCTGCCCGTCGAGCCGCCCGTCGAGCCGCCCGAGGCGGACCTAGTCGTCGGAGAACTTCGGCATCTGCCGCACCCGCTCCGTCTCCTGCTCGCGGACCTGCTCTTGCACGGCCTCGTTCTCCCAGCCGCGCGTGATGAGGACCGTCGCCAGGACCGACAGGCCGAGCATGAGGCCGACGAGGACGGCGACGAACGTGCGAGTCTGCGTGCGGGAGAGCGGCATGATTGGCGCGGAGCGGTCCCCAAAGAAACCGCCCGCGCAGATCCGTGATCCGCGAAGCCTCTGTGGCGACGCTACCCCGCGGCCCCGCTCGCCTCGGCGCCCCACTGGCGGACGAGCGCGTGAGTGTAGGCCAGCGTCCGCTCGAGGTTCTGGACCGTGTTCCACTCGAACCGGCTGTGGAAGTCGTGGCCGCCCGTGAACACGTTGGGGCAGGGGAGGCCCTTCTCAGAGAGCCGCGCCCCGTCGGTCCCGCCCCGGACGGCCTCGAACTCGGGCTCGAATCCCATCGCCCGCGCGGCCTCGACGGCGACGGAGATCGCCCGTGGGTCGACGGCCTCGATGTACGAGCGCATGTTGCGGTAGCTCTCGGTGATCGTGAGGTCCGTGCCCGCGCCTGGGAACCGCTCGCCGATCTCGGTGGCCAACCGGCGGACGCGCTCGCGCTTGGCGTCCATCGCCGCGTCGTCGTGGTCGCGGAGGAGGACCTTGACCGTCGCCCGCTCGGTCGTGGCGTCGACCGTGTGCGGGTGGAGGTAGCCCTCGCGGTCGCCCGTCGTCTCGGGCGCGGGGTCGCCGGCCAGGCCCTCGACGAACGCGGCGGCGACGCGCGCGGCGTTGACCATGACGCCCTTCGCGTAGCCCGGATGGACACCCACGCCGTCGACCGTGAACACGGCCTCGGCCGCGTTGAACGTCTCGACGCTGAGCACGTCGGTCCCGCTCCCATCGAGCGTGTAGGCCACGTCGGCGCCGAGGCGGGCGAGGTCCAGCTTGTCGGTCCCCTTGCCGATCTCCTCGTCGGGCGTGAAAAGGATCCGGAGCGTGGGGCGGGCCGCGGGCCGCTCGCCGATCGTGACGGCGTCCTCGTCGGCGCGTACGAGGTCCTCTACCAGTTGCATGATCGCGGCGACGCCCGCCTTGTCGTCGGAGCCGAGGAGCGTCGTCCCGTCGCTCGTGACCAGGTCGTGGCCGACGTGGCGGGCGAGAGCCGGCTGGCGGTCGGCGTCGAGCCGGAGGTCGGGCGCGGCGGGGAAGGTCACGGGGCCGCCGTCGTAGTCGGGGTGGATCTGGGGGCGGACGTTCTCCCCCGGCGCGTCCGGCGACGTGTCGACGTGGGCGACGAGGGCGACGACGGGCAGGGCCTCCGCCTCGGCAGGAGGCAGGGGAGAGGGCAACGTGGCGAAGACGTAGCCCCACGCGTCCATCTCGGCGTCGAGGCCGAGCGCCGTCAGCTCCTCGACCAAGAGCCGACTGAGATCTTTCTGGCGCTCCGTCGAGGGGAACGTGTCGGAGGCGGGGTCGGAGGTCGTGTAGACCTCGGCGTAGCGGCAGAACCGCGCGGCGACGGACGGGAGCACGACGTCGCGCCAGGGGAGGGGGGAGGACATGACGGATCGAGAAGGGGAGGTCGAGGATAGAACGATCTGTGGGCCGTCGGTCGAGCGGGGCCGGCGGCGGCGGCTCCTCGCCGGACGTCTCATCGTTTCTCCATCGACCCGGGGAGCGGCTAGATTTGTCCCCCCCACCCGATTCCGTGCCCGACCCCGCCACCGCTCCTGCCCGCCGCGCCGAGACCGACGCCGATCTCCGGCGCGTCATCCTCGACCACGCCAGACACCTCCTCGTCGCCGACGGCTACGAGGCGCTCTCGATGCGAAAGATCGCGGGGTCCGTCGGGTGCAGCGCGACGAGCATCTACCTCCATTTCGAGAACAAGGACGCGCTCACGCACGCACTCATCTCGGAGGGCATGGACCGGCTCCACGACGCGCTCACGGACGCGGCCGACGAGTCCGTCGACCCGCCGGACCGGCTCGACGCCCTCTCCCGGGCCTACGTCCGATTCGGGCTCGACAACCCGGAATACTACGAGGTCATGTTCCAGCTCCACCCGGAGCGGATGGCCCGGTACCCGGCCGAGGACTACCGCCGTGCCCGCCGAAACGTCGAGCTGTTCGGCGAGACCATCGAGGCCGGCATCGCCGACGGGTCGCTCGCGGCGCCGAGCCCGCCCGACGTGGCCTCGGCCGTGCTCTGGACCGCGCTCCACGGCCTCGTCTCGCTCCACCTCGCGCGTCGCGTCGACGTTCGCCTCGCCGGCGACGACCTCGTCGACGCGGCCGTCCGTCAGTCGCTCGCGCCGTTCGCCGTCGGCTGATCGGAACATTCCGACACGCCTGACGATCTTCCCCCGTTTAACGGAAGCCCTTCCGACTCACCGACTTCGCCCCATGGCCCTCCAGATCCACACCGCCCCCTCCGACACGGACGGACGGGTCGTCCTCGGCAAGACGCTCCCGGAGCTCCTCGACGAGGCCGTCGAGCGCTACCCCAACCCGTCCGGGTTCAACCAGCCGGCCGGCGAGGGCTGGCAGACGCTGTCCAACGGCGCGTTCCGCGACGCGGCCGACGAGGTCGCCCTCGGCCTCCTCGCCTCCGGCCTGGAGCGCGGCGACCACGTCGCGTTCTTCATGGACAGCGACCTGTACTTCGCGATGGCCGACTTCGGGACGCTCATCGCGGGGATCGTCAACGTCCCGCTCTATACGACCTACGCGCCGGAGAACCTCGTCTATGTCACCACGCACGGCGAGGCCAAGGCCATGTTCGTGACGAACGAGGAGATGCTGGCCAACTTCGCCGGCTGGGCCGATCAGGTCCCCGACGTCAAGCTGGTCATCCTCGCCGAGGGCACGGGCAGTGGCGCCTCGCTGCCCGAGGGCGTCCGCCTGATGACGCTCGACGACCTGCGAGCCGAGGGCAAGCGGGTCCGGACGGCGACCCCGAACCGGCCCGACGAGCTCCGCGACATGATCGAGCCCGGCGACCTCGCCACGCTCATCTACACCTCCGGCACGACGGGCCAGCCGAAGGGCGTCATGCTCACGCACGAGAATATCTCGTCGAACAGCTACGCCGCGTTCACGGGACTCGCGACGCTGGGCCACCAGGAGGAGGTCGCGCTGACGTTCCTCCCGATGACCCATATCTACGCGCGGATGCTCTCGTTCGCGAACGTCGCGTGGGGCCACTCGATCTATTACTCGGACCCCGACCAGCTCGTCGGGCACCTCCCCTCCGTCCGCCCGACGATGATGGCGACGGTCCCGCGTGTGCTCGAGAAGGTGTTCGACAAGGTCCTCCTCGGCGTGTCCGAGGCAGAGGGCCTCAAGGCCAAGATCGCCGGGTGGGCCTTCGACCGGGCCCAGCACTACGACCTCCAGAAGGAGCCGGCCGGCCTCGACGCGCTCCAGCACGGCCTGGCCGACAAGCTGGTCTACTCGAAGCTCCGCGAGCGGCTCGGGTTCACGCGCGTGAAGGCGCTCTCGGTCGGCGGCGCGGCGCTGCGGCAGGACCTCGCCAACGCCTTCAACGCCTTCGGCATCCCGACCTACCAGGGCTACGGCCTCACCGAGACGAGCCCGGTCATCACGACCAACGGGCCGGGCTTCAACAAGGCCGGGACCGTCGGGCCGCCGATCGCGGGCGTCGAGGTGGCCATCGCCGAGGACGGCGAGATCCTCACGCGCGGGCCCCACGTCATGCAGGGCTACTACAAGGCGCAGGACAAGACCGACGAGGTCATCGACGACGACGGCTGGTTCCACACCGGCGACATCGGCGAGTTCACGCCCGATGGGTTCCTCAAGATCACGGACCGCAAGAAGGCCCTCTTCAAGCTGTCGACGGGCAAGTACGTCATCCCGCAGCCCATCGAGAACGCGCTCACGGAGAGCCCCCTCATCGAGCAGGCCGTGGTCGTGGGGAACAGCCAGAAGTTCTGCACGGCGCTCATCTTCCCGAACATGGAGGCGCTGCCGGTGTGGGCTCGGCAGCACGGCGTGACGGCGTCGGGCGAGGCGCTTCTGAAGGACCCCACGGTCCAGGCCGAGTTCGAGCGGCTCGTGAGCGAGGCCAACGCGGGCATGGACCACTGGAGCCAGGTCCAGCGCTTCCGCCTCGTGCCCGAGCTGATGACGGTCGAGAACGAACTCCTAACGCCGACCATGAAGGTCAAGCGCGGGGCCGTCAACAAGCAGTACGAAGGGTCGATCGACGACATGTACAAGGCGTCGGTGTCGAGCGGCCACGGCGGCGCCTCGGTCGTCGCCTAGCGTCGGCCGGTTCCACCTCGGGGCGCCGGCGGACGTCGCCGGCGCCCCGTTCGATGTCGGGGCCGCACGTGGGCCCCGGCGGGCAGGGTGGATCCGGGGGGGGAGCCGACGGGGACGCTCATCCTCGTCTTCGCGGAACGGCTGCCGCCCTGCGGCATCCAACGGAAAGGCGGTCCGGCAGGCGAACCTGGGCGGCTTAACAGTGTTAACCTTTCGTCACCCTGCCCGCCCTGCCATGGACCCCACCGTCTCCACCCCCGGCGCCTCGGGGGACGGCACCTCGGCCCCGGCCGCCGCGCCCGCCGCCTCCCCGGAAGCGCTTGCGGCCCTCTCCGCCTCGGGCGTCGACCTCGACCGGCTGGCGGCCGCGTTTGGCCAGATGGACGAGGCGGCCGTCGCGGCCTCGCTCAAGGGCCTCGAACGCGCGGCAGCCGGCCCCGCCGCCTACGAGCCGCCCGCACCCGACGGCGACTTTTTCGACATCGACGGCTTGATCTCAGAGGCGCAGCGGGCCAAGATGGCCGAGCTCCGCCGGTTCATGGAGGAGGGGGTCGAGCCCGTCATCAACGAGGCGTGGTTGGGCGACCGGACGCCGCTCGACGTGCTCGTCCCGGGCTTTCAGAAGCTCGACCTCCTGACCGCGATCTACGGCGAGGACCTCGAGACGCGCGAGCCCAACGGCTCCGTGATGGAGGGGCTCCTCACGATGGAGATCGCGCGCGTCGACGTGAGCACGGCGACGTTCTTCGGCGTCCACTCCGGCCTCGCGATGCAGTCGGTCCTCGTCTGCGGCAGCGACGAGCAGAAGGCCGAGTGGCTGCCCAAGATGCGCGCGTGGGACGTGATCGGCGCCTTCGGCCTGACCGAGCCCGAGGTGGGCAGCGCCATCGCCGGGGGCGTCACGACGACGGCCCGGCGGGAGGGCGACGAGTGGGTCCTGAACGGCCAGAAAAAGTGGATCGGCAACGCGACGTTCGCCGACGTCGTCGTGATCTGGGCGCGCGACGAGGCCGACGGCCAGGTCAAGGGCTTCCTCGTCCAGCCCCAGTGCCACGAGGGCTACTCCGTCGAGAAGATCCGCGGCAAGATCGCGCTCCGGGCCGTCGAGAACGGCCTCATCACGCTGAGCGACTGCCGCGTCCCCGACTCCGACCGGCTCCAGAAGGCCGACTCGTTCGCCGATGTCGCCGAGGTCCTCAAGCTGACGCGGGCGGGCGTGGCGTGGCAGGCCGTTGGCTGCGCGATGGGGGCCTACGAGCGGAGCCAGCGCTACGCCACGACGCGCCTCCAGTTCGGCCGGCCGATCGCCCAGTTCCAGCTCATCCAGGACAAGCTGGTCCACATGCTCGGCAACGTGACGGCGCTCCAGACCATGTGCCTCCGGCTGAGCCAGCTCCAAGACGCCGGCCGGATGACCGACGCGCAGGCGTCGCTCGCCAAGGTCTACACCGCCGCCCGCTGCCGCGACGTCGTGGCGCTCGCCCGCGACCTCCACGGGGGCAATGGCATCCTCATCGACAACCACGTCGCCCGCGCCTTCGCCGACACGGAGGCCATCTACTCCTACGAGGGCACGAACGAGATCAACTCCCTCATCGTCGGCCGCCACGTCACCGGCCTCGGCGCCTTCGTCTAGCCCTTTCCGCGGGCGGCCCGCGCCGCCCGCGCTCCGATTCCTCTGATCTCTTCCTCCGACCCGATGGAAACCCCGACCCTCACCTCCAACGGCACCGACGCTGGCACGGCCGAGACGCCGTTCTGGGCCCACAAGCCGTTCAAGACCGCCGCCGTCCTCGGTGCCGGCGTCATGGGCAGCCAGATCGCCGCCCACCTCGCGAACGCCGGCCTCGACGTGCTCCTCCTCGACGTCACGCCCGAGTCGATCGGCCGCGAGGGGAAGAAGAACGACCTCGTCGAGGGCGCCTTCAAGGACGCGACCCGGATGAAGCCGGACCCGTTCATGTCGGAAGACGCCCAGAGCCGGATCGCGCTCGGCAACTTCGACGACGACTTCGACAAGATCGCCGAGGCCGACTGGGTCATCGAGGTCGTGGTCGAGCGGATGGGCATCAAGCAGCAGGTGATGGAGCGGATCGAGGCGGCCGCCAGCGACACGGCGGTGATCTCGACCAACACGTCGGGCCTGCCGATCGGTCAGATCGCCGAGGGCCGCTCGGACGCGTTCAAGCGGCGCTTCCTCGGGACCCACTTTTTCAACCCGCCGCGCTACCTCAAGCTGTTCGAGGTCATCCCGACCGAGGACACCGATCCGGAGGTGATGGCGCGCGTGTCGTCGTTCGCCCGCGTCCACCTTGGCAAGGGGATCGTGGTGGCCAAGGACACGCCGAACTTTATCGGCAACCGGATCGGGACGTACGCCATGCTCGGCGCCGTCGAGCAGTTCGAGACCGGCGACTTCTCGATCGAGGAGATCGACGCGCTCACGGGCACGCTCATCGGGCACGCCAAGAGCGCCACGTTCCGCACGGCCGACGTGGTCGGCCTCGACACGCTCCGCCACGTCACGGCCAACCTCTACGAGGCGATTCCGGAGGACGAGTCCCGCGAGCGGTTCCAGGTCCCGAACGTCCTCCAGCGGCTCGTGGACCTGAAGCGGCTCGGCGCCAAGTCGAAGGAGGGCTTCTACAAGAAGGAGGGGAAGACGATCAAGTCGCTCAACCCCGAGACGATGGAGTACGAGGACCCTGCGGAGCTCGGGTTCGACGTGTCGCCGTTCAAGAAGGCCGGCGACCTGCCGGAGCGTCTGAAGGCGCTCTGGGCCGACGACGGGAAGGCCGGCCAGTTCTTCCGGTCGACCACGCTCGACCTCATCGGCTACACGGCCCGCCGGACGCCCGAGATCTCGGACTCGCCCTCGAACATCGACCGCGCGCTCCAGTGGGGCTTCGGCTGGGAGATGGGGCCGTACCAGATCTGGGACACGCTCGGCATCGACGCTGTCCGCGACGCCCTCCAGGAGGACGGCATCGAGGTGCCCGACTGGGTCGCCGACGTGCCTGCCGAGGGGTTCTACCGCGACACCGAGGCCGGCATTCCCGAGGTCTGGACGCCCGCTTCAGGCGACTACCAGGCCGACCCGCGCCCGGCGGACGAGTGGGGGCTGACCTACCTCAAGGAGGACGAGAACAACACGCTCTGGCAGAACGACGAGGCCGCGCTCCTCGACGTGGGCGATGGCGTCGCTCTCTTCGAGTTCCGGTCCAAGTCGAACAGCCTCGGCCAGGAGGTGATCTCCGGGCTCATGGAGGCGATCGCCAAGGTGGAGGACGACCGCGACCTCCGCGGCATGATCATCGGCAACGAGGGGAACAACTTCTCCGTCGGCGCCAACCTCGGCGAGGTCGTGATGGCCATGGCGATGGGGGAGGTGAGTGACCTCGAGCCCTTTATCGAGAGCTTCCAGCGGGCCGTCCTCCGGATCCGCTACGCCGAGAAGCCGGTCGTGGTCACGACGCACCAGCGCGTGCTCGGCGGCGGCTGCGAGATGACGATCGCCTGCCCGCACCCCGTCCTGGCGGCCGAGACGTACATGGGTCTCGTCGAGCTCGGCGTGGGCCTCATCCCAGGCGGCGCCGGCACGACGATGATGACGGCCAAGGCCGCTGAGCTCGCCGGCTCCGACTACGTCAACGAGATCCAGTCGGTCCTGCGCCAGCACTTCGAGCAGATCGCGATGGCGAAGGTCGCCGAGAGTGCTCAGCAGGCCCGCGAGATGAACTTCGTCGGCGACGACGCCATCATCGTGATGAACGACGCGCGGCGGTTCCACGTGGCCAAGCAGGAGGTCGTCCGGCTCAGCGAGCAGGGCTACCTCCCGCCGCCGGTGCGGACGAACGTCCACGTGCTCGGCGCGCCGGGCCGGGCCCAGTTCGACGCCGCGCTCCACCAGTTCCGCGAGGGCGACTACGTCTCGGACTACGACAAGTACCTCGGCCAGCGGCTCGCCTGGGTCATGACCGGCGGTGACCTCACGCAGCCGGCCTTCGTCCACGAGGACTACCTCCTCGAGCTCGAGCGCGAGGTGTTCCTCTCGCTCCTCGGCGAGGAGAAGACGCAGGCCCGCATCCAGAGCATCCTCACGACCAACAAGCCGCTCCGCAACTAAGCCGTCGGCTGGCGGCAGCGTCCGCCAGCGGCACGCGACTCTACAGATATGCAAGTCAACGAAGCCTACATCGTCTCCTCCGTGCGCACGCCGGTGGGGAAAGCCAAGAAGGGCGCCCTCAAGGACGTCCGCCCCGAGCACCTCGGCGCGACGGCCGTGACCGGCGCGCTCGAGCGCGTGAGGGGGCTCGACCCTGCCATGATCGACGACGTCATCATCGGGTGCGCCTACCCCGAGGGCCCGCAGGGGAACAACATGGCGCGGGCCATCGCCCAGATCGCCAAGATGCCGGACTCCGTGCCGGGCGTGACCGTCAACCGGTTCTGCTCGTCGGGCGTCCAGACCATCGCCCAGGCCTACAACTCCGTCGCCATGGGCCAGATGGACGCGGTCGTCGCCGGCGGCGTCGAGTCGATGTCGTCGGTCCCGATGGGCGGGTTCTACTTCGCCCCCGACCCGCAGCTCGCCGAGGACGACCCCGACTTCTACACGTCGATGGGGATCACGGCCGAGAACGTGGCCTCGAAGTTCAACGTCGAGCGCGAGGCGCAGGACGCGTTCGCGCTCCAGAGCCACGAGCGGGCGCTCGACGCGATCGCGAGCGGCCGGTTCGAGGCCGAGATCGTGCCCGTCGAGGTCACGCAGACCGTCTACGACGCCGACGCCCGCGAGGCGACGGAGATCTCGTACACGCACGACACCGACGAGGGCCCGCGCGCGGGGACCTCGTTGGAGGCGCTCGCCCAGCTGCGCCCCGCGTTCAAGCAGGGCGGCAGCGTGACGGCCGGCAACTCGTCGCAGATGAACGACGGCGCGGCCGCCTCGGTCATCCTCTCGAAGAAGCTCGTCGACGAGCTCGAGGCCGAGCCGATGGCCAAGATGCTCGGGTTCGCCGTCGCCGGCGTGGCCCCCGAGATCATGGGGATCGGGCCGATGGAGTCGATCCCGAAGGTGCTCAAGCAGGTCGGGATGGACCTCAAGGACATCGACCTCATCGAGCTCAACGAGGCGTTCGCGAGCCAGTCGCTGGCGATCCTCCGCGAGCTCGACATCCCGCAGGAGAAGGTCAACGTCAACGGCGGGGCCATCGCGCTGGGCCACCCGCTCGGCTGCACCGGCGCCAAGCTGACGGCGACGCTCCTCCATGAGATGGAGCGCCGCGGGTCGCGCTACGGCATCGTGACGATGTGCATCGGGGGCGGGATGGGCGCCTCGGCGGTCTTCGAGAACCTCCGCCGCTGAGTCAGTTCCGTCCGCCTCGGCGGCTCTCCGGAGCGACCGAGGCGGGCGCCCCCGCCGCGGGCGTCAGGCGCCGAGCGGCGTGTACTTGTCCCGGTACCGCTTGCGGAACCGCTCGGGAATGGCTGGCGCCCTGCTCTCGACGTCGTCGATTTGGTCCCGGATCCCGGCGACGTCCTCGTCCGTGATGGGGCGGTCGCTGAGAACAAGTTGCTCGATGCGGCCAGCGATCTTCTGGTAGGCGCTGGCGGCTTCCCGGTGGGCCGCCGCTTGCTTGCCGTACTGGAGCTGCGTCGCGAGCGCCGTCAGCCCGGCGGCGCCGGCGCTCGCGATGACGATCACCCACTTCAGGCTGGCGTCCAACGCTCCCGTGTCGACGAGAGTGGACCCGACGAGGGCGGCGACTATCGCTGAGAGGAACGCGGCTAGGCCGACCATCCACCGATCGGCAGTCGACCGCGAATGGGAGGCGTCGAAATGGGCGTTCAGGGCGATCCACGCACGTCGGTACCATTTCTCCAAGAGCAGGGACGGTGGAGGGGGCGACATGGCACGGTGAACGAGGGGACGTGAGGATACGCTCGTGCGGTGACAGGATGGCGTCATCGGGGGGCGGGATGGGCGCCTCGGCCCTGTTCAAGAACCTCCGCCGGTAGATTCAACCCCGCCGCCTCGGTCGCTCCACGGAGCCGCCGAGGCGGAGGAGCTAAACAACGACGGGCCCGCTCCTCCTGAGAAGAGCGGGCCCGCTGCGTGTCGTCCCTCCATGCCCGCTACGGAGAGCGAGGCGGCCGGCCGGGTGGGCTACTGGGCCATGAAGGTGTGATCGGCTGACTCACCAACGTTGAGGGTGCCGGTCCACGTCTCGACGACTTGGCCGCCGCGCCGGAGCGTCGCGGTGTAGGGCACGGGGCCCTCGTCGCACGCGGTGTAGTAGTTGACCCGGACGCCGTATGTGCCCTGGGGCGGGTTCGTCTGCCATACGATGTTCTCGACCGTCTCAGGTGTCGCCGCGCACGACGCACGGGCGTCAACGTCGAGGACCCCGCCAGACGGCACGCTCGTGTTGATGTACGAGACCTCGTCCCCGTTCGGGTCGGTCACGAAGAGGTCAAGGTCGACGGGGGCGTTCCACTGGAGCGTGACCTGGACGGCGCCGGTCAGGACCTCCGTCCCGTCGATCGTGATCCTCTCTTCCGCGGCCGCGCTTTCGTCGCCGGAGGCGCCCCCACCTAGTTGGACCACGTCCCACTGCGCCCACGGCGAGTCGGGGTTCGTCTCGTGCATCATGGCCACGTCGGGCTGGAGGCTGCCTACGACACAGTTGTTGCAGCGGGCGAGGTACCGGCCGTTGTCCGACTGGAAGGTGTACTTCCCGTTCGGCATCTGGGTCATCGTGAACAGCGCCCACGGCCCCTCCGAGGGCTGCCTCACGTGGACGAAGGCGACGTCGTTCACCTCCGCGTAGCGGACCTCGGGCGTGCAGCCGGCGCACCGCGCCATGTAGTTGCCGGAGTCGGTCCGGAGGGCGACCCGGCCGTCGGGCTGCGGGACGATGGCGAACCGGGCGTGGGCGGGCAGGGCCGCCGGGTCGCCCGCCTCCTCGTGGACGGTCGCGACGTTCGTCGGGGAGTTGTCGTTTCCGGGGACGCAGCCGTAGCAGCGCGCGAGGTACGTGCCGGTGTCGGAGCGAAGCGCGACCGAGGACTCGCCTGACTGTGCGAGAGCGGGCAGGGCAACGGAGGCGAGAGCGGCAACAAGGAGGGTGCGGAGCATCAATCGTTGGGGTGTGATGAGAAGACCGTTCCACCAGAGGGCGGGGCGGAGCAGCACAGCTGTCTGCTAGTCCACAAGCGAGAACGGGCCGGACGGGCGGCCAGCCCCGCCGAACTTTTTTGTCGTCCGTGAGGAGCGCCGTCGTCACGTGATCCGCGATTGGGAGGATGCGCGGCGCGAGCGCAGCGTCACCGGCCCGGTAGACGAGGCGTCGTGGCTCGCACTATCGCATCGTCACGGTGCGCGTGGGCGGTGGGGTGGGTCCCTCGGGCGTCTTCGAGACCCTCCGCCGCTCGCCCGGCTTCCCTCGCCTCGGCGTCGAGGCGGAGGGCCTCAGGCGCGCGGGCCCGCCCCTCCGAGGAGGGGCGGGCCCGTGGCGTACCGTCCCTGTCGAACCGGGTTAGCGGGCGACCGTCAGGGTCCGGCTGGTCGCTTGGCCGAAGCCGGCGACGCGGACGACGTACACGCCCGGGGCGAGCGCGTCGATCGGAAGCTCGAACCGGGTCGAGCCCGCCGGGACCGTCTGGTCGACGGCGGCCACCTGCCGGCCGAGCGCGTCGAACACACGGACCGTGACCGCCCCGGCCTCCGGCGCGGTCAGCGCGACGTGAGCCGCGGCGCGGGCCGGGTTCGGGGCGAGGGCCACGTCGAGGGCGCCGCCGGCCGCGTCCTCGTTGGCCACCGGCTGGGACTCGGAGACCGTCACGCCACCCGCGGCCGGGTCGAGCGCGGTCGTCCCGCCGCTCACCGTCGAGAGGTGGAGGCCGGCGATCTCGACGGCCGCGTCCGGCGCGTCAATCCGAGCCACGACGCGGACGAGCGTGCCCTCGCCGGAGATCGCGGCGTCAGGGCCGGCCTGGCCGAACGCGGCCTCGGCCACGCCGTCCTCAATGTGGACGATGCTGATGGCCGGCGTGAAGAGCGAGCCGGGCTCGACGCTCGTGACCGTCGCGCCGCTCGTTCCGAACCGGAGTTGGATGCCGACGCCGAGGAGCTCGGCGGCCGGCTCGGAGAGCGCCAGGTCGAAGGCGACGGTCGATCCGACCGCCCCGTTGAGGGCGACTGAAGCCGCGCCCGCCGTGCGATCGACCGTGCCCGCGAACCGGGCGGCCGACGCGGGCGCGACGCAGCCTGTCTCGGCCTCGTGGGTCTCGTTGTAGTTGAGGAGGACCGGGAGGGCGTCGCGGTAGTCGAGCGTCCCGTTCCCGTCGCCGTCCATGAAGCTCCGTAGGAACTCAGGCGCGGCCGACGAGCCGCCCCACGGGGAGAACGCCTTGGCCCCCCACGCGATGTCGCGATCACCGGGGCGGGCCGCGCCGGTCGCGTTATAGTCGGCAAGGATGGCGAGGCCGTCCAGGTAGTTGGCCGTGCAGTCGTTGTTGAGGTCGCCCGGCCACACGCCGCCGATCATGAACTGCCCGCCTCCGACCTCGTCGAAGGTGAACTCGGCACCGGCGTCGTCGATGGCGTCGACGCGGTCGAGCGTGAACGGGGCCCAGCCGGGGGCGGCGAGGTCGTCGATCGAGAACGTGACCGTCGCGACGGACCCGTCGCCGGTCGCGGTCCCGACTGTGCGGCCCGTCGTCCAGTCGAGGGTGCCCGCCTCGGGGAAGTCCTGGGCGAACGCCTGGGGCGACCCGTCGGTGAAGAGGGCGCCGGCCTCGAGCGACCCGGTGTCGTAGTCGAGGCGGGCGGGGTCGTAGCCGAGGACGGCCGAGAGGGCGAGGAGCCCGTCGGCGGCGGCGGCGTCGACGGCGATCTCGGCCGTGTCCGTCGGCCAGTACACCGAGGCCGACGAGCCGATGGCGAGGGCCGACTCACTGCTGCCGCCGCCACCGCCGCCGGGAGTCGTCGGGAGGGGCGGCGTCTCGCCATAGAGGGCGAGCGTGAAGCCCCGGCCCGCCGAGAGGCTCCGGACGCCCGAGAGCGTCGTCATCCCGCTGAAGCCGCCGGGATACCCCCACCCGACGATGGTCCCGTCGCTGTTGAGCCCGATGCTGAAGCTCTGTCCGGCCGAGATCGCGACGGGGTCGGTGAGGGTTGCGGGCGCCGTCTCCGCGCCGTAGCCCTCGCTGTACCCCCAGCCGACGATGGTCCCGTCGGCCTTGAGGGCGAGCCCGTGGAACTCCCCGGCGGCGATGGAGACCACGCCGGCGAGGCTGCTGGGGGGCGTTCCGTAGCCGCTGTGCCCCCACTGGACGACCGTGCCATCCGCCTTGAGGGCGAGGCTCATGACGCCTCCCGCCTCGATCGCGACGACGTCGGTGAGGCCAGCCGGCGGCGTGGCCTCTCCGAACGTGCGGCCCCCCCAGCCGACGACCGTGCCGTCCGACTTCAGTGCGAGGCTGTGATAAGACCCGCCGGAGACCGCGACCACGTCGGAGAGGCCGCTCGGGACCGTGCTCTGCCCGTTGCTGTTGCTCCCCCAGGCGACGACGGTCCCATCCGATCGGAGCGCGAGGCTATGGAAGTGCCCGGCGTCGACGGCGACGGCGTTGAGGCCGGCGGGGGGCGATCCCTGCCCGTTTGAGGTGCCCCCCCACTGGACGACGGACCCGTCCGTCTTCAGTGCGAGCCCGTGGTAGTACCCCGCAGAGATGGACGCCACGTCGCTGAGGCCGGAGGGGGGGGCGTAGCTGTTGGAGGCGACGGTCCCGCTCTGGGCGAGCGCGACGGGGGCTACGACGAGGGCCATCAGCGCGAGGGCCGCTAACCGTGAGAGAGAGCGTACAGAGATCGTCATGAGGGTGAGGTCGAGGGCCACGAGGGCCGTAGATGAAGACCGTGCTGGGGCACGGCCGGTGAGTGCGAGAGGGGGCTTGGAGTCGGAGTCACGCCGGCGGGCAACCCAGCCCGGGGAGGGCTCCCCCCTCTGAGGCGGGCAGCCAGAAGGCGACCCACCGAGACCACGGATACCGCGGCGATAGAGGGGCTCTGGGACTAGGGAGACCACCGGCCTGTTGGGCGGAGCGTGAAGGCGGACACCCAGCGGAAGGTGACATGTGGGGGAGGCCAGGGAGCCTAGTCGAGGCGGGACCCACCGCGCCGCTCGCCCACCGCCGCACAGCGGACAAACGCCGCCGCAGATCGGACACCCCGACGCAGACGACGTCGGTGCGCGGATGAGTCGACAGGTCTCGGGTCATGACGAGAAGACCTCGCGACCGAACTCCGAGGGCGCGACGCCGTGGGCCTCGCGGAAGGCAGCCCGGAACCCGGACGTGCTGGCGAACCCGACCGCGTAGGAGACCTCCTTGACGCTCATCGCCCCGTCGCGGAGCAGCGCGGCGGCCCGCTCAAGGCGGATGCGGCGAACGTGGCCCGCGGGCGATTCCCCGGTGAGCTCGGCGAGTCGGCGTCGGAGCTGGCGCGGGCTCACTGAGACCGCCTCGGCCAGCGCGCGGGCCCCGAAGCTGGGGGATCCCATGTGGGTGCGGATCGCGTCGTCGACCCGCTCGAGAAATGACTGGTCCTGGGGCGGGAGGGGCGGGCCGATCGCCGAGGCGGGGAGACTCAGAAGCGGCTCCCAGTCGGTAACGAGCCCCGCGACGCCGGCGGCGAGCCCGAGCACGTCGGCAGCCTGGTCGTGGGGTGCGCCGGCGGAGAGGAGGATGACTGGCACGTGCCGCGTCCGTCCGTCGTCGCGGAGGGTCGCCAGGAGCGCGATGCCGTCGGCGTCGGGGATGGTCACGTCCACGAGCACGAGGTCCGGGAGCACGGACAGGGCGTGCTCGATGCCGGCAGGACCACAGTGAGCCTCCTCGACGCGGTAAGTCCACGCGATGCGGGAGCGGAGTTCCTCTCGAAGGCCTTCGTCTTCTCCCACGATGAGGATGAGCGGTCGCTCCGTGGAGTCCTCGCCACCGACGTCGAGGGCATCCGGGCCGAGGGGGCGGCCGTTCGATGGGGGAGGGGCGCTGGAGGACGGGACCTGCACGGGGTTGGAGGGGGAGCCACCCAGGAAGCGGAAAACCTGACCCAGGTGAGACACCCCCTCCACACGACTTGGAACTCGGCCCCGGGAGGCGCCCTCACGAGACGTTATGTTGACATTGAGCTCACACCCCTCGGTCCCCGTGCGGACGCATGACACGACCGCCCTGATCTCCGCCGCGCGCGGCGGAGACGATCGGGCCTCCGACTTCCTCTTCCGGCACGTCTACGACGAGCTCCGGCGCCTGTCCCAGGCCCGCATCAGCGCCGAGCCCGGGGTCGTGACCGTCTCGGCGACGGGCCTCGTGCACGAGGCCTACCTCAAGCTGCTCGACTCGGACGAGTGGGCCGATCGCTCCCACTTCCTGGCCGTGGCGAGCCGGGCCATGCGCCAGATCCTCTGCGATCGGGCTCGGGCTCGGAACGCCGCTAAGCGGGGCGGTGCGGACCGCCCGATCACGCTCGTTCCCGACCTCGACGGTGTCGTCGGCGACGAGGAAACCGCGGCGGACCAGGTCCTCGCGCTCGACGGGGCGCTGCACCGGCTGGCGGAGCGGGACGCCGGCCTGGCGCAGCTGGTCGAGCTCCGCTTTTTCGGGGGGCTTGAGATGACCGAGGTCGCCGAGGTGATGGGGGTGTCGCGGCGGACGGTCACGCGCCACTGGGCCCGGGCGCGAGCCTACCTCCGCGCCGACCTCTGCTGAGGATGCAGGTCTCCCCCGACTGGACTGCCGTCGACGCGGCGTTCGACCGAGCCCTCGACCTCGACGGAGAGGAGCGGGATGCCTACCTCGCGACGCTCAACCCCGCGGTTCGCGACGCGCTGGACCCGCTCCTCCGCGACGCGGCGCGCGACTTCCCCCTGCTCGATCGTCCGGAAGAGGTCGTCGGGTCGCTGGTGGCCACCGATCCCGTGCCGGCCGTGGCCGAGGGCGTCCGCGTCGGCCCGTACCGGATCGAGGAGCTCGTAGGGGAGGGAGGGATGGGCCGCGTCTACCGGGCCCACCGGGCCGACGGCGCGTTCGACAAGACGGTGGCCGTCAAAGTCGTCCGCCAGTCGCTGGCACTCGCGGGCGCAGACGTGATGGCCCGTCTGAGACGGGAACGCGACCTCCTCGCCACGCTCGACCACCCCGGCATCGCGCGGCTGGTCGACGGGGGCGAGACCGACGACGGCGTCCCGTACCTCGTGACCGAGTTCGTCGACGGCCTCCCGATCACGGCCTACGCCGACGCTCAGGACCTCGGCGTCCGGGAGCGGGTGGGGCTGATGGCCGAGGTGGCCCGGGCCGTCGACCACGCCCACCGCCGGTTCGTCGTCCACCGCGACCTCAAGCCGTCGAACGTCCTCGTCGCCGAGCGGGACGGGCCCGGGGGGAGCCCGCTCCCCCAGCCCGTCGTCCTCGACTTCGGGATCGCGAAGCTCCTCGACGAGGCCGGGGAGCCTGGCTCGGGCGCGTTCCCGCTGACGCGGACCGGAATCCGCCTCCTCACGCCGGCCTACGCAGCGCCCGAGCTCTACGAGCCGATGGCGACGGTGACGACGGCGGCCGACGTGTACGGGCTCGGGGCGCTCCTGTACGAGTTGCTGACGGGCCGCCGGCCCCACGACGACGCTGTCACCCCGGGTCCCGCGACGACCGAGCCCACGTGGCCCTCGCGTCTCGTCGGGGCCCCCTCGACGGCCGCCCGACGCAGGGCTGCCCTACCGGGAGCCGCCCGGACCTCCCGCGCCCTCCGGGGCGACCTCGACACGATTTGCCTTCGAGCTCTCCATCCGGATCCGGCCCGTCGCTATGCCAGCGCCGCGGACCTCGCGGCCGACCTCGAGCGCCACCTGGCGGGACAGCCCGTCGAGGCCCGGAGGGATTCCCATGCCTACGTGGTCGGCCGGTTCGTTCGCCGCCACCGGGCGTCGGCGTTGGCGGTGGCCGTCGCGCTCGTCGCGCTCGTCGCGGGACTCGGCGTGTCGCTCTCCGCCCTGACGAAGGAGCGCCGCGCGCGCGCGGCGGCGGAGGAAGCCTCGGTCCGAGCGCGGGAGGCCTCGGACCTTCTGGCCGGCCTGTTCGGCACGGCGGACCCCGAGTCCACCAACGGCACCGTCGTGTCGGCGCAGGACGTGCTGGACCTCGGCCTCGAGCGGGTGGAGGCCATCGAGTCCCCCGCGTTGCGGGCCTACCTCCTGACCATCCTGGGACGGACGTACCGCGACGTCGGGGACATCTCCCTGGCCGACTCGCTCCTGACCATGGCGGTGGACCTGGCCGGCCAGACGACCCTCTCCGTACAGGACCGGATGCTCGCGCACTACGAACTCGGACGGCTCTACGGGGTCACCCAGCAGTACGCCGACGCGATCCCCGTCTTCCTGGCCGGCGTGGCCCTGGCCAGCGGCAACCCGAACGAGCGCGACGTCCTGTTCGACCTGACGCGCGACCTCTCCTGGTGCTACCGGGAGGCCGGCTACACCGGCGGGAGGCCCCGCTACATCGATGAGGCGATCGTGTGGGCGGAGCGCGCCGTCGCGGCTGCGGAGGCGGCAGGGGTCCCGTGGATGAAGGAGCGGGCGTTGAACGAGCTCGCCAGCTCCCTGGCCGCCGCCGGGCGCACCGAGGAGGGACTCGCGGCGATGCGGCAGGTGACGGCTCTCGCGGAGAAGACCTACGGCGCCGACCACGTCCGGACGGCGACGGCGATCGGTCAGTTCGGCCACCTCCAGTGGGTCAACGGCGAGTACGAGGCCTCGATCCCGACGCTCAAGAGGTCCGTCGAGGGGCACCGACGCCGTCTCGGCACGAGCCACAACCGGACGGCGTCGGGGTACAGCTTCGTGGCGAGGAGCTACGAGTCGGCCGGCCTGTACCGCGACGCGGAGACGTACCTCGACTCGTCCATCGCCGGGTTCGGTCCCGGGAGCCCGCTCCAGGTGCGGGAGTACGCGAGCTTGGCCCGTGTCCGCAATCTCCAGGGGGATTCCGACGGAGCCGAGTCTGCCGCCCGCACGGCCTTGAGACCGGCCCCCGTGGGGGTCGATTCCCTCTGGCTGGCTGACGCGTACCTCGAGTTCGGGGCAGCGCTCCAGCAGCGGGGGGCTCGCCGGGACGCCGGGCCGGCCTACCGACGGGCGGTCGCCCTCTACTCCTCCCCCAGCGCCCGGGGGCGAGCGGACGCGCGCGCCGTGGCCAGGGCCTGGGCGGGACTACGGGCATCAGGCGAGTGAGGCCTTCGCAGGGGCACGGCACTCAGGCCGCCTGCCCCGCCTCGGCGCCGAGGCAGGGCGAGTCGGCGCGGGGTCGCCGCCGAGTGGGGCGGCCCGGCGCGCGTTGGTATCCTCGGGGGTTCCCCCAGGACTTCTCGCCTCGGCCCGATGAGCTCAACACCCGCCGTTTCCGCCGACCCCCAGACTGGCTTCCTCGGCTGGATCGAACGCGTCGGTAACAAACTGCCCGACCCGGTCTTCCTGTTCTTCTACCTCATCGGGGGGCTCATCGCTGTGAGCCTAATCGCGGCTGGGCTCGACTGGTCGGCGCTCCACCCGACGGCGACGGGTGAGGACGGCGCGCCGCTGGTCATCGCGGCGGAGAGCCTGCTCTCGGCCGCGAACATCCAGCGGCTCTGGGTCGAGATGCCGACGACGTTCACGCACTTCCACCCGCTGGGGTACGTGCTCGTCGTGATGCTCGGGGCGGGCGTCGCCGAACGGACCGGGCTGTTCTCGACGGCCATGCGCGCCGCCGTCCGCAACGCGTCGACGACGTGGCTGACGCCGGTCGTCGCGCTCGTGGCCATGATGGGCAACCTGGCCGCCGACGCGGCCTACGTGGTCCTGATCCCGCTCGCCGCCGTGATCTACTACGCCGCCGGGCGGCACCCGATCGCGGGCATCGCGGCCTCGTTCGCCGGCGTCTCGGGAGGGTTCTCGGCCAACCTGTTGCCCGGCCAGCTCGACGCGCTCCTCTTCGGGATCACCGAGGAGGCCGTCGAGGCGCTCGTGCCCACGTGGGACGCCAACATCGCCGGCAACTGGTACTTCATCGCGGCCATGGTCTTCGTCGCGATCCCGGTCATCTGGTACGTGACGGACAAGGTCATCGAGCCGCGCCTGGGCGGCTACGTCCCCGAGGGCGACCACGCCGACGACCCCGACGCCGACCAGGAGATCACGGCCGACGAGCGGAAGGGGCTCCGCTGGGCCGGGCTGGCGACGCTCGCCGTCGTCGGCGTCTGGGCGTTCCTCACGCTCGGGCCGGGGACGCCGCTCATCGACGAGGCGGCTTCACCGGAGGCCCGGCTCTCGCCGTTCTACCGCTCGCTCGTGGCCGGCTTCCTCGTCCTGTTCCTGGCCGCGGGCTGGGCGTACGGCGTGGCCGTCGGCGTCGTCGAGAGCCACCGCGACATCGTCAAGATGATGTCGGGGGCGATGGAGGACCTCGCCTACTACCTCGTGCTGGCGTTCGCCGCGGCCCACTTCGTGGCCATGTTCGCGTGGTCGAACCTCGGCCTCATCACGGCGGTCCACGGCGCGAACGCGCTGGAGCAGATGGCGCTGCCGACGCCGCTGCTGCTCATGCTGATCGTGGTCTTTACGGGCGTGATCAACCTGTTCGTCGGCTCGGCCAGCGCGAAGTGGGCGCTCCTCGCGCCGGTCCTCGTGCCGATGCTCATGCTCGTCGGCATCAGCCCCGAGATGACGACGGCGGCCTACCGCGTCGGCGACGGGGCGACCAACATCATCACGCCGCTGATGGTGTACTTCCCGCTCATCCTCATCTTCTGCCAGCGGTGGCAGAAGGAGTTCGGGCTGGGGAGCCTCGCGGCGCTGATGGTCCCGTACTCGTTCGGCCTGCTGATCGTGGGGCTGGCGCTGGTCGGCGTGTGGGTCGCCTTCGAGATCCCGCTCGGGCCGGGGGCCACCGTCGAGTACGTCCTGCCGTCGGCCCCGACCGCGCCCTAGCCGCCCCGTCCGCCTCGGCGCCGAGGCGGGCCGAGCGGGGTTACCGACCGACGACCGTCAGCGTGCGTGTCAGGGCGACCCCGTTCCCCGTCGCACGGACGACATAGGCCCCCGGCGACAGCCGGCCGGCGGGCACGTGGGCCTGGACGTCGCCCGCCGTCGGCCCGTCGTGGAGCACGGCGACCTCACGGCCCAGCGCGTCGTACACCACCACGCGGACCTGCGGGCTCGCGGGCGTGAGGAGGCGAGCGGACACGCCGCCGGGCGACGGGTTCGGCCAGACGTCGAGCGTCGAGGGGGGGACCTCGCTTTCGACCGCGGGGGTCGCGCCAAGAGCCACCTCGATGGAGAACCGTCCAGCCAGGTCCTCCCCCTCCGCGACCTCGAACTCGTAGGGAACGTCGACCCCGAGCCCCCGCGTTGCGGAGCCCGACGATTCGTCTCTCAACAGGACGACGACCGGGGCGTCGTCGACGCGGCCAGGGTCGGCAGCGAGCACGAGTTCGTACGTGCCGGCCTCGGGCACGGTGACGGTGAGCGGAACCGTGACGGGATCGAAGGAGAGGCTCCCGAGCGAGACCGCCGCGAACCGGGCGGCGGGGAGGGGGGCCGAGGCGAGCGTCGCCCCGAGCGGGCTGACGACGTCGAGCGCGTCGAGCTCGCGGTCGTCGACGCCGAACCGGAGCGCGGCCGTGTCTCCGATGCCAGGCCCGCCCGAGAGGGCGAGGACCACCGCAGTCTCTCCCTCGGTCGGGGCGAATGGGGCATCCGCCAGGGGCGTCCCCTCGGTAGGACCGACTTCGGGGTCGAGCGTGACGGTGACGGTCTCGGGAGCCTCGGCCGGCGCGACCCGGAGGACGGCGACCTCATAGGGGCGGAGCACGAGGGGCCCGTCGTCGGCGAGGCCTCCGAGCGAGACGGGCCGAAACGCGCCGCCGTCCGCGTCGAACACGAGGACGATGTCCGTCACCGCGCCGCCATCGACGTCGAAGGCGCCCAGCGCGACGGGGTGATCCGTCGGGTTGCCGACGACCGCGAGGACATGGCCCGCGTCGTCCGGGTCCGTCTCGAATGAGAGGACGCTCGGCCCGGGGCCGCCGGCGAGCGTGAGGTCGTCGCCGTCGGTCGTCACGAGGAGCGCTTGGCCGCGCGAGAACACCGCGTCGTCCTTGGCCTCGACGAAGGCGTCGGCCGCGGCGTCGTACACGTAGACGGGCCCTCCGACCTCGGCTGTGACATCGCTGGCGGCGAGCCCGCCCACCGGTGCGGCGAACAGGAACGGTCCCACACCGGTGGGGACGGTCGCCGTCACGAGGTCGTCGTCGGTCAGGACGAGCGTGGCGTTGGAGGGGGACATCACGGTGAGCGGCGACTCCGCGCCAGGGGCGTTCGAGACCGAGAGCGCGAACCGGAACGACTCGTCGTCTTCGGCGAGGGCGTCGTCGGTGATGGGGATCGAGACGGTGTACGACCCCGCGCTGCTCACAGAGACGGAGGCCGCGGTGAACCCGTCGAGGTCGGCGCTGTCGCCGCTCGTGAGCGTGACCGTGACGGTGCCCGGGAGGTCCGGCTGGCCGTCGACCTCGACGACGAGGTCGACGGACCCGGCGTCCTCGGCGGCCGACAGCGTGGCTGCGGCGAACGAGACCGGGACCTCGCTTCCTCCGCTGCTTCCGCCAATCACCGTGACCTGTCCGGCGTCGCCCTCGGCGACGAGGACGCGACCGTCGGCCAGTTGGAGGAGCCCGGCCGGCTGCGCGAGGCCGGTCACGTAGTCCTCGGCCTCGTCGAGCGGGTCGCCGTCGGTGTCGGAGAGCACGGCGACCCGGCCCGCCTCGATGTCTGCGACGAGGACCCGGCCGTCGGCCAGCTGGATCAGGCCGGACGGGCTGTCGAGGCCGCCGACGTAGGGCTCGGGCGCACTGAGCGGGTTCGCCTCGGTGTCGGACAGGACACTGACGCTGCCCCCGCTGTACTCGGACGTGAGGACGCGGCCGTCGGCCAGCTGGACGATCCCCTCCGGGTCCTGCAGTTGGTTCAGGAACGTCCGCGGATTGACGCGGGGGACGCCGCCGCCGCCCGAGATCACGGCGACCCGGCCGCGGAACGACTCCGCGACGAGGACGCGGTCGTCGTCGAGCCGGAGCAGGCCGAGCGCCCCTTTCAGGCTGGGGATGAACGGGACCGGGTCGGCGAGCGGCTGGGCGTCCGTGTCGGAGATGACGGCGACGCCCCCTCCGGCCTCGGCGACGAGGACGCGCCCGTCAGCGAGCTGGACGAGGCCGGCCGGAAACACGAGGCCGTCGATGAACAGATCGGCCTGGGGGAGGGCGACCCCGTTTGCATTCGAGATCACCGACACCTCACCCGAGAGGTACTCCGACACGAGGACGCGGCCGTCTTCGAGCTGGATCAGAGCGTACGGATCGGTCAGCCCGGCGATGTACGGAGTCGGCTGGGCAGCGACCGAGGCCGTGAGGGCGAACGCCGCGAGGGCGATGTGGAGCGAGCGGAGCATTGGCGAGCGAAAGGGCGGTCCTCACAGAGGACGCCAGAATACCGCGTCCTCGACGTCGTCGTAGCCCGTCCGATGGCCCCAGATGACGCGTGCCGAGGGCAGGCAGAGGCCCCTCCTCGATGGCCCTACTCGGGAGTGGGGGCTTGCCCCAGTTGGGGCTAGGCGACAGCTTCGGGTGGACCACGCGAGCCGGGCCCCTGTACACCATGTAGGCGTTTGTCCCACAGGACGTACGCCTGCTCCCTTCTCACCCGCCCATCTCTATTCCCATGGCCAACATTCCCGTCGAAAAGACCCACACCGGTACGCCTTGGTGGCTCTGGCTTCTCGGCCTGCTCCTCCTCGGCGGCCTCATCTGGCTCGTCGCCGAGCTGTTCGACAACGAGCCCGACGCCGACGAGATCGCCGGCACCGACGACAACATCGGCGTCATCGACGACTTCGAGATCGAGCCCGGCGCCGACGAGGTGGACGGCGACGTCGACGAGTACGTCACCGTCTCGAACGCGGCCTACGCCGACGACGACGGCCTCTTCGAGACCGACGCCGAGCTGGCCGACGGCGCCGGCGGTGCCGACGACGCCGGTGAGCTGGCCGAGGTCACGAGCGCGGACATGGTCCGCGACGGCGAGCGGGCGATGATGAACGGCGTGACCGTGACCCGCTACCAGCCCGGCACCCGCGTCGACCTCTCGGACGCCCGCGTGCTCAACGTCGTGGGCGACAGCACGTTCTGGATCGGGACCGGCAACGACCGCCGGACGCTCGTCGTCCTCTCCAACCTCGGCGAGTCCGAGACCGGGGCCGGCGGCTCCGACGGCGTCTTCAACGTCGACGAGGGCGACACGGTCTCGATCGACGGCGCCTTCGCCCGCTACCGCGACGGCGACGAGGGGCTCTCCGAGCTCACCGACGCCGACACCGAGGCGCTCCGCCAGCGGAACACCTACATCCGCGTCAACACCCGCGACGACGTGACGGTCAACGGCTGACGCTGCCGACCACTACCCTTCTCCACAGTACCCTTCTAAACATATGTCACGCATTGCACTCTCTAACACCGGCGACTGGAAGCTGGAATTCCCTCAAGACCAGGACGTCCGCGGCTGGCCCGTTCTCGACAAGAACAACGCCGAGACCGGCCTCCGGGTCGAGGACATGATCGTCGACACCGACCAGAAGATGGTCGACGCGGTCGTCTTCACCGACGGGACCGAGTATCCGGCCCGCGACCTCTCGATCGGCGACGGCGTCGTCTACGCGACGGCCGACGCCATCGACGGCGCCCAGCGTGCCGGCGACATCGACGGCTACGGCTCGACCGTCCCGCACTCCGGCCACGAGTACTCCGACGACGTCATCGTCGACTACGATCCGGACTACCGGCGCCACTACGAGACGGCCTACGCCGATCACGACCGGGACTACGACGACGACCTCGTCCACGCGTACCGCTACGGCACCGAGACGGCTTACCACGACGACTACCGCAACCGTGCGTACGTCGACGCGGAGACCGACCTCCAGAGCGACTATCTCGCGCGCTACCCCGACCGGGACTACGGCGCCGACCGTTCTGCCGTCCGCTACGGCTACAACCGCGCCCGCGGCGCCGTCTAGCCGACGCCCGGCCTTTCGCATCGACGCCCGCCCCGGCCTGCCCGGGGCGGGCGTCGGTCGTTCTGGTCCAGGCCGCCTCGGCGATCGCGTGACCGAGGCAGGGGGTCACTTCTTGCGCCCGCCCAGCAGGCCGCCGATGAGCCCCGCAAGGATCCCGTAGAGCAGCGCGCCGATGAACGTCGGCCCGACGCCTTCGGTCGCGAACCCGTCGACAAACTCGGCCGCCAGCCAGAACATGATGGCGTTGATGACGAGCGTGAGCAGGCCCAGCGTGAGCCACCGCAGCGGCGTGGTGAAAAACTTGACCACCGCACCGATCGTGGCGTTGACGAGCCCGATGACGAGCGCGGCGAGCAGCGCCGTGACGAAGCCGGTCACGACGACGCCGGGCACGAGGTACGAGACGGCGAGGAGGGCGGCGGCGCTGGCCAGCCAGCGGAGGAGGAGCTTCATGGCGAGGGGTGGGGGGCCGCTGCCCTACGGAGCGCACGCCGGGAGGGTTCGGGCCCCTCCGCCTCGGTGGGGCCTGGGGGGGGCGGAACTCTGAGGCGGGGCTCCCAGGCTACGCCCGGACGAGGCGGCCGTCGGCGCCGCGGCGGTAGGGGACCCACGCGAGGGCCATCTCGACGACGTGCATGTCGGTCTGCCTCGCCTGGACCTCGACGGTCTCGAGGTCTGCCGACTCCGGGCTCGCTTGGAGGTCGATGTCGTCCATCTCGCGCTGGAGTTGGGCGTCGAGGTCGGCGTACTCGGCCTTGAGCGCGGCGAGCGTTTCCTCCGCCCGCTGTACGTCCGACGCCTCCTTCGACATCCGCCCGGCGGACCGCGCCGTGACGCCGATCTGGCTCAGCGTAGAGCGCGACGAGCGACGCCCGAGGAACGCCCCGAGCAGCGTGGTCCCGACGCGGACGACGGTGTCCATCTTCCGCTGGCTCGCCTGCGCAGCTTCTCGGTCGACGGCCTGTTCGGCCCGGTCCATCCGGTCTTCTAGCGTCTTGAGCTTTTTGGCGTAGCGCTCGCGGAGCGTCTCCTTCTGTGCGTCGCGGGCCTCACGCGCCACCTGCCCGATCCGGATGCGGAAGGCGCGCTCGTCCTCGTCCGGACGGCTCGTCAGCTTGGTCTCCGGCGACTGAAGAAGAACGAGCGGGCGCTCGGTCTGGAGCCGCCGCTTGAGGTCGTCGCCCCACCGATCGTAGTTGGCGGCGTCGGCCAGCGCGGAGGGGACGGGCGCATACGCAGCGCCATCCGCCGGGCTGGCGGTCGTCTCCGGACGGTCGGGGAGCGCCTCGGCGGAGGCCCAGTCGGGTACGTCGGCGACTTCGGCCAGCAGGGCGTGGCGCGCGGTGTGGTCCACCTCGGGCCGCGCGCGGACGTAGGGGACCTCGGCGCGGGCGAGGAGTCGGGGCACGTAGACGTCTGCCGGACTGCCCGCGAGGATCACCTCCGGGACGCCCGGCAGGTCGGGGCGCGTGCCGGCCTCCGGCTCCCCCGACGGAGACACCGAGGCGGGTGTGGTCGGCTCGGCGGCCGGAGCGGGCAGGTCGTCGGCCTCGGCGGTCTTGAGGTCCGTCATGAGCACGCCGATCTGCTCGCGCGTGAGCGGCCCGGCGAGGTAGCTCATCGCCCACCGCGTCTCCATCACCGTCGGCGCCGACTCGTGGACGTTGTGGAGCAGGAACCGCCGCTTGCCGAGGCCCGAGAGGAGCGCGTCGAGGTCGGACCGCGAGAGCCCGCCCTTCGCGGCGCCCTCCAGCCCGTCGAGCAGCCGCTCCTTGTCGCGCTCCGTCTGGAGCCGCCCGACGAGCCACGTGCCGCAGTTGGCGAGCGCCTTGTAGTCGAGGTCGACCGGGTTCTGGGTCGCCAGCACGAGGCCGAGGCCGAACGCGCGGGCCTGCTTGAGGAGCGTCAGGAGAAGCGCCTTCGTGGGCGGGTTCGCGCTCGGCGGGAGGTAGCCGAAGATCTCGTCCATGTAGAGGACCGCCCGCAGCGAGCCCGTGCCCGACTGCTGGCGCGTCCACGCGACCACCTCGCCGAGGAGCCGCGTCACGAAGAACATCCGCTCGGCATCGTTGAGGTGAGCGATCGAGAGGACGGAGATCTGCGGCTTGCCGGCGTCGCCGAAGAACAGGCGGTCGGCGTCGAGCGGCGGGCCCTGCGACCACGCGGAGAAGCCTGGCGAGGCGACGAGCCCGTTGAGCGCCATCGCGAGGCCCTTCCGGTCGCGCTCCGGGAAGAAGTCGTCCACCGACATCACGCCGAGCGTGTCGAACGGCGGTGTGAGGAGCGCCTTGATTAGATCCTCGACCGCGAGCGTCTTCCCGGCCGTCCAGGCGTCGGTGACGACGCGCGACAGGAAGACGTGCTCGGCCGAGGTCGGCTCGGCGTCGACCTCGAGGAGCGTCAGGAGCCCACCGACCGTCGCGTCGACGCGGTCGCGGAAGCCTTCGCTCCCGGCCGTCTGGGCGGGCGGGGCGAGGGAGCCGAGGACGGAGACCGGGAGGCCGGCGTCGGAGCCCGGTGTGTAGATGCGGACGTCGGCGGCGTCGCGGAGCCGCTGGATCCGCTCGGCCGGCTGGCCCCAGCCGTCGAGGCCGCGTCTCCAGGTCGCGGCCGTCTTCGCCGCCAGCTCGTCCGGCGAGATCCCGTCGCGTGTCGCCTCCGACTCGTCGATCCACGGGCGGAAGTCCTCGGCGGCGAGGCTCGGGAACTGGAGCGCGAGGTTGCCGAGGTCGCCCTTCGGGTCGATGGCGATCACCGGGATCCCATCGAGCGCGGCCTCCTCGAGCAGCCCGATGCCGAGCCCGGTCTTCCCGGAGCCCGTCATTCCGACGATGAAGGCGTGGGTCGTGAGGTCGGCGGCGTCGTAGAGGACGGGCACGTCGGTGACGGCGCCGTCGGCTACCTCGCGGCCGAGGTAGAAAACGCCGAGGCCTTCGAAGGGGGCAGACATCGCGAGCGGGGGAGGGGGCCTCGGAGTCTAGCGCGGGCTCGAGACGCGCGGCCAGCCCAGAGACGCCCGTATCCTCCGTCCATGCGATCCACCGTCCTCCTGGCTGCTCTCGCGCTCACCTCCTGCGCGGGCTCCCAGTCCGCCTCGGCGAATCTCCGGGGCCTCCCCTCCGACCTCCCCGTCCTCACGCGCACCCAGTGGGGCGCGGCCGAGCCCGTGGTTGAGATGACCCCCCACACGCCGACGGTCATCACGGTCCACCACACCGGCACGCCCGCGAACCCCGAGCGGTCGACGGCCGAGAAGATTCGGGCGCTCCAGGCCTTTTCGCAGCGCGCCGACACGCTCGGCGACGGCACCCCCAAGGTGGCCTGGGCCGACGTCCCGTACCACTACTACATCGGCACCGACGGCGTCGTGGCCGAGGGCCGCGACGTCCGCTACGAGGGCGACACGAACACGAGCTACGACCTCAGGGGCCACGTCCAGGTGGTGGTCGAAGGCAACTTCGAGGAGACGGAGCCCACGCCCGAGCAGTTGGCCTCGCTCCGCGGCCTCGTCGTGGCGCTTGCCGACGCGTGGGCCATCCCGGCCGACGCCATCGCCGGCCACGGCGACCGCGCCGTCGGCCAGACGGTCTGCCCCGGCGAAAACCTGAAGCCGTTCCTCCCGACCCTCCGCGCCGCCGTCGAGGCCGACTAAGCCGGCCTCGGTCGTGCGTTCGGGACCGCGCGGGCGGACTCAGATGGCGACCGCCTCATCAACGGCGATGCACGGGACGTCGGCGGAGACGCCGGTGAGGCGCTCGCAGGCCTCCCAGAGGCGGCGGCCGGTCGTCGGGTCGCGGGCTTCGTCCGAGATCGTCGCGCGGTCGGGCAGACCCCACACCTCGCCGAGGCCGCCGGGGCCGACGTAGTCGCCGGGGCGGACGCCGCTGGCGGTCGCGGCCACGAGCGTCGGGAGCGCGCCCTTCCACGTGTCCATGGCGAACGCGGCGTTGAACCCGCGCGCCAACACCTCGCCGACCTTGCTGCCCATCATCTCGGGCCCCTTGAACTGGAGGTTCGTGGCCGTCCACCCCGGATGCGCGGCGACGCTGAGCGTGCCGGACCCGGCCGCGTCGAGTCGCCGCTGAAGCTCGAGGGCGAGGGCGAGGTCGGCCAGCTTGCTCTGTTGGTAGACTGCCCACGGCCCGTAGTCCGCCTCGTGCATGAGGTCGTCGAAGTCGATCCGACCGCCCCGATGCGCGAGCGAACTGAGCCAGACGACCCGGCTGCCCGGCGTCTCGCGAACGAGCGGGAGCAGACACGTCGTGAGCGCAAAGTGGCCGAGGACGTTCGTCCCGAACTGCATTTCGAAGCCGTCGGCCGTCCGTCGCTTTGGGATGGCCATGACCCCGGCGTTGTTGATGAGGAGGTCGAGCCGGTCGTGCTTGGCCGCGTAGGCCTCGGAGAACCGGCGGACGCAGTCGAGGTCGGCGAGGTCGAGGCGGAGGATCTCGGTCGAGGCGCCGGGCACGGTGCCGTCGATGTCCGCGCGGGCGCGGGCGGCCTTCGTGAGGTCGCGGCAGGCGAGGACGACGCGGGCGCCTCGGTGGGCGAGGGCGCGGGCGGTCTCCAGCCCGATCCCGCTGTTGGCGCCGGTGACGACGGCGACGCGGCCGGTCTGGTCGGGGACGTGGGCGGTCGCCCACGAGAGGAGGTCGGACATGGCGGAGGGGAGAGGGGCGACCACTGGACGCTTGGCGGGCGTCGGCGATCCGACGCGGGACCCTTCTGTCGCGTTGCAGCGTATGGTTTACAGTGTTAACCTCGGAGCGAAGCGCTTCCGCGCCGGTCCCGTTCGTCTCTCACCGCCTCCTGCCATGGACGCCCTCTCCGTCTTCGCCGGCACGCCGGCCTGGGCCGCCGTGATCGGCGTGCTCCTCGTCCTCTTCGTGCTCGGGTTCACCGGCGCTCCGGCGTGGGCGTGGGCCCTGGCCGGCCTCGTCGCCCTCGTCGGCTTCGGCGCGCCCGTCTGGCTCGTCGTCGCGTTCGCTGCGCTCTCGGCCGTGTTCGTCGTCAAGCCGATCCGGCGCGTGCTCTCCGGTGGCGTCATGTCGCTGATGGAGAAGCTCCAGTTCCTCCCGGTGATCTCCGAGACCGAGCAGGAGGCCATCGACGCCGGGACGGTCTGGGTCGAGGGCGAGCTGTTCTCGGGCAAGCCCGACGGGAAGCGGCTCCTCGCCCAGCCCTACGCCGGCCTCACCGAGGAGGAGCAGGCCTTCCTCGACGGCCCCGTCGAGGAGCTCTGCCAGATGGTCGACGACTGGGAGGTCTGGCAGCGCCGTGACCTCCCCGAGGCCGTCTGGCAGAAGCTGAAGGACGAGAAGTTCTTCGGCCTCATCGTGCCGAAGGCGTACGGCGGCCACGGGTTCAGCCCGTCGCTTAACAGCGCTGTCGTCGCCAAGGCCGCGTCGGTGTCGAGCACGCTCGGCATCACGGTGATGGTGCCGAACTCGCTCGGCCCGGCCGAGCTGCTGGCCCACTTTGGGACCGACGCGCAGAAGGACCACTGGCTGCCGAAGCTGGCGACCGGCGAGGCGATCCCGTCGTTCGCCCTCACCGAACCCGGCGCGGGCTCCGACGCCGGGGCGATCTCGTCGCGCGGCGTCGTCTTCGAACGCGACGGCGAGCTCTACCTCAAGCTGAACTGGCGCAAGCGCTACATCACGCTCGCCGCGATCTCCGACGTCCTCGGCCTCGCGTTCAAGCTGGAGGACCCCGACGAGCTGCTGGGCAAGGGCCAGCACCTCGGCATCACCTGTGCGCTCGTCCCCACCGACACCGAGGGCGTCGTCCTAGGCAAGCGGCACGACCCGCTCGGCGTCCCGTTCTGGAACTGCCCGACCGAGGGCCACGACGTCGTCGTGAAGCTGGAGGACGCCGTGATCGGCGGGACGGCCGGGTGCGGGCGCGGCTGGCGGATGCTCATGCAGAGCCTCGCCGCCGGCCGCGGCATCTCCCTGCCCGCCTCGGCGACGGCCGGCGTCCAGCAGGCCGCCCGGGTCGCCGGCGCGCACGCGCTGATCCGCAAGCAGTTCGGGCTGAGCATCGGCAAGTTCGAGGGGATCGAGGAGCCGCTCGCGCGGATCGGCGGCTGGGCCTACACCATGGAGGCCGCCCGCCGCTACACGAACGGGGGCCTCGACCAGGGCGCCGCCCCGGCCGTCGTCACGGCCATGATGAAGTACAACACGACCGAGCTGTTCCGGAAGGCCGTCAACGACGCCATGGACATCCTCGGCGGCAACGCGATCTCGCGGGGCCCGCGCAACCCGATCGCGAGTGCCTACATCGGCCTCCCGGTCTCGATCACGGTCGAGGGCGCCAACATCCTCACGCGGACGCTGATGATCTTCGGGCAGGGCGCCATCCGCTGCCACCCGTACGCGCTCAAGGAGATGCAGGCGCTCATGGCCCACGACGTGAAGGCGTTCGACTCCGCGTTCTGGCCCCACATCGGCCACGTCGTCCGCAACGCGTTCCGGGCCGTTGGCCTGAGCGTCACGCGAGGGCTCCTCGCCGGCTCGCCCGTGAGTGGCCCGGCGGCGCCGTACTGGCGGAAGATGGCGTGGTCGAGCGCCACGTTCGCCTTCCTCGCCGACGTCGCGATGGGCACGCTCGGCGGCGACCTCAAGCGGAAGGAAAAGCTGACGGGCCGGTTCGCCGACATCTTCTCGTGGATGTACCTCGGCACGGCAGTCCTCCGGCGCTTCGAGGCCGAGGGCCAGCGGAAGGAGGACCGCGCGTTCATGGAGTGGTCCATGCAGTACGCCTTCGCCCAGATCCAGGACGCCTTCGACGGCCTCTTCGCCAACCTCCAGGTCCCGGGCGCGACCTGGCTGTTCCGCGGCCCGATCGCGGCGTGGAGCCGGATCAACCGGATCGCGGCGCTTCCGTCCGACAGGACCGGCCACAAGGTGGCGGCGGCGCTCCAGATGCCGGGCGAGCAGCGCGACCGGATCACGCCGACCGTCTTCACGACGCTCGACCCGGACCACACGCTCGGCCGGTTCGAGCACGCCATGCGCCTGTGCTACGAGGCCGAGGCCGTCGTGATCAAGGTCAAGGACGCCATCAAGCGGCGCAAGCTGCCCAAGCAGCACCCGGCGACGCTCATCCCGCAGGCCGTCGAGGCCGGCGTCATCACGCGCGAGGAGGCCGAGCTCCTCCAGCGCGCCGAGGACGCCCGCAACGACGCCATCCAGGTCGACGCGTTCGACAACGAGGACTACTTCGCGAGCGCCGTCGACCCAGCCCAGGTCACGCCCGACACGTCCGAGGTGGGCGCGGTCACGATCGAGGGCGACGGGGCCACGGCCGCCGTCGGCTTCGGCGACGCCGCGACCGTCAACGCGGGCGCCACGGCGTGGGCCGGGGCCGTCGAGCCTGAAGATCCCGCCGCAGAAGAGACGGCCTGAACGTCGGCCGCGAGTCGACCTGTCCCGCTGGCGGCATACGTCGCCAGCGGGAGCCGCGGGCGCGGCGTGCGAGTAGGTTCGGAACCCCTCATCCTGGGGGCCTCGGCGTGTGGCCGGCGGTCCCCGTCCACTGTGCCGTACCTCGACCACGCCGCCACGACCCCGCTCCGCGAGGAAGCCCTCGCGGCGATGCTCCCGTTCCTCCGGGAGACGTACGGCAACCCGTCGTCGCTCCATGGACCGGGCCGGCGGGCGCGCGTGGCGGTCGACCGGGCGCGGGAGCGGGTGGCGGCCGTGATCGGGGCGGAGCCGGGTGAGATCGTCTTCACGAGCGGTGGCACCGAGGCGGACAACGCCGCGCTCCGGGGCGTCGTCACGGGCGCCACGCGGCGGGACACCGGACGGCCCGGCCTCGTCACGTCGGCCGTCGAGCACGAGGCCGTGCTCCAGACGGCGCAGGCGCTCGTCACCGACGGTCATCCCGTCACGATCCTCCCGCCCGACGCCGCCGGCCGTCTCGACCCCGCCGGCCTCGGCGATGCGGTGGGGGAGGGGACCGGGCTCGTCTCGGCCATGCTCGTCAACAACGAGATCGGGACGATCAACCCGATCCGCGAGATCGCCGACGCCGCACATGCAGCCGGCGCGCTGATGCACACCGACGCCGTCCAGGCGGCCGGGCTGCTGACGCTCGACGTCGACGCGCTCGACGTGGACCTCCTGTCACTCTCGTCCCACAAAGTGGGCGGGCCGAAGGGCGTCGGCGCCCTCTTCGTGCGGGCGGGGACGCCGTTCGCGGGCGTCCAGACGGGCGGCTCGCAGGAGCGGAAACGGCGGGGCGGGACGGAGAACGTCGCTGGCATCGTGGGCTTCGCCGAAGCATTGGTGCTGGCCGACGCCGAGCGAGACGAGGCCGCGACCCGGATCGGGTCCCTTCGCGACCAGCTCCGCTCTCGACTCGTGGACGCCTTCGGAGACCGGCTCGTGGTCAATACGCCTGCGGACGCGGCGCCCCACGTCCTCAACGTGTCGCTTCGGCCGTCCGCCAGCGGCCCACTCGACGGCGAGATGCTCCTGACGGCGCTCGACCTGGAGGGCGTCCACGCCTCGGCCGGGAGCGCGTGCACGAGCGGGGCCCTCGAACCGAGCCACGTCCTCCTGGCCCTCCGCCGCGACCGCGACGTCGCCGCCGCGACCGTTCGCTTCTCCCTCGGCCGGACGACGACCGAGGCGGACGTCGAGGCCGCCGCGGGGGCGCTTCGCCGCGTCGTCGCCCGCCTCGACACCGTCGCCGCCTGAGTCATGCGCGTGCTCTGGATCGGACCGCCCGCCCCCTGGGCCGACGCCCTCGGCTCGGTCGAGCACGCCGACGACCCCCACGACGCCGCGGCCGACCTCGTCGTCCTGGTCGAGGGGGCCGACCGGTTCGCCGACTGGCTCCGGCGTCCCCGTCAACGCCCTCCGGTCTTCGTCGTCGCGGCCACCGAGGCGGAGGAGGACGCCGCGCTACGGGCCGGTGCCGAGGGCGTCGTCTCCGTCGACTCGACGCCGGAGGAGGCCGCCCGCGAGGCCCGCCGCGCCCGGGCCCGGCACGCGGGCACCGGCTCGGACGCCGAGCTGTACCGGCTCATGGTCGAGAGCGCGACGGACCTGATCACCGTTTCGGACGCGAGCGGGAAGACGGTCTACGCGAGCCCGTCGGCTCAGCAGCAGGTGGGGCGCCCCGCCCACGACCTCGTGTCCGGGCCGTCGCTGGCGTCGATCCATCCCGACGACCGTGACGCCGTGCTCGCGACGCTCGCCGAGGGGTTCAGCACCGGCGAAGCCAAAAGCCTCCGCTTTCGCGTCCTGACGCCCGAGGGCGAGACGCGCGTCATGGAGAGCCGCGGGCGGTCGGCCGCGGGCCCCGACGGCGCCCCCCTCGGCATCATCACGACGCGCGACGTGACGGACCAGGTGGCGACGGAGGCGCGGCTGACGGAGTCCCGAGCGCGGTACCGCACGATCGTCCGCGCGCTCCCCGACGTCGTCTCGCGCCTCGCCGCCGACGGCCTCGTCCTCGACTTCCACGTGCCCGAGGCGTTCGCGACGGAGTTTCCGGCCGAGAAGATGCTTGGGAAGCGGCTGCAGGACATCATCCCCGACCCGCTGGCGGCGAAGTTCCTCGACGCGCGGGACCGGCTTCTAGCGACAGGCGAAGTCGTTTCCTACGACTACGATGTCCAGTTCGGCGGGCGGACGTACTACCGGGAGGTCCGGATGGCGCCGATCGAGGGCGGCGAGATCCTCTCGATGCTCCGCGACGTGACGGCGCTCCGTGAGAACGAGGCGGCGCTGGAGCGGTCGAAGGCCGAGCTCCGCGCGCTCGCGACCCACCTCCAGGACGTGCGAGAAGAGGAACGGACGCGGCTCTCGCGTGACGTTCACGACGTGCTCGGCCAGCAACTCACGGCCATCCGCCTCGGCATCGGCTGGTTCGGGCGGCACTTCTCGGAGGACGAGGCCGCCCAGGCCCGCCTCGGCGACGTCCGCGAGACGATCGACGAGACGATCCGCCACGTCCGCGAGATCGCCTCCGACCTCCGCCCGGGCGTCCTCGACGACTTCGGGCTCGCCAGCGCCGTCGAGTGGCAGGGCAAGCGCTTCGAGGAGCGGACGGGGACGGGCTGCCGCGTCGACGTGCAGGGCGGGACCGAGCCGCCGACGGAGGTCGCCACGGCGGCCTTCCGCGTCTTGCAGGAGGCCCTCACGAACGTCGCGCGCCACGCCCACGCCGGCTCCGTCGCCGTCACGCTCGTGCTCGGGGCTGAGACCGTCCGCCTCGTCGTCGCCGACGACGGCCGCGGATTCGACCCCGAGCGGGTCGGGCGCCGGTCGCTCGGCCTCGTCGGGATGCGCGAGCGGGCGGGGGCTCAGGGCGGGACGCTCGACGTCCGCGGGGTCCGTGGCCAGGGGACCGTCGTAGAGTGTACGTTGCCGCACCACCACGCATCGCCTGACGGCTCTCCCCCAGCGTCATGACCCGGATTGTAATCGCCGACGACCACGTTCTCGTCCGCCGCGGGCTGGCCGAGCTGCTCCGCGAGATGGACGACTTCCGCGTGGTCGGGGAGGCGTCCTCGGGTGATGAACTGCTCCGCCTCGTCCGCGATGAGCACGTCGACGTCGTCGTGATGGACATGAGCATGCCGGGCCCGAGCGGGCTCGACCTCGTCAAGTCGATCAAGGCCGAGTTCCCGAAGCTCCCCCTCCTCGTGCTCTCGGCCCACCCTGAGGACCAGTACGCCGTCCGCGTCGTCCGCGCCGGGGCGATGGGCTACCTCACCAAGGAGAGCGCCGAGGCCGACCTCGTCGACGCCGTCCGCCGTGTGGCCTCGGGCAAGCGCTACCTCACGCAGACGCTGGCGGCCTCGCTCCTCGACGCGCTCGACGCCGACCCCGACGAGGACCCGCACGCCGCGCTGTCCGACCGCGAGTACCAGGTGCTCCGGCTCATCGCCTCGGGCATGACCGTCGGCGGCATCGCGGAGCATCTCTCGCTGAGCGTCAAGACGGTCTCGACGTACCGGAGCCGGCTCCTCCAGAAGATGGGGATGTCGAACAACTCGGAGATCACCCGCTACGCGCTCGAGAACGGCCTCGTCGAGTAGGACGGACGCGGACGCTCCGACGGGCCGGGCTCCGGCACGTCGCTGCGGCGTCTCGGGCGCCCCGGCCCCGGGCGTGCGGGCGGTCGAATCCGTAGGATGCTCCATCCCCCGGACTCGCCTTCACTCGATGCCCCGCCCCATCCGTGTCCTCGTCGCCGACGACTCGTCTCTCCTTCGCCGTCTCCTCTGCGATGCGATTCGGGAGGTCGACGGCGTCGAGGTCGTCGCCGAGGCCGCTGACGGTGCGGAGGCCATCGACGGCGTCCGTGCCCACGAGCCGGGCGTCGTGGTGCTCGACCTCCAGATGCCGGTGATGGGCGGCCTGCAGGCGCTCCAGCGCCTCCGCGCGAACGGCCTAGGGTCCCACGTCATCGTCCTCACGAACCACGCCGACGCCGTCTACCGCAGCGCGTGCCTCGAGGCCGGGGCGAACCACTTTTTCGACAAGTCGGCTGGGATCGACCGTGTCCTCGAGGTTCTCCGACAGATGACCCAGGGCGAGGCGTAAGCGGGGCGCCCTACGGGCCGGGTGCGGCCAGCGCCTTGCGCATGAGGACGAGCGGCACCGGCGCCCCGCCGCGGTCGTCGACGACGTCCTCCACAGGCTCGTATCCGCAGGCCCGATAGAGCGGCTCCCCGGCCTTCGTCGCCATCAACTCGGCCGTCCGGAACCCCTCGGAGGCCGCCGCCGCCTCGCAGACCGAGAGGATCCGGCGCCCGACGCCCTTCCGCACGTGGTCGGGGTGGGTGTACATGGCCCGGACGCGGGCCGCGTCACGGGCGGGGTCGAGGAGGGCCGGGTCGCGGCCTGGGGAGGCATCGCCGCCGTAGAGCGTGGCCCGTCGGCTCCACCCACCGCACCCCGCGATCTCGCCATCGGCCTCGACGACGTAATACGTTCCGTCGTCGATGAGGAGCGTGTCGATGCCCATGAGCGCACGGCTCGCGGCGACCTGCTCGGGCGTGAGGAACGGGCGCTGGAGCTCGGCGATGGCCGCGTCGGCGAGGGGCCGGAGCACCGCGAGGTCGTCGGGTCGCGCGATCCGGTGCGTCAGCGTCGCCACGTCAGTTCAGGCGCGGGTCGTCGGGGAACGTCGAGAGGAGGGCGTACTCGCCGCCGAGCTGGCGGAGGACCTGTCTCCAGAGCGCGTCGTCGCCGTCGGCGAAGACGAGGTCGGCCGAACCGGGGAGCACGATCCATGCGTTCTCGTCGACCTCGGCGTCGAGCTGGCCCGAGCCCCAGCCCGAGTAGCCGACGAAGAACCGGACGCGCTCGGGGTCGACCCAGCCGGCGGCGATGGCGCTCCGGAGCGAGTCGAAGTCGCCGCCCCAGAACACGTCGTCGAGCACGGGGAGCGTGCCGTCGAGGTCTCCGTAGGGGTGGAGGTAGTGGAGCGTGTCGGATTGGACGGGCCCCCCCATCCAGAGCTCGGCGTCGAACGAGAACGCCTCGTCGGTGGCCTGCGATAGCGCGAGCCCCGTCGGCCGATTGAGCACGAGGCCGAACGAGCCGTCGGTGGTGTGCTCGCAGAGGAGCACGACGGTCCGGCGGAAGTTGGGGTCCGCCATTGGAGGCTCGGCGACGAGGACGTCGCCCGGGACGGGGGCAGGCATGGGGTGGGGGACAGGCCGCCTCATCAACGGCCGCGCCGCGGCGGGGTTCACGGGGCGCCGGGGAATGGCCTACGCCCCACGCCAAGGTGCGCCCGACGTGGCCGTCCGCGCCCGGCTGGTCCCGCCTCGGCGCCGAGGCGGGACCAGCCGGGCGCGTGGCAGGCGGAGGGCCGGCGGAGGGCCGGCAGCATGCGCGACGCATCGATCCTCACGGGGACCGCACGCCCGGCCGAGTAGCTTTCGGCCCGACCGTCTCCGCGCCCTCCATGTGGTCCGACTCAATCCTCGACACCATCGGCAACACGCCGCTCGTCCGTCTCCAGACGCTGGGGCGGGACCTCCCGTGCACCGTCCTCGCGAAGGTCGAGTTCTTCAACCCCGGCGGGTCGGTCAAGGACCGGATCGGCATGGCGATGATCGAGGACGCCGAGGCCAAGGGCGAGCTCAAGCCGGGCGGGACCATCATCGAGGGGACGTCGGGCAACACGGGGGCCGGCCTCGCCATCGCCGCCATCGCCAAGGGCTACCAGTGCATCTTCACGACGACCGACAAGCAGAGCCCCGAGAAGGTCGACGTCCTCCGCGCCCTCGGCGCTGAGGTCATCGTCTGCCCGACGAACGTGGCGCCGGACGACCCCAGGAGCTACTACTCCGTCGCCAAACGGCTTTCGACCGAGATCCCCAACTCGTTCTACCCGAACCAGTACGACCACCCCGCCAACACCGAGGCCCACTACCGGACGACGGGCCCGGAGCTCTGGGACCAGACCGACGGCCGGATCACCCACTTCATCGCCGGGGCCGGAACGGGCGGCACGATCTCCGGCACCACGAAGTACCTCAAGGAGCAGAAGCCGAGCGTCAAGGCGATCGGCGTCGACCCCTACGGGAGCGTGTACGCCGAGTACTGGCGAACGGGCGAGTTCAAGGAGTCTGAGATCTACCCGTACCTCACCGAGGGCGTTGGCGAGGACATCCTGGCGGGCAACATGGACTTCTCGCTCGTCGACGACTACGTCCAGGTCGACGACAAGACGTCGATGCGGATGACGCGGCGGCTCGCGCGCGAGGAGGGCCTGTTCGTGGGACAGAGCTGCGGGATGGCCGTCGCCGGCGCGCTCGACTGGCTGCGAGCGCACGAGGGTGAGCTGACGGAGGAGGACGTCGTGGTCATCCTGTTGCCCGACAGCGGCTTCCGCTACCTCTCGAAGACCTACGACGACGAGTGGATGCGCCGGAACGGGTTCCTCGAAGAGCCCGATACGCTCACGCTCGAAGACGTGCTTGCGGTCCGCCCACGGGCCGAGGCCGTGATCGGCGTCGCGCCTGACGACACGCTCGCCTCGGCCATCGAGGCCATGACCCAGCACGGAATCAGCCAGGTCCCGGTTCTCGACGGCGACGAGGTCGTGGGGAGCCTCAACGAACGCGGCGTGCTCCACCGGCTGATCGCCGAGCCCGAGGCGCGCGACGAGCCCGTCCGCGCCGTGATGGGCGCGCCGCTGCCGGTCGTCCCCGCCTCGGTCCACCTCGACGACCTCACGGCCACGCTCGACGGCGAGGCCGGGGCCGTCCTCGTCCGCGCCGAGGCGGGCGGGTTCGACATCCTCACGCGGAGCGACCTCATCGCCGCGCTCGCGCGCAACGGCCGCCCCCGCTAGCCCTCCCCCACGCGGCGGGAACCGAACAGGCCTGCCGAGATCCCACCTCTTTCCGACTCCCGACCCATGGAACCCCCGTCCGGCCCGCAGACCCCATCCCTCTCCATCGAACTCGCCGAGGAGATCGCGGAGGGCGTCTACTCGAACCTCGTCATGATCGCCCACAGCCCGGAGGAGTTCATCCTCGACTTTATCCGGGTGATGCCGGGCGTGCCGAAGGCGCGCGTCAAGAGCCGGATCGTGGTGACGCCGGGCCACGCGAAGCGGCTCCTGGCGGCGCTCGCGGAGAACATCCAGCGCTACGAGACGCAGCACGGGGAGATCGGCGAGATGCCGCCCCAGACGCAGGTCCAGTTCACGGGCCCCGAGGGCGAGGCGTAGCGGGCGAGGCTACTTCCTGAGCCGCGGCTCCGACCCCACCGTCCCGTCGCCGACGGGGAGGACGTGGACGGCCCACACGGCGTCGACCGCCTCGAGGAGCCGGTCGATGTCCTCCCGCGTGTGGTCGGACGTGAGGCTGACGCGGAACCGCTGCTGCGACGTCGGGACGGCGGGCGCCTCGATGTGGTTGAGGAAGAGCCCGCGCTGGTGGAAGTCGTGGGCCGCGGCCCGGACGTCCGTGCCGGCCGGGACCGGGAGCGAGAACACCGCCGTGACGCCCGAGGCGTCGGCGAAGCCGCGCTTTTTGAGCTCCTGCGCGAGGTACCCCGTGTTCTCCATGAGCCGCCCGTGGATCTCGGGCTCCTCCTCCAGCACGTCGAGGCCGGCGAGGACGGCCGCGCAGATGGCCGTCGACGGGGCCGTCGAGAAGACGTACGACCGGGCGAAGTAGCGGAGGTAGTCGATGACGTCGCCGCCGGCGGCGACGAAGCCGCCCGACACGCCGAACGTCTTCGAGAACGTGCCCATGACGATGTCGACGGTGTCCGCCGCGTCGAACATGGCGACGGTCCCGGCCCCGTTCGGGCCGGTCACGCCCGTCCCGTGCGCCTCGTCGATGATGAGCGTGGCCCCGTGCTTCCGGCAGACCTCGCCGATCCGGTCGAGGCGGGCGACGCTGCCCGACATCGAATACACGCCTTCGACGGCGACGAACAGGTCCTGGAACCCCCCACCGTGCTTGGTGATGAGCGCGTCGAGCGCGCGGTGGTCGTTGTGCGGGAACGGGCGGGCCTCGATCCGGCCCATCTTGAGTCCGTCGAGCATCGACGCATGGATCTCGTCGTCATAGAGGACGAGGTCACGCGGCCCGGGGAGGGCGCTCATCATCCCGACGTTGGCCGAGTAGCCGCTCGAGAACACGAGCGCGGCCTCCTGCCCCTCGTGCGCCGCGAGTCGGTCCTCCAGTTCCCGGTGAAGGGGACCGTGCCCATTGAGGATCGGCGGGCCCCCTGCGCCCACGCCGTACTGGGCGACGGCATCCCGGACGGCTTCGATCACGCGGGGGTGCGTGGCGAGCCCGAGGTAGTTGTTCGACCCGAACATGAGCATCGGGCGCGTCTCGCCACGGTGGTCGCGGACGACGACCTCGCGCTCGGCGGCGGTCAGCACTTCACGGAAGTGGAGCCCGTCGATCGCGTTCTCGCGTTCGCCGCGGATCCGTCCCGTGAACTCGGAGGTCCGTCCCGGCAGGTCCATCTGCGTTCGGATGCGGACGAGATCGCGGTAGGAGAGAACGCGATCCGAATGACGTGGTGGGGTCGTCATGAAGCAGGTCAGCCGGGGGATGCCCTAAGAAAGCTCCGAATGCGGTCTGAGAACATGAGAAAATCGCGTCTCAAAGGTGGACTCGACGCCAAGTCGCCCGGAATCAGCCCGTTGCGGAGACGACTTATCGTTGTGAGACTTCACGGTATACGCCGACGCCTCCCTTCCGATAGGAGCGGCGCACTAGCGCCGGGGGGAGCGAGTCCCAGGCGGCCCGCTGCGACTACCGGTTGGCGCGGACGAGGAGGAGGAGCGCCACGCCTCCGAACACGGCGTGCGGGAGCCACGCCGCGACGGCGGGCGGGATCGTCTGGACGTACCCGAGCGGCTCGATCGTCTTTTGGAGCGCGAGGTAGAGGAACGCCACGCCGAGGCCGAGGGCGAGTTGGGCGGCCTGCCCGCCTCGGCGGCGCCGTGCGGCGAGCGGGACTGCCAGGAGCACCAGGATGAGGTTGGCGAAGGGGTAGGCGATCTTGGCGTGGTACGCCACGAGTGGCCGACCGCGCTCCGTTACGCCGGCCCGCTCCAGCGACCGCACGTAGGCGTAAGCTTCCGGAAGCGTCAGCCGCTCCGCGTCGCGCTCCGACTGGGCGAGGTCGCGCGGGAGCACGGCGAGGGCCGTGTCGAGCACGGCGTGGTAGGCGTACGTCTCCGCCCCGGTCGGGGCGAACGTGCGGATGGCGACGTCGGCGGCCTGCCAGATCGCGAGCGAGTCGTTCCACGTCATCTGCGAGGCGTCGAGGCGGCGCGACACGCCGCCCGCGGCGGAGTCGGCGAGGGAGACCACGCTGACGCGGAAGGCCTGGCCCCGCTCGCGGTCGAAGTAGCGGGCCGTGAGGATCTCGCCGGGCGCCGTCTGGCGGACGATCTCGGATCCGCCGCCGCTCTCCGGGGCGTCGCGGTAGTACTGGTTCTGGAAGGCGTGGACGACGGCGTTCGCCCGCGGCACCACGAACCCGTTGAACAGGAGCATGCCTCCGGTGAACACGAGCCCCGCGAGCAGGAACGGCCGCAAGAACCGCCACGTCGAGACGCCCGCCATGTGGACCGCCGTGAGCTGCATCGACTGCGCGAGCCGGGCCGTCACGTAGACCGCCGCGAGGAAGAGCGCGAGCGGGCTGGTCAGCCGGAGGATGTCGGGGGCGTAGTAGAGGTAGTACTCGCCGAAGATCTGGGCGGGCGTCGCGCCGCGGTCGAGGAAGTCGTCGATCCGCTCCGCGAGGTCGAGGACGACGAACGTCGCCACCAGCAGCACGAGCAGGAGCGCGGTGCCGGAGAGGAAGCGGCGGAGGACGTGCCAGTCGAACCGGGTCAAGGGATCGGGTGAGGTGCGATCGGGTGAACGGGGAATCGGGCGACGGGCGAGGGGGGCCCCCGGGGCCGTCGGGACTTCGCAAGATCACCCGATGTCCACGGAACGGCTGGGGCTAGCTTGGCGTGCCCTTCTGGCGGCGGCGCGGCGGGCGGCCTCCCCAATCTGACCTCACCCGATCACACCTCACCCGATGAAGGTCCACGAGTACCAAGCGAAAGAAATCCTCGCCGAGCACGGCGTCGCCGTCCAGCGCGGCATCGTCGCCAACACGGTCGAGGAGGCCGTCGAGGCGGCCGAGACGATGGCGAAGGACGGCGTCGACCAATTCGTCGTCAAGGCCCAGATCCACGCCGGCGGGCGCGGCAAGGGCGGCGGCGTCAAGTTCTCGCCGACCGTGGACGACGTGCGGAGCAACGCCGAGAAGATCCTCGGCATGCATCTGAAGACGCCGCAGACCGGGCCCGAGGGCCAGGAGGTCAAGAAGATCCTCGTGACGGCGGCCGAGGACATCGCCCACGAGTACTACGTCGGCGTGACGCTCGACCGCGCCAAGGGGATGGACGTCATCATGGCCTCGACCGAGGGCGGCGTCGAGATCGAGGAGGTCGCCGAGGAGAACCCCGACAAGATCGTCAAGGTGTGGGTCGACCCGTCGATCGGCCTCCGGCCGTACCAGGTCAACGAGATCGCGTCGAAGCTCGGGTTCGAGGGCTCCGCGCTGAAGGAGGCCAAGACGTTCGTCGCCGCGCTCTACAAGGCGTACCGCGCCGCCGACGCCACGATCGCCGAGATCAACCCGCTCGTCCGCACCGACGACGGCCGCGTGGTCGCGCTCGACGCCAAGATCAACCTCGACGACAACGCGCTCTACCGGCACAAGGACCTCGCCGACATGCGCGACGAGGCCGAGGAGGACCCGCTCGAGGTCGAGGCCGGCAAGCATCACCTCAACTACATCAAGCTCGACGGGAACGTCGGCTGCATGGTCAACGGCGCCGGGCTGGCGATGGGGACGATGGACCTCATCAAGCTGGCGGGCGGCGAGCCGGCCAACTTCCTCGACGTCGGCGGGACGGCGTCGGCGGAGACGGTCGAGGCCGGCTTCCGGATAATCCTGTCGGACCCGAACGTGAAGGCGATCCTCGTCAACATCTTCGGCGGGATCGTCCGGTGCGACGTCGTCGCGCAGGGCGTGATCGAGGCGGCGCAGAACATCGACCTGTCGGTGCCGCTCATCGTCCGGCTCCAGGGCACGAACGCTGAGGAGGGCATGGCGCTGCTCAAGAACTCGGGGCTCCCGATCGAGAGCGCGATCCTGCTCCAGGAGGCCGCCGACAAGGTGACGGCCGCGCTCAACGCGTAGCCGACCCCGCCCACCTCGGCCCTTCGGCTTCGCTCAGGGGAGCCGCCGAGGCGGACACACCCGTAGGGGCACGCCGTCGGTGTGCCCCTACCCATTTCGAGATGGACCGCCAGCCCGCCGCCATCCAGGTCGACGCCGTCACGAAGCGCTACGGCGACGTGACGGCCGTCGGCGGCGTCTCGCTCGGCGTCCCGGCCGGCGCGTTCGTGTCGCTCCTCGGGCCGTCCGGGTGCGGAAAGACGACGCTGCTCCGGCTCGTCGGCGGGTTCGAGACGCCGGACGCCGGGGCCGTCCGCATCGGCGGGGCCGACGTGACGCGCCGGCCGCCCCAGAAGCGGCCGACGGCCATGGTGTTCCAGAGCTACGCGCTCTTCCCGACGATGACGGTCGGCGAGAACGTGGCCTACGGACTTCGCACGCGCGGCGTGGCCAAGGGCGAGGCGCGGACGCGGGCCGAGACCGCCCTCGGCCGGGTCGACCTCGGCGGGCTGGCGGACCGGCCCGTGGCGGCGCTCTCGGGCGGCCAGCAGCAGCGCGTGGCCCTCGCGCGGGCCATCGCCGTCGAGCCCGACGTGCTCCTGTTCGACGAGCCGCTGTCGAACCTCGACGTGGCGCTCCGGGAGGCGACGCGGGCGGAGCTCAAGGCGCTCCAGCGCGACCTCGGCATCACGAGCCTCTACGTCACGCACGACCAGGCCGAGGCGCTCGCCCTCAGCGACCGCGTCGCGCTCATGCGGGCCGGCCGGATCGTGGCCGAGGGCACGCCGGAGGGGCTCTACGCCGAGCCGCCGACGGCCTACGCCGCGTCGTTCCTCGGCGGGGCCAACGTGATCCGCGACCGGGCGCTCGCCGAGCGGCTGGCCGGCGAGCCGATGCCGGCGGGCCGCGCGCTGGCGGTCCGCCCCGAGGCCCTCGAGCCGGTCGACTCCTCCGACCTCGGCGCCGAGGCCGGGCGAGCCGTGCCCGCCCGGATGCTCGGCCGCCTGTTTCTCGGCCTCACCGCCGAGTGGGACGTCGAGGCCGACGGCCACCGCCTCCGTCTCTGGACCGACCCGGCCTGCCCGGTCCCCGAGGCGCTCGCCCTCCGCGCCGCCCGCTGGCGCTGGGTCGAGGACGACGCGAACCTCGCCGAAGACGCCGGGTAGATCTTCGGAGCCGATCCGTGGGCCCTGGGGCGCGACGCCCCGCACGCCTCCCTCCTCACGCATCACCCCATGACCGACCCCGACGCGCTCACCCTCCGCGACACGCTCGACGGCCTCACGCCCGCGCGGATCGCCACGCTCTACCGCCGCGCCCCGCTCCTCCGCAAGACCGACAACCCCGAGCGGCTGTGGAAGGCGTTCGAGGCGTCGTCGCTGGTTCTCACGTTGTGGGAGAGCGACCGCGTCGTGGGCCTCGCGCGCGTGCTGACCGACGGCGTCCAGACGGCCTACCTCTGCGACCTCGCCGTCGAGCCCGACGTCCAGGGCGCGGGCGTCGGCAAGCGGATGGTCGACGAGATCCTGGGCCGGCTGCCCGGCGTCGAACTCGTCCTCCGCGACTCGAACCTCTCGGCCGGCTTCTACGAGCGGCTCGGGTTCGAGTCCGTCGACAACGCCTGGGTGCGGACGGCATGAGCGACCTCCGCCCCGACACGCTCGCCGCGTTCGACACACTCCGCCAGACCCGCCAGTCGCTCGTCGCCATCGTCGACGCGCTCCCCGATGCCGCACGGACCACGATCCCGGACGGGTTCAACAACCACGTCCTGTGGAACGCCGGTCACCTCGCGGCCACCGAGCAGGGCCTGATCTACGGCCTCTCCGGCCTGCCCGTCGACCTGCCGGACGGGTTCGTCTCGAGCTTCCGGAAGGGCACGTCACCGCGCGACTGGGACCGCGACTGGACCTGGGCCGAGGTCCGCGACCTTCTCTTGTCGCTCCCCGACCGGACCGAGGCCGACTACCGCGCCGGCCGGTTCGAGACCTACCGCGAGTACCGGACGACGCCCGGCGTCGTGCTGACGTCGGTCGACGACGCCGTCCTGTTCAACCTGTACCACGAGGGGATTCACCTCGGCGCGATCCTGGGGCTGCGGAAGCTGGTCGGCTAGAATCGATACCCGACGCCCCCAGTCAGCTCGGCGAACGTCCCCGAAAATTCGAACGGGTCGTCGCCGGTGGCCCGTAGCCGGCCGGTTGCCCGCGCGATCCAGGGGCCCACGACGGCGACGTCGGCCCCGAGCGCGACCGTCGCTGCCGTGTAGGTCGAGGGATAGACGTCTACAGTGAGGGTCGTCTCGCCGCGTTGGATCGTCCGCTCCCCAGCCTCTTCAAGCGGGACGAACACGCCGAGCCCCAACCCGACGAATGGGCGGACGGGTCCGACGGGCACGCCGAGCTGGACTTCGGCGCTCGGGAGGACGTACCGGACATCGCCGAACTGCTGGGGCGTGTCCGAGTAGCCGAGGCCGCCCTCCACGGCGACATACCGATTCAGCGCGTGCCCGACCCGAGCGTCGATGACGGTCGCCTGACCGACCCCCGAGAGGTCGAAGTCGACGCCGCCGATGTGGAGCGACGAGGTCGTCTGGGACGTGGCGAAGGGGGCGGCCAGAAGGAGGGCGAGGGTGAGGCGAAGCATGAGCGCGGGGGGAGACACCTCGTAGACGCCGCGCCTCCTCTTGAGGTAACGGCGGCGCCCCATCCCAGCGCCGAGGCGGAGGCCCCCGGGTGCCGCTAGAACGCCGCGACGCCGACGAGCGCCATGATCAGGAATAGGAACACGTAGACTGGCACCATGATGATGAGCGAGGCCACGAAGTAATGGCCCAGCACGGCGAAGGCCCGCTTGAGGAAGCTGTCGCTGAACAACATCGAGTCGGGGAGCGCGTCGCGGTGCATGCCGAGCTGGTCGGCGATCCCGATCTGCGCTTCGAGGTCGGCGACGCGCTGGTGAAGTTCGGCGAGCTCGCGGTCGGTCTGGAAGTCGGCCATGGGGCGGGGGAGAAGATCGCCCCGCCTGGGGAGACCAAAGCGGGGCGCGGATGGGTCCGCCTCGACGCCGAGGCGGACAGGGTCGAGGCCGACGAACCTGCACGTTGGCTGCGCCTTCTCTACATGTTTTCGATCAGGGCATCGCCGAACTCCGAGCACTTGAGCTTCGTAGCGCCCTCCATCTGGCGGTGGAAGTCGTACGTCACGCGCTTCTGCTGGATCGTCGTCTCCATGGCGTCGATGATCTTGTCGGCGGCCTCGGTCCAGCCCATGTAGCGGAGCATCATCTCGCCCGAGAGGATCACCGACGACGGGTTGACCTTGTCCTGGCCGGCGTACTTCGGCGCCGTCCCGTGGGTGGCCTCGAAGATGGCCTTGCCCGTCTGGTAGTTGATGTTGGCGCCCGGCGCGATGCCGATCCCGCCGACCTCGGCCGCGAGCGCGTCGCTCACGTAGTCGCCGTTGAGGTTCAGGGTCGCGATCACGCCGTACTCGTCGGGCCGGGTGAGGATCTGCTGGAGGAACGCGTCGGCGATGACGTCCTTGACGGTGATCGTCCGGCCGTCCCGCTCGAACGTCCGCCACGGGCCGCCGTCGAGCTTCTGGGCGCCGTACTCGCGGTCGGCGAGCTCGTAGCCCCAGTCGCGGAAGGCGCCCTCGGTGAACTTCATGATGTTCCCCTTGTGGACGAGCGTGACGGAGTCGCGGCCGTCGGCGATGGCGTAGTCCATGGCCGCCTTCACGAGCCGCTCCGTGCCCTCCTTGGAGACGGGCTTGATGCCGAAGCCGGCCGTGTCGGGGAAGCGGACGTTCTGGAACCGGTCGGGGAAGTGCTCCTTCAGAAGCGCCTTGAACGTCTCGGCGGCGTCGGTCCCGTTCTCGAACTCGATGCCGGCGTAGATGTCCTCCGTGTTCTCGCGGAAGATGACCATGTCGACCTTCTCCGGCTCCTTGACCGGCGACGGGACGCCGGTGAAGTACCGGACGGGGCGGACGCAGGCGTAGAGGTCGAGCTTCTGGCGGAGCGCCACGTTGAGGCTCCGGATGCCGCCGCCGACGGGCGTCGTGAGCGGGCCCTTGATCGCGACGAGGTGCGCGTCGATGGCGTCGAGCGTGTCCTGCGGGAGCCACTCGCCGAACTGGTCGTGCGCCTTCTCGCCGGCGAAGACCTCAAACCACTCGATCTGGCGGTCGTCGCCGTAGGCCTTCTCGACGGCGGCGTCGAGCACGCGCGAGGCGGCGGCCCAGATGTCGGGCCCGATCCCGTCGCCCTCGATGAACGGGACGATGGGGCGGTCGGGGACGTGGAGCCCGTCGGCGGTCATCTGGATCGACTCGCCGTCGGTGGGGGTGGTCAGGTGCTGGTACTCGGCCATCAGTGGGCGGGGATCGGGAAGAGAGGGCGGGGAAGCTACGGACCCAGGCGCGGAGCGATCCCCGGCGCGCGGCCCCGTAGCTTGGGGGTCCCCTCGGACAGCCCCTCTCAGCCCATGCCGGACCTCCACGTCGGCCTCCTCTACGGCGGCCAGTCGGCCGAGCACGACGTCTCGATCCTCTCCGCCAAGAACGTCCGCGCCGCGCTCGGCGACCGGCACCGCGTTACGGCGATCTACATCACGCGCGACGGCCGCTGGCTCGTCGGCGACTCGGCCCGCCTCGGGGCGGACACCGAGGCGGGAACGGCCGCGACGTTCACGCCGGAGGGCGGCGCCTCGACCGTCTCGGCGAGCGGCCTCGGCGCGCTCGGGCTCGACGTCGTGTTTCCCGTCCTCCACGGCCACAACGGCGAGGACGGCACGATCCAGGGGTTCCTGCATACGCTCGGGATTCCGTTCGTCGGGCCCGACGTGCTCGCCTCGGCGGCGTGCATGGACAAAGTCGTCGCCAAGCGGATCCTCGAGGCCGCAGGCATCCCCGGCACACCGTACGCCGTCGTCCACGCCCACGGCGAGCGGCCGTCGTTCGAGACGCTCACCCAGCGTTTGACGCCACCGCTGTTCGTGAAGCCGGCCAACTCGGGGTCGTCGGTCGGCATCACGCGGGTGACGGAGGCCGGCGCGCTGTCGGAGGCGTTCGACGTGGCGTTCCGCTACGACAAGACCGTGCTCGTGGAGCAGGGCGTCAGCGGGCGCGAGATCGAGGTCGCGGTCCTGGGCAACGAGCGGCCCGAGGCGTCGGTCCCGGGCGAGATCGTCCTGACGTCCGAGTACTACGACTACGACTCGAAGTACGAGGACCCCGACGCGAGCCGGATGGAGGTCCCCGCCGACCTGCACGACGACGTCGCCGAGCGGATCCGCGAGGTCGCCGTCGAGGCGTACGCCGCGCTCGGCTGCGAGGGCCTGTCGCGGGTCGACTTCTTCGTGACGGGCGGCGGCGACGTGCTCGTCAACGAGATCAACACGATCCCGGGGTTCACGGCGCGGAGCATGTACCCGGTGATGTGGGAGCAGACCGGCCGGCCGTTCCCGGACGTCGTCGACGAGCTGATCCGGCTGGCGCTCGCCCGCCACGAGCGCGACCGCCAGCGGAAGACGACGCGCTGAGTCGGCCCGCCTCGGCGCCGAGGCGGGGCGGTCGGCACCTCCGCGCGAATCGGGAGTACGTCCGGCCCATCCCCGCTGCCGATGCCGTACTCGACCGACACCCGCACCCTCCAGCCCGGCGACGTCTACGTCGCGATCCGAGGCGAGACCCACGACGGCCACCGGTTCGTGCCGCAGGCGATCGAGAAGGGGGCGGCCGGCGTGATCGTTGAGGAGCCGATCCCCGTGCCCGACGGCGTCGAGCGGACGGTGGTGGAGAGCTCCATCGACCACCTCGTGTCGCTCGCCTCGGCGCGCGTGCGGAAGCTCGGGTGCGACGTGGTCGCGATCACCGGCTCGGTCGGCAAGACGACGGCGCGGACGGCGATCGTGTCCGTGCTGGAGCAGGCCTTCACGGTCAAAGGCTCGGAGGGCAACAAGAACACGCCGCTCGGCCTCTCGCTCACGCTCCTCAACGCCGACCTGACGCCCGAAACGGTCCTCGTGTTGGAGATGGGTGCCCGGCTGAAGGGGGACATCCGCGAGCTCTGCGAGGCGTTCCCGCCGACCGTCGGCGTCGTGACGACCGTGCTGGGTGTTCACCTCGAGACGTTCGGGAGCCTCGACGGGATCGAGCGCGAGAAGTCTGAGATCGTCCGCGCGCTCACCGAGGCGGGCACGGCCGTGCTCAACGGCGACAACGAGCGGACGCGGCGGATGGCCGACGTGACCGACGGGCAGGTGCTGTTGTTCGGCACCTCCGACGGCTGCGACGTGACGCCGGCCGACGTGACGGCCACGCTCCCGATCCTCGGCGACCACGCCATCTACACGGCGATGGCCGCCACGGCCGTCGGCCGCGCGCTCGGCATGGACGCCGACGCCATCACTCGAGGCTTGGAAGCGATGGAGCCCGAGAAGGGCCGCCTCCGTCGCCTCGACGGGATCGAGGGAAGCACACTCATCGACGACACCTACAACGCCTCGCCGGAGGCCACGATCTCGGCGCTCGACGTGCTGGCGGGCCTCGGCGGCGAGCGGACGACGGCGATCCTCGGTGACATGTTGGAGCTCGGCGCCGGCGAGGTCGAGGCGCACGTCCGCGTGCTCCGCGCGGCCCTCGACCGGGCCGATCGCGTCATCGCCGTCGGCGACATCATGCGCCGGGCCGTCGGGGCGCTCGACGCCGCCAAGGCGGACCGGGTCGAGACGGCCGAGTCGTCCCGCGCCGTGGCCGGTGCGATCCGGGCCGGCGGTCCGTTCGACTTCGGCCCGGACGACGTCGTGCTGGTGAAGGGCTCGCAGGGCGCCCGCATGGAGCGCGTCTCCGAAGCCCTGCTCGCCCCCGACCTCGACCCCGCCGACGTGCTCCCGAGGCAGACCGAGCAGTGGAAGGCGATCGAGTGAGTGGGGAGGATCGGCGGACCACCCCACGCCTATGCCGTCACAGCCGCCCGAACAGCGCGCGCGCCCGCAGCTCCCACACCTTCCGCATGGCCTCGCGGACGATGGCGCTCGACATCTTCGACTCGCCCTCGCTCCGCTCCGTAAACACGATCGGCACCTCGACGATCCGGAAGCCCGCCTTCCACGCGCGGTAGTTCATCTCGATCTGGAACGAGTAGCCGTTCGACTTGACGCGGTCGAAGTCGATGGCCTCCAGGACCTCGCGGCGGAAGCACTTGAACCCCGCCGTGACGTCGCGGACCGGCAGCCGCGTGATGGCTCGCGTGTAGACGCCGGCGCCGACGCTGAGCACGAGCCGGCTGAGCGGCCAGTTCAGCACGCGGAGCCCGTCGACATAGCGGCTCCCGATGGCGACGTCGGCCCCGAGGCCGCCCGCCTCGGGGGGGCGGCAGGCCTGGACGAGCTTCGGGAGGTCGTCCGGGTTGTGCGAGAAGTCGGCGTCCATCTCGCAGAAGTAGGCGAAGCCGGCGTCGCGCGCGTGGCGGAACCCGTCGAGGTAGGCCGTCCCGAGGCCGAGCTTGCCGGTGCGCCGGAGGAGCCCGACGCGGTCGGGGTGCTGCTGGCGGAGCCCGTCGACGAGGTCGCCGGTCCCGTCGGGCGAGCCGTCGTCGACGACGAGGATGGCGAAGTCGCCGTCGAGCCCGAGCACGGCCTCGACGATGGCGACGACCGTCCCGGACTCGTTGTAGGTCGGGACGACGACGACGGCGCCGCCGGGCGCGGGAGGGGAGAGGAAGACGTCGGGCACGGGGGGAGGATAGGACGCTCGCAAGCTGCGCGGGACGGGCGTTCCGTTGAGAGACGACGGAGAGGGCACCGGTCGTGCCCCCGGCGTGCGCCCGGCGCCTTCCCGGCGGTAGCTTTTCGCTCGCGGCGGATCCCTCGTGTCCGCCGCCGGTTCGTCCTCGCCCCCCTGTCCGACACCCTCCCATGGCCGGCACGCCCACGAAGAAGAAGGCCCCCGCGAAGAAGGCCCCCGCCCGGAAGCGGGCCGCCTCCAAAGCCAACGGCAAGGCCGCGTTCACGCCCGACGTCCCCGACGTCCAGGTCTTCCGCCAGTCGGGCCACACGCACGAGTCGCTGGGGCTGAGCCCCGAGACGGTCCTCGACATGTACCGCAACATGCTGCTGCAGCGCCGCTTCGAGGAGCGGGCCGCGCAGATGTACGGGCGGCAGAAGATCGCCGGCTTCCTCCACCTCTACATCGGGCAGGAGGCCGTGTCCACGGGCGCCATCTGGGCCATCCGCGACACGGACCCCATCATCACGGCGTACCGCGACCACGGGCTGGCGCTCGCGCGCGGCATGGGGGCCAACGAGGGCATGGCTGAGCTGTTCGGCAAAATCGACGGGTGCAGCCGCGGCAAAGGCGGCTCGATGCACTTCTTCGACGTCTCGCGCCACTTCTACGGCGGCCACGGCATCGTCGGCGGGCAGATCCCGGTGGGCGTCGGGATGGGCTTCGCCTCGAAGTACAAGGAGGACGGCGGATGCTCGCTCACGTTCTTCGGAGACGGCGCCATCAACCAGGGGGCGTTCCACGAAGCGGCCAACCTCGCGGCGCTCTACGACGTCCCGGCGCTCATCATCGTCGAGAACAACGCGTACGCGATGGGCACCTCCGTCGAGCGCTCGCGCGGCGACGCCCAGCTCTACAAGCAGGGCTACCCGTACGGCATGAAGACGGCCGTGATCGACGGGATGGACCTGTTCGAGGTCTATGGCGCCTTCCAGCAGATCGCCGACGACGCCCGGGGCGAGACGGACGGCCAGACGAAGCCGTACTTCGTCGAGGTCCAGACGTACCGGTACCGCGGCCACTCCATGTCCGACCCGCAGAAGTACCGGACGAAGGAGGAGATGGAGGCCAAGAAGAACGAGGACCCCATCGTCCGGACCCGGCTCTACGTCCTCGAGAACGACCTCGCGACCGACGAGGCGCTCGACCAGATCGACGAGGCCGTCAAGGCCGACGTGATGGCCTCCGTCGAGTTCGCCGAGAACAGCCCGCTCCCCGACGTCTCGACCATGTACGAGGACGTGTTCGTCGGCGACGTCCCGCACGTCAAGTAACCGCTCCCCTTCGACCGACCCCGCCTCGGCCGCGCGTCGCCCGAGGCCGACGACCCCACCGAACCCTAGAATGGCAGAGCTGCAATTCCGCGAGGCCCTCCGCGCCGCGATGACGGAGGAGATGGAGCGCGACGAGAACGTCTACCTCATCGGCGAGGAAGTCGCCGAGTACGACGGCGCCTACAAGGTGTCGCAGGGGATGCTCGACCAGTTCGGGCCCAAGCGGATCATCGACACGCCGATCTCGGAGTCGGGCTTCGCCGGGCTCTCGATCGGCGCGGCCATGATGGGGCTGAGGCCGATCGTCGAGTTCATGACGTGGAACTTCACGTTCGTGGCCTTCGACCAGATCGTGTCGAACGCCGCGAAGGTCCGCTACATGTCGGGCGGGCAGGCCTCGATCCCGATCGTGTTCCGCGGCGGCAACGGCGCGGCCGGCCAGCTCGGCGCGACCCACTCGAACTCGTTCGAGGCCCTGTACTCGAACGTCCCGGGCCTCAAGATCATCGCGCCGTCGAACCCCGACGACGCCAAGGGCCTCCTCAAGAGCGCCATCCGCGACGACAACCCGGTCCTGTTCCTCGAGTCGGAGCTGATGTTCGGCCTCCGCGGTGAGGTCTCCGAGGCGGAGGACTACACGATCCCGATCGGCGAGGCCCGCGTCGCGCGCGAGGGCGACGACGTGACGATCGTGGCCCACTCGAAGAGCTACTGGCTGGCCATGGAGGCCGCCGAGGAGCTGGCCAAGCAGGGCATTGAGGCGACGGTCATCGACCCGCGCACGATCCGCCCGTACCCCATCGACGCCGTCATCGAGTCGGTCAAGAAGACGAACCGGCTCGTGGTCGTGGACGAGAGCCAGCCGTTCGGCGGCATCGCCTCGGAGGTCGGGTTCCAGATCCAGCGCGAGTGCTTCGACTACCTCGACGCCCCCATCGAGCGGGTCACGGCGGAGGACGTCCCGGCGCCGTACGCCAAGAACCTCATCGAGGCCTGGATGCCGTCAGTGGACGAGACCATCGCGGCTGTCAAGAAGACGCTCTACATGTAGGGACTGGCAACCGGCGACTCGGGACTGGGGGATCCCAGCCGGGTCATCGGTCGCTCGATCCCCCTCTCCGTTTCCCCAGCCCCCAATCCCAAGTCCCCATGGCTATCGCCGTCGAAATGCCCAAGATGAGCGACACGATGGAGGAAGGTGTCCTCGTCGCGTGGCTCGCCGAAGAGGGCGCGTCGGTGTCGGCCGGCGACGTGATCGCCCAGGTCGAGACCGACAAGGCCACGATGGACCTCGAGGTTTACGACGACGGCGTCCTCCTCAAGCGCGTCGTCGGCGAGGGCGACTCGGTCCCGATCGGCGCGCTCATCGCCGTGCTCGGCAAGGAGGGCGAGAGCCCGGACGACGTGCTCTCGAAGTACGCCGGCGACGGCGCGAGCGGCTCGGCCGACGACGCGGAGGTCCAGCCCGCGCCGCCGGCCACACAGGAAAACGAGCCGGCCCCGGCCACGACCGAGGGCAAGGCCGGGACGGCCGACGCCATCGACACGCCCGCACCGAGCGTCCAGCCCGTCGGCGGCGATGGCGCGACGCAGGAGGTGACCCCGTCCGCCTCGGGCGCCGAGGCGGGCCGGGTCAAGGCGTCGCCCCTCGCGCGGCGGATGGCCGAGGAGGCCGGGCTCGACCTCGGCCAGATTCCGGGCTCCGGCCCCGACGGCCGCGTCGTCAAGCGCGACGTGGAGGGGGCGATGGGGAAGGGGGCGCCGGCCCAGGCCCCCGCGCCTGCCGCGGCCCCGGCGAAGGCTCCGGCCCCCGCGCCGAAGCCAGCGACCTCGCCGGTCGAGGCCGGCGGCCAGGACGTCCGCATCACGCAGATGCGGAAGACGATCGCCAAGCGGCTCGCCCAGAGCAAGTTCACGGCCCCTCACTTCTACCTCACCGTCGACGTCGACATGCGGACGGCCATCGGCTTCCGCGAGGAGATCAATGGGCTGACCGAGAAGCAGGGGCTCGCGAAGGTTTCCTACAACGACCTCGTCACGAAGGCGTGCGCCGCGGCGCTCCGCCGGCACCCGATGGTCAACGCGAGCTACCTCGAGGACGAGGGCGTCATCCGCCAGCACGACGCGGCCCACGTCGCCGTCGCCGTCGCGATGCCCGAGGGCCTCATCACGCCGGTCGTCCGCGACGCCGACCGGAAGGGGCTCGCCCAGATCGCCGCCGAGACGCGCGAACTGGCGGGCCGCGCGCGCGACGGCAAGCTCGACCCGAGCGAGTACGCCGGCTCGACGTTCACCACGTCGAACCTCGGCATGTTCGGGATCGCCGAGTTCACGGCCATCATCAACCCGCCGAACGCCTGCATCCTCGCGATTGGCGCGATCCGCGACGTGCCGGTCGTTGACGGTGGGGAGGTGGTCCCGGGCAAGCAGATGACGCTCACGCTCTCGTGCGACCACCGCGTCGTCGACGGCGCGACCGGGGCCCAGTTCCTCGGCGACGTCCAGGCCATGCTGGAGAACCCGTCCCTGATGCTCGTCTGAGCCGGTGGACGAACGCGATCCGGAGGGAGCGAGTACGGACCTCACCATGGAACCGCCCGCTCCCTCGGCAGACCTGACCCTCGCCCATCTCAGCGACGTCCACTTCGGGCGGATCTCGGACGAGAGGGTCGTCGACGCGCTCGTCGCCGAGGTCAACGACGCCGACCTCGACTTGGTCGTCGTCTCGGGCGATCTGACGCAGCGGGCGCGGACCAAGGAGTTCAAGGCCGCGCGGGCCATGCTCGATTCGTTCGAGGCGCCCGTGATCGTCGTCCCGGGCAACCACGACGTGCGCGCGTGGTGGCACAACCCGTTCGACCGGCTCTGGCGCTCGTCCAAGCGCTACCGGAAGTACATCGCGGAGGACGTGACGCCCCAGTTCGCGGTGGAGGGCCTGGCCGCGTTCGGGCTCAACTCGGCCCACGGCTGGACGATCAAGGGCGGGCGGATCCGTCCGGAGCATGTCGACGAGATGGAGGCGTTCTTCGATCGCCAACCCGCCGACGTCTTCCGCGTGCTGACGGTCCATCACCACCTCCTCCTGCTCGACGGGCTCGGCAACCACGACATCTCGCACGGCGCCCGGCTCGCGCTCGAGGCCGCCCGCCGCGCCCGCGTCGACCTCGTGCTGTGCGGCCACCTCCACACCAGCCACGTCGCGCCGGTCGAGCTGGCGCCGGCCGGCGACGCCGACGCGGGCCACCGCCTCGTGATCGCGAGCGCCGGCACGGCGACTTCGAACCGGGGGCGTGGCACGGACCGCGGCGTCAACTTCTACAACTGGGTCGAGATCGGGCCCGGCGAGTTCTCGGTCTGCGAGCGCCAGTTCGATCCCGACTCCGGGCTCTTCGACACGGCGCGGACGACCACGTTCGCGCGCTCCGACGCGCCGGCCTGATCCGTCGCCGATGAGGATCCCGCGCCCACCCGGGCCGGCCTCGACGTTGGCGCATCCCACGCGGGGCGCGGTGCAGTCTGCCAGCGTCTCGTCGTCGGCCACGGTGGCGACGAGCACGTACCTGTCGCTCGCGACGATCACCGGATCCGCACCGCGTCTGTGCGTGACGATCTCGACGTCGAGCGAGTTCAACCGTGGGTGGCTGACGCGGGGGCTGTCGACGATCCGGCCACTGCCGAGGTCGGTCCCGGACCATTACTCGACCGAGCGCTGCGCGTGAGCGGAGGCGGGGAGGAGGGCCCAGGCGAGGAGGACACGCCGCATGGACAGGGGGAGGGGCTCACCCATGCGTTCGGATTCGGGTCCGGCGGAGGGCCGTGGAGCGGAGGGCGTGCAGTTTGCGACACGTTCACGAAGGCGCTCCGCGTAGGTTGGAGCGTCCGCGCTCCCTGCCGTGTCCGACATCGACCCGACCCTCTATTCCGCGCTCGCCGACGAGGAGGAGCCGCACCCCGGCGACCCCGCGCCGCCCTCCGGTCGGGGGACGTGTGCGAACTGCGGAGAACCGATCGCTGGGGCCTACTGCGCCGCGTGCGGACAGCGCGACCAGCCGCTCCGCCAGCCCGTCCACCGGTTCCTCGCCCGGTCGGCGTCGGAGTTCTTCGGAGTCGATGGGCGCGTGTGGGTCACGCTCCGCGACCTGCTGTTCCGGCCCGGCGCGCTGACGGTCGCCTACGTCGAGGGGCGGCGGCGGCGGTACCTCCGGCCGCTCCGGGTGTACCTGACGTCGACGCTCCTCTTCTTCGTCCTCCTCACACTGCTAGACCCGGCCGAGCGACTCCGCGAGACGATCTCGACGGGGGGCGCCGACCCCGATTCGACCGTGGTCGTCGCCGACCATCTCGCGGAGGTCGAGGCCAACATCGCCGCCGCACCGATTGAGGCGGCCGAGGAGCGGGCCGAAGTCGACTCGTTGCAGGCCATCGTCGACCGGCTCCAGGTGCCCGCCGCTGACTCGGCGGCTGTCCAAGCCGACTCGGCCGGAATCGCCTCCGACGCGGACGACGACCTCCTCGACGATCTGGAAGACGTTCAGGACACCCTCGACGACACGCGGGGCGACGCCGCCGACCGGCTTCGAAGGTGGCGCCTGGAGGCAGCCCTTCTCAGCGCGCTGCCACCAGACAGCACCGTCCGCTTGGCCGACATCCACGAGGCGCGGGCGCGGATCTACCCCGAGACGAACGCGAACATCAACCTTCCCGAGGGCCTGGCTCGGTCCGGGGCGATCCGTCGGATCAACGCGGCCCGGAGCCGGGGGGAGATCGCCGAGGCGGGCGCGGCGTTCGCGCGCGAGGCCATCGGGCGGGTGCCCACGGCGCTGTTCCTCATCCTGCCCGTCTTCGCTCTCCTCCTCAAGGTTCTCTACGTCCGCCGAGACTGGTATTACGCCGAGCACCTCGTCTTCGGACTCCACACCCACGCCTTCGCGTTCCTCGTGTTCACCGTCATTGCCTGCCTGCTGGCGATCACGACGGCCGAGTGGGCTCGCACGCTGTCCCTCGTCCTGTTCTGGGGTGGGATCCCGCTCTACTTCCTTCTCGCGCAGAAGCGAGTCTACGGGCAGGGCTGGACCAAGACGGTCGCGAAAGCGCTCGTGCTCGGGTGGGCCTATTCGATCGTCCTGTTCTGGGGACTGGTCGGCGTCATCGTGCTCGCCGCGGCACTCAGCAGCTAGAGGAGCGACCGGGCGGCCTCGCTGGGTGCCCGGACGTCGACGCCGTGGGCGCGGGCGCCCTCGGCCAACGGTGCGTCGGCCGTGACGAGCGGGGCACCGGCGGCGCTCGCCAGCGCCGCGAACGTGCGATCGGCGGGGCCCGGCACGCGGTCGAAGCGGTCTGAGTCGAGCAGGAGCTGGACCTGCCCCGCCTCGGGGAAGAGGGCGCCGAGGTCGGCGGGCCGCAGCGGAGGGATCCGGCCGAGGACGGAGACGGCTTCGGCGCGCGTCGCCTCGGTCCAGAGGGCGAGGAGACGCCCGTCGCGCACGGCGGCCGCCAGCCGGCCCGACGCGGAGCGCGGGCGGAAGCCGGCGGCCACCAGCACATTCGTGTCGAGGACCGCGCGCGGGGCGTCGTGTGAGGACACGGCAGGGGAAGGGGCCGAGGACCGTCCGACGGGCCCGCCGCGGTCGTCGCTTAGAACGTGAACGTGTGGATCTCCCGGCCGTCGAAGGCGCCGCCACGGTCAGCGTCGCCGGGCTGGAAGACCCCTTGGAACGTGCGGACGGACCCGCGGACGTTGACCGTCACGACGAACGGGACCGGGGTCGTCACGGAGCAGGCCGACCAGTAGTCGACGCGAACGACGTACGTGCCGGACGAGGGCGTGGTGCCCTCGGGCCACGCGATGTTCTCGTTGTCGACGCGGTCGAGGCCGCACCCGGCGTTCGAATCGAGGTCGAGCTCGCCTCCGGTGCTGCCGACGTCGTTGCCGTAGTAGATATCCTCCTCCTCGGGCGTCTCGAGGTGGAGGTCGAGATCGACCGGGGCGTTCCAGTTCAGGCTGACCTGGATCTGCCCGGAGGCGTTGGCCTCTGCGTTGACGGTCAGCGTCCGGCGCACGACCGCACTCACGGTGCCGTCGGCCTCGGTCGCGACGAGGAGGACGTAGCTCGTGGCCGTATCCTCGCCGTTCGTCGTGATGACGAGCGTCGTCGCGCCGGCGCCCGTGATGGGGGCCTCGTAGCGCCCATCCTCGCCCTCGACGCCGACGTAGATCCGGTCGGCGCCGTTCGGGGTGAGGCTGAAGATCGCGGAGCCGCCGCGGACGATCTGGCCGCCGCCGTCTAGTGCGGGAGCGGTGCCGGACCCGTCAGTTGGAACGTCGTCCGAGACGAGGTCGGCCTCGGTGGTCCCGACCGTCACAGCGGTGAGGACGTCGGCGAGCGAGGGATCGCCGCCGCCGAAGGCGTCGCAGCCGGCGAGGCCGACGAGGAGGAGCCCGGCGAGGAGCAGGCGGAGGGCGGGGAGCGTGGGCATGGGGGAACGTGGAGGGTCACCCCGGGAGACGAGAATCCGCCAGACGGACCGTCACTCGGGGCGCCTCCACGTCCCACTTCTCTCATGCCATCGCGCGGGCCGGGCCGGCCTGCCGGACCTCCTCCGACACGTTCTCGCGGTACTTCTCGAAGTTGTCCGCGAACATCTCCGCGAGCTGGCTGGCCTTCGCGTCGTAGGCGTCGGTGTCGGCCCACGTCTGGCGGGGGTGGAGGACCGAATCCGGGACGCCGTCGATGGCGACGGGCACCTCAAGGCCGAAGACGGGCTCCGTCTCCGTCTCGACGCTGTCGAGTTCGCCCGCCAGCGCGGCGTCGACCATCCGGCGCGTCCAGGCCAGCTTCATCCGCTCGCCCGTCCCGTACGGCCCGCCGGTCCACCCCGTGTTGACGAGGAACACGCGGGCGCCCGTTCGTTCGATCCGCTCGCCGAGCATCTCGGCGTAGCGGCTCGGCGGGAGGACCATGAACGGCTCGCCGAAGCAGGCCGAGAACGTCGCCTTGGGCTCGGTCACGCCCCGCTCGGTCCCGGCCACCTTGGCCGTGTAGCCGCTGAGGAAGTGGTACTGCGCCTGCTCCGGCGTGAGCTTCGCGATCGGCGGGAGCACGCCGAACGCGTCGGCCGTGAGGAAGAGGACGGTCTCGGGGACGCCGCCCATCCCGTCTTCGCTGGCGTTCGGGATGAAGGAGATCGGGTACGAGAGGCGCGTGTTCTCCGTGATCGTCGCGTCGTCGAAGTCGATCGACCGGTCGGGGAGGAGCGCGACGTTCTCGGCGAGCGTGCCGAACTCGCGCGTCGTGTCGTAGATCTCGGGCTCGCCCTCGGGGCTCAGGCGAATCGCCTTGGCGTAGCACCCGCCCTCGAAGTTGAACACGCCCTCCTCGCTCCACCCGTGCTCGTCGTCGCCGATGAGGACGCGGCGGGCGTCGGCCGAGAGGGTCGTCTTGCCCGTGCCGCTGAGCCCGAAGAACACGGCCGTGTTGCCCCCGCCGACGGCCTCGCTGGCCGAGCAGTGCATGGGGAGGACGCCCTTGTCCGGGAGCACGAAGTTGAGCGCCGAGAAGATCGACTTCTTGATCTCGCCGGCGTAGTTCGTCCCGCCGATGAGGACGAGCCCGCGCCCGAGGTGGAGGAGGACGAACGTCGACGAGTTGAGCTCCGCGTTGACCTTCTCGGTCGCCTTGAAGTCGCAGAGGTCAAGGACGGTGTAGTCCGGCTCGAACTCCTCCAACTCCTCCTCGGTGGCCGGTCGGAGGAACATGTTGTGGGCAAAGATCGAGTGCCACGCCTTCTCCGTGATCACGCGGACCCTGACGCGGTAGCGCGGGTCGGCGCCGGCGTAGCAGTCGCGGACGAAGAGGTCGCGGCCGGTCGCGTAGCGCTTCATCGCGCCGTGGAGCCGGTCGAAGGCGTCCTCGGAGATCGGCCGGTTGGTCGCGCCCCAGGCGACGGCGTCCTCACTGGTCTCCTCGCGGACGATGAACCGGTCGTTGGGGGAGCGGCCGGTGTGCGGGTCCGTCCGCGTCGCGAGCGGGCCGCCGGCCGTCAGCCGGCCCTCGCCCCGGCGGACGGAGAGCTCGACGAGGCGGGCGGGGGGGAGGTTGTAGTAGACGGTCTGCGTGCGGTCGAGACCGAGCTCGGCGAGATGGCGGAGGACCGGTTCCGGGGCGTTCATACGGAGGGGGCGGCGCGCTGGAAGCGCTTCCGAGAATGGAGGACGAAATGAGGCGAGAGGCACAAACCTACGGTCCCACTCCCGGCGGCGGTCCGGGGACCGGGGGCAACGCACGTTATCTTCGCCCTGCCCGTTACGGGTCCACACACCGCTTTTTTTGCTCCGAATGACCCGATCTCTACGCGCCCTGGCGCTCACTGCGCTCGCTCTGTCTGCTGTCGCGCCGTCTGCGCAGGAGCCCATCGTGTTCCGCCCCGACGCCGCGACGTTCCAGTATTCGGAGGACCAGTCGCTCGTCGAACTCTACCTGTCGTTCCGCGCGGCGACGCTCCCGTTTGAGCCAGCGGCGTCCGGCTTCGAGGCCGTCGTCCCGACCCACATCGTCGTGCGGCCCGTCGCGCAGGCGGCGCCGTCGGGCGCCGAGGCCGCGCCGGCGTACGACCGGACCCTCCCGTTCGCGTACGCCGTCGACGATACGACGGCGCTGACGTCGACCCAGGTGTTCGTCGAGCAGGTCCGCCTCGCGGTGGCTCCGGGCGAGTACGAGGTCGACGTGACGCTGATGCCGGAGGGCGAGCAGGAGGTCCGCGCGCTCCTCAACCTCACCGTCCCCAATTACGCTGAGGCCCGGGGGACCGCGATCTCGGCCGTGCAGCTGGCGACGCGGATCCGGCCGACCACCGACCCCACCGATCCGCTCTCCAAAAGCGGCCTCTCGATCCGCCCCAACCCCGACGCCTTCTATGGCGGCGACGGCGCGGCCGTCCGCTACTACGCCGAGGTCTACGGGCCGCCGGACGCGACCGAGGACTACACGCTCGTCTCGTTCGTCGCCGAGAGCGCGACGGGCGCTGCGCTGCCCGACCACGAGGATCGGCTCGACCGGTCCGTCAAGCCGGTCGACGTCATCGCGGGGCAGATCGACGTGAGCACGCTGCCGAGCGGGATCTACTACCTGCGCCTCGTGGCGTTGAACGAGGCCAACGAGGCGGTCGCCGAGCAGAGCAAGCGGTTCTTCGTCATCAACCCGGACGTGGCGCCGGTCGCGACGGGCGACGCGATGTCGTTCGAGGAGACCCTGTACGGGGCGATGGGGGAGGAGGAGCTCCTTCAGAACCTCGCCCACGCCCGCGTGATCGCGACCGGGCGGGAGGAGGCGCAGATGGCCGCGCTCACGACGGACGAGGAGCGCCGCGCCTTCCTCGCCGCCTTCTGGGCCACGCGCGACGAGGACGGCGTCCCGTCCGTCAACGAGGCCCGCCAGAACTTCTACAACCGCCTCCGGGTCGTGACCCAGCGGTTCAGCGAGTTCGGGCAGGAGCCGTACCAGACCGACCGCGGACGGATCTTCCTCACGTACGGCCCGCCGACGGAGATCGACCGTCGGCCGTTCGAAGCAGGCATGCTCCAGCACGAGATCTGGCGCTACGACAACATTCCGGGAGAGGGGCAGGCCTTCTTCGTGTTCGTCGACCGCTACTCGTCGGACCGCTACGAGCTCATCCACTCGGACGTGACCGGCGAGGTGTCGATCCCCAACTGGGAGGCGCAGCTGATCCGGTAGGGAGAAGGGGACGAGGAACAGGGCAACGGGGAGAGGGCGCTCCAGCCGGAGCGCCCTCGCCAGGTGCAGGGAGCCCCTCTGTCGGCCTCGGCCACACACCCACCGAGGCGGGAAGGGGTGGAGATCTGCCATTCCCCATCTCCCCGTTCCCAGTTCCCGTCGGGCGCCGCCCGTAGCTTCCCGTTTCTCTCCCCGGAACCCCCGCCTTGCCCTCATGACCGAGCCGTTCGTCCGCGTCGAAGCCCTGCCCGACCACGTCGGGGAGACCGTCACCGTCAACGGGTGGCTGTACAACGCGCGCGGCTCGAAGGGGCTGCGGTTCCTCGAGCTCCGCGACGGGTCTGGCATCGTGCAGGTCGTCGTCAACGAGGAGCAGGTCGGAGCGGAGGCGTTCGAGGCCGCGTCGTCGCTGACGCAGGAAAGCGCGTTCCGCGTCGTCGGCGAGGTGAAGGCCGACGACCGCCAGCGGGGCGGCGTCGAGGTCCAGGCCGCGTCCGTCGAGGTGATCGCGCTCGCCGAGCCGTACCCGATCACGCCGAAGGACCACGGCGTCGAGTTCCTGATGGACCGTCGGCACCTCTGGCTCCGCAGCCAGCGCCAGTGGGCCGCCATGCGCGTCCGCAACCGGATCATCACGGCCATCCACGCCTATTTCCAGGGCGAGGGGTTCATCCAGATGGACGCCCCGATCCTGACGGGCAACGCCGTCGAGGGCACGTCGACGCTGTTCGAGCTCGACTACTTCGGCGAGCCGGCCTACCTCACGCAGTCGGGCCAGCTCCACGGCGAGGCCATGGCGATGGCCCACGGCAAGATCTACACCTTCGGGCCGACGTTCCGCGCCGAGAAGTCCCGCACGCGGCGGCACCTCACGGAGTTCTGGATGATCGAGCCCGAGATGGCGTTCTACGACCTCGCCATGAACATGGAGGTCGCCGAAGAGCTGCTCGTCGCCATCCTCCGGGCCGTGACCGCCGACTGCCGCGACGAGCTCGAGACGCTCGGCCGCGACGTCGGCAAGCTGGAGGCCGCGATGCAGACGCCGTTCCCGCGCCTCAGCTACTCCGAGGCCGTCGACCTCCTCACCGGCGACGCGACGCAGACCATGCTCGACGCGGAGCAGGAGGGTCTGGAGGACGAGAAGCACGCGCTCGAGGAAGAGCGCGACCGGAACCGCGCGGCCTACGGGCAGGCCAAGAAGGGCGAGAAGCGGCGGATCGACGCGCGCGAGATCGAGATCAATGTCCGCCTCGACGAGATCGCCGAGGGCCTCCGCAACATCCCGACGTGGAAGGCCAGCGCCCGCGACTTCGAGTGGGGGAGCGACTTCGGCGCCTCCGACGAGACGGTCCTCACGCGCCACTTCCAAACCCCGGTCATCGTCCACCGCTACCCGGCGGCCGTCAAGGCGTTCTACATGAAGCGCGACCCCGAGGACGACCGCCTCGCGCTCGGCATGGACGTCCTCGCGCCCGAGGGCTACGGCGAGATCGTCGGCGGCGGCGAGCGGGCGACGGACCTCCAGTTCCTCCGCGACCAGGTCGAGGCGCACGGGCTGCCTGAGAGCGCCTTCGACTGGTACTTCGACCTCCGGAAGTACGGGAGCGTGCCGCACGCCGGCTTCGGCCTCGGGCTGGAGCGGACTGTCGCCTACGTGTGCGGGCTCCCCCACGTCCGCGAGACCGGGCCGTTCCCGCGCCTCCTCGGCCGGCTCCACCCGTAGACGAGACGGGGCGGGGGGGCGTTTGAGAGGCACCCACTTCTCGCTCCCATGCGCGCTCTCTTCGCCGCCCTCGTCCTCCTCGCGGCTTCCGCCGCCTCCGCCCAGACCGTCGAGTTCGACCTCGACGCGAACACCGTCACCGTCGTCGGGTCGGCGACCGTGACGGCGCCGCCCGATCGCGCCGTCATCCGCCTCGGCGTTCAGACCCGAGCGGAGACGGCTGCCGGGGCGCTCCGCCAGCACGAGGACGACATGGCCCGCGTGCTCACGCAGGTCCGCTCGTTCGGCATCGCGGACCGACAGATCACGATCGAGGGCCTCAACCTCGGCGAGAACTACGGGCCGAACGGCCCCGACGGCTACCAGGCCTTCCGGATCGTGGCGGTCGAGACCGACAGCCTCGCGGTCGTCCCGGAGCTGGTCGCGTCGGTCGTCGAGGTCGGCGCGAACCGGCTCGACGGACTGATCTACACGATCCGCGAGTCCGGGCCGTATCAGGACCGCGCGCTCGACGAGGCGATGGCGCGGGCCCGTACCAAGGCCCAGCGACTGGCCACGGCCGCCGGCCGGACGCTCGGCGACGTCCAGGCCATCGTCGAGCAAGGGGCCCCCATGGTGCAGCCCTACTATCGTGGGATGGGCGGCTATGACGAGGTGGTGGTCGAGGAGGCCGCGGCGAACCCGGCGGCGTACTCGGCCGGGTCGAGCCAGGTCCGGGCGACGGTCGTCGTCCGCTTCGCGCTCCGGCCGTAACCTTGGGCATGGCCGACCTCTCCTCGACAGACGCCGCCTACCTCCGTGAAGCCATCGCGTGGGCCCAGAAGGGCGTGGACGCCGGGGGCAGCGCGTTCGGCGCCGTCATCGTCCGGACGCACGACGCCGACGGCGAGCCGCTGGCGGAGCCCGAGCGCGTCGTCGCGGTCCACAACGTGGTGCTCCAGACGACCGACATCACGGCGCACGCGGAGGTCCACGCGCTCCGCGAGGCGTGCCGCGCGCTCGGCACCATCGACCTCGGCGGGTGCACGCTGTACTCGTCGTGCGAGCCGTGCCCGATGTGCTTCAGCGCGATCCACTGGGCCAACGTTGACCGGATCGTCTACGGCGCCACGATCGCCGACGCCGACCGCTGTGGGTTCCGCGAGTTGCCGATCTCGAACCGTGACATGAAGCGCCTCGGCGGCGCGCCGGTCGAGGTCGACGGCCCGCACCTCCGCGACGAGGCCGTCGCCGTGTTCGATGCGTTCGTGGAGCGCGGCGGGACGACGTACTAGTGGACAGGGCATCCCCGACCGTCCCGTACTCCGTCGAGCCGCTCACCGAGGCGGAGTCGATCGAGCGGGCGGAGGCGTTCTTCGACACGATGGACGCCCGCCGCTCCGTCCGCGACTTCTCGGACCGCCCGGTCCCGCGCGCGCTCGTCGAGCGGGCCATCGCAACGGCCAGCACGGCGCCGAGCGGGGCGCACATGCAGCCGTGGACCTTCGTGGCCGTCTCCGACGCCGAGACGAAGGGCCGCATCCGCGAGGCGGCCGAGGCGGAAGAGCGCGAGAGCTACGGCGGCCGGATGTCGGACGAGTGGCTCGAGGCGCTGGCGCCGCTCGGGACCGATTGGCGCAAGCCGTTCCTCGAGACGGCGCCGTGGCTGGTCGTCCTGTTCGCCCAGCGGTGGGGCCGCCGCCCCGACGGCGCGAAGCGGAAGCACTACTACGTGCAGGAGAGCTGCGGCATCGCCGCGGGGCTGTTCATCGCCGCGCTCCACCACGTCGGGCTGGCGACGCTCACGCACACGCCGTCGCCGATGCGCTTCCTGGGCGAGATCCTGGAGCGCCCCGACGGGGAGGCGCCGTTCATCCTGTTCCCGGTCGGCTACCCGGCGGAGGGAGCGAGGGTGCCCGACCTGAAGAGGAAGCCCATGAGCGAGGTCGCCGTCTGGCGCTGAGGCGTCCGGGGCGGCGCGACGTCGGTCGCGTAGAGCCCAGCGAGGCCGCCGACGAGGTTGACCGAGATCGTGTCGCCGGGCCGCAGGTTCGGGTTGCGAGAGGAAAAGGGGACGTGGGTCCCGGCGATGCAGCACAGCACGCCGGTGCCGCGCTCGGGGTCGTACTGGTGAACGGTGCCGCGGGTCATGGGTCTGGGGTGAGAGTGGAGACCCGCCATACGGGGCCGCTGCCCGCGGGATGCGCCCAAATGTGAAGAGCGCCCGGAGGACGAATCCCCCGGGCGCTCTCGACTTGGAGTGAGGCGCCGTCTATGATGTGGCGCGGACGCGACGGACGCCGTGGGCGGCCACGCCGGCCTTGCCGCCGCGGACGGTGAACTCGACCGCGTCGCCGTGGGCGAGGTCGTGGTCGGCCGCGTGGCGGAGCGAGAACGGGATGCCGTGGTCGCCGCGGTGGTGCCGGACGAAGCCGGTGCCGCGGCGGGCGTCGAACTGCGTGATCGTACCCTTGATCATGTCTCTCGGGTCTGGTTGTCGGACAAATGGCCAGGAGGGTACGGAGGAAGCGGCCGGGTGGCCCGAGGCTTCAGCGGAGGCTCGGCAAAGGCTCCGCGTGGCCTCAGCGAAGGCGGTGTGGGGGTTCAGTGAGGGCTCGCGGCCGCCGATACCGGCCTAGAACCACTGGTTGTTGGATTGCCCATCGTCGCCCCCCAAACATCGTCTCCAGATCCGGTCGAGGTCGATGCCCTCGGTGCTCGACTGCATGGGCTCGTCGCCGAGATCCTGCCCCATCGTCGGTGCATCACAGGCGACGGGCTCCGCCAGACGCTCCTCGCACTCGGACAGCGCGTCCCGCTCCGGATCTCCGAGGTCCCGTCGGGCACGCGCGTCCTCGACTGGACGATCCCCAAGGAGTGGCGCGTCCGCGAGGCCTACCTCGCCCGGGAGGACGGGACGCGCATCGTGGACTGGGCCGACAGCCCGCTCCACCTCGTCCAGTACAGCGTGGCCGCGCGCGATCGGATGCCGCTGTGGGCGCTCCGGGCGCACCTCCACACGCTGCCCGACCACCCCGACCTCGTCCCGTACCGCACGTCGTACTACGCGCCGACGTGGGGCTTCTGTCTGTCGCAACGCTCGCTCGACCGGCTCGCGGAGGAGATCGGCGAAGGCGGTGAGGTCGAGGTCGTCGTCGATGCCGAGCAGGTCGACGGGAGCTTGACGTACGGCGAGGTGCTCGTCCCAGGGCAGACGGAAGAGGAGATCCTGCTCTCGGCGCACGCCTGCCACCCGGCCCTCGCCAACGACAACGCGTCGTCGCTGGCCGTCGCGACGGCCCTCGCGCGGCGCCTGATCGACGGACCGACGCTCCGTCACACCGTTCGTTTCCTGTTCGCGCCGGGGACCGTCGGAGCGCTCGCGTGGCTCGACCGCGCCCACGCCCACCTCGGGCAGATCCGGCACGGCCTCGTCCTCGCGAACCTCGGCGACACCGGCGGCTTCACCTACAAGCGCTCGCGGCGCGGGACGCTGGACCAGCTGCTGCCGGTCGACCGCGCCGTCGAGGTCGCCCTCCGCGACCTCGGCCACGGCCTCGAGGTCCGCCCGTTCACGCCGACGGGCTACGACGAGCGCCAGTTCGGGAGCCCGGGCTTCGACCTGCCCGTCGGCCGCCTTACGCGGACGCCGCACGGGGAGTACCCCGAGTACCACACGTCCGGCGACGACCTGAGCCTCGTCCGTCCCGAGGCGCTGGCGGCGTCGCTGGAGGCGCTGGAGACGATCGTCCGGACGCTCGACGGCGACGGCGTGTACCGCAACGCGCAGCCGTACGGCGAGCCGCAGCTCGGCCGGCGCGGGCTCTACGCCAGCCTCGGCGGGCTCCCCAACGGTCCCGAGGCGCAGCAGGCCGCGCTCTGGGTCCTCAATCTTTCGGATGGCCAGCACTCGCTCCTCGACGTCGCCGAGCGGAGCGGGCTCCCGTTCGCCGCCGTCCGCGCCGCCGCCGACCGCCTCGCCGAGGCGGACCTCCTCACGGACGAGACGCCCCGCCCGACCGCACCCGTCGGCGACGGCGCGACGCTCTCAGCCGACGACCTCGTCACGGATTTTCGGAGCCCATGACGGACCCCGACTTCGGCCGCTTCGCCCAGAGCCGCGACCACCAGCGGCACGCGCACTGCCTGATTCCGGGCGGCGCCCACACCTACGCCAAGGGCGACGACCAGATGCCCGAGTGGATGCCGGTCGTGATCGACCGCGGCAAGGGCTCCCACGTCTGGGACATCGATGGCAACCGCTTTATCGAGTACGGGCAGGGGCTCCGGGCCGTCACGCTCGGCCACGCCGAGCCGCGCGTCAACCGCGCCGCCACGGAGTGGATCGCGCGCGGGGCCAACTTTACCCGGCCCGCCCGCGTCGAACTGGAGGCCGCCGAGGCGTTTCTCGACCTCGTCGGCGCCGACTGCGTCAAGTTCACCAAGGACGGCTCGTCGGCGACGACGGCGGCGGTCAAGGTGGCGCGCGCGGCGACCGGGCGCGACGTCGTCGCCATCTGTGAGGATCACCCGTTCCTGTCGCAGGACGACTGGTTCATCGGCACGACGCCGATGGACGCCGGCATCCCGGACGCCGTCAAGCGGCTGACGGTCGGCTTCCCGTACGGCGACCTCGGCGCGCTCGTGGAGGTTCTCGACACACACCGGCCGGCGTGCGTCGTGATGGAGGCTGTCCGCGACGAGAGCGACCCTGGCGAGTACATCCGGGCCTGCATCGCGGCGTGCCGGGAGCGCGGCGTCGTGTTCGTGCTCGACGAGATGATCACCGGCTTCCGCTGGTCAGAGCGCGGCGTGCAGGGGCTGTTCGAGCTCGACCCGGACCTCAGCACGTTCGGCAAGGCGCTCGCCAACGGGTTCTCCGTTTCCGCGCTGGCGGGGCGGCGTGACCTGCTGGAGGCCGGCGGGCTCGACACCGACAGGGACAGGCTCTTTCTCCTCTCGGCCACGCACGGCGCCGAGACGCACGCGCTCGCAGCGGCCATTGAGGCGATGCGGATCGCGCGCGACGAAGACGTGGCCGGCCAACTCATGCGCCAGGGCGCGCGGCTGCGCGAGGCAGTCCGCGAGGTCACCGAGGCGGCCGGCCTCGGGGCGTTCGTCGGGACGGCCGGGCGCGACTGCAACCTCGTCTTTTCCACCCGCGACCTCGACGGGCACGCCTCGCAGCTCTTCCGGACGCTGTTCCTCCAGGAGCTCACGCGGCGCGGCGTCCTCGCCCCGTCGTTCGTCATCACGACGGCCCATACCGACGACGTGATCGACCAGACGGCCGAGGCGGTGGCCGGCGCGCTGGAGGTCTACGGCCGCGCGCTCGACGCGGGGTCGGTCGACGGATTCCTGCTCGGCCGGCCGGTTCAGCCCGTCTTCCGGAAAAAAGCCGGGACGGTCTGGACGTCTGTCTCGCGTCCGAGCGGCGACGGCGCCGTTTCTGAAGCGCCCCGGATCCGAACGACCCCCCACGCGTGATGAAAGTCGTCCTGTTCTGCGGCGGCGAAGGGATGCGGATCAAGGAGCACTCGGGCCCGATCCCGAAGCCCATGGTCTGCGTCGGCTACCGGCCGATCCTCTGGCACCTCATGAAGTACTACGCCCACTACGGGCACAAGGACTTCATCCTCTGCCTCGGCCACGGCGCCGACCACATCAAGCGCTACTTCGTCGACTACGACGAGACCGTCTCGAATGACTTCGTGCTGACCGGCGGGACGAACGTCGAGCTCATGCGGTCCGACATCCACGACTGGCGGATCACGTTCGTCGACACGGGCCTGACGGCGTGCGTGGGCGAGCGGCTCCTGGCCGTCCGCGAGTTCCTTGGCGACGACGAGTGGTTCCTCGCCAACTACGCCGACGGCGTGAGCGACGCGCCGCTCGACCAGATGATCGACTTCGCGCAGGAGAGCGGGCGTGCGGCGACGTTCCTCGGCTGCCGGCCGAACTACACGAGCCACGTCATCCAGACCGACCCGACGGGCGCCGTCACGGAGGTCCGCCACGTGACGGAGATCGGCCTCCGCATCAACGGCGGCTTCTTCGTCATGAACCGGCGGTTCTTCGACTACATCCAGCCGGGCGAGGACATCCTCGGTGCGCCGTCGCACCGGATGGCCGCTGCCGGCCAGCTCGGCTCGTACGACTACGACGGGTTCTGGGCGTGCATGGACACGTTCAAGGAGAAGAAGCTCCTCGAGGACATCTACAACGCCGGCCAGGCGCCCTGGGAGGTCTGGGGCGACCGCCGCGCGACGGGCGACGGCGTCGCCGGCCCGGCCCGGCCCCACGCCGAGGCGGACCCCGCCGGCCTCGGCGACGGCGCGCTCGAGCCGCCGGTCCTCGCCGGCCGCTAGTGTTCGGCCTCGACCCCGCTCTCGGCCGCGACGAGCCGCTCCGCCTCCTCCTCCTCGGCGCCCACGCCGACGACGTCGAGATCGGGGCGGGGGGGACCGTCCTCCGCCTGTTGGATGAGCGGCCGCAGACCGAGGTGACGTACGTCGTGTTTTCGGGACGTGCGGACCGCGCCGCCGAGACCCGCGCCGCGGCCGCCGCGCTCCTGGCCGGCGCCGCCCGCGCCGACGTTCACGTGCTCGCCTATCGGGACGGCTACTTCCCGTTCGAGGCCGCTGACATCAAGGGGTTCGCTCAGGCGACGCTCGAAGGCGTCCGCCCGCACCTCGTGCTTACGCACCGCCGCGACGACGCGCACCAGGACCACCGCGTGATCGCGGACCTCGCGTGGCAGACGTTCCGCGGAGCCGCCATCGCCCAGTACGAGATCCCGAAGTGGGACGGCGACCTCGACCGGCCCAACGCCTACGTCGCCCTCGACGACGACGTGATGATGCGGAAGCTGTCGATCCTCGAACAGCATTTTCCGAGCCAGCAGGCGAAGGGCTGGTACGACGCCGAGACGTTCCAGGGGCTCGCGCGCATCCGGGGCGTTGAGGCCGGCGTGCGGTACGCCGAGGCGTTCCACTGCGCCAAGCTCGTCTGGTGACGGCCGACGACCCCGGCGCCTCGGCCGCCCTTGCCGCCTCGGGGGCCGCGCTCGCGGTCTCCGTCCTCGTCATGGGCGCGTCGTGGCTCGCGCTGGCCGTCGCCGGCTGCGAGCCCGAGCCCGCCTCGGCCGCCGTCCGGGCCGACTGGGACGACGTCCGGGCGGCCACATGCGACGCCGGCGAGTGGCCGGTCGAGGGGGGCTGCCAGCCCGCCGAGACGGCGTTCGCAGCGCCGGGCGGCACGACGTACCACGTCGACGGCTCCAACTCGCACGCCGACGACCGCAACCCGGGTACGGCCGAGAGACCGTGGCGGACGATCTCGCGCGCGGCCCGCGCCGGCGCGCTCCGTCCGGGCGACGTCGTCCTCATCCGCGGCGGCGTGTACCGCGAGTCGATCCGCCCGCAGTCCGGCGGCACCGGCCCCGACGCCCGCGTGACCTACGCAGCCGTGCCCGGCGAGCGCGTCGTCGTCACCGGCGCCGACCGTGCGGACGACGGCTGGGTCCGTCAGAGCGACGGCAGCTGGCGCCGGCCGTGGACGGGCGACGCGCTCCTCACCTACACCGACGACCCGACGTTCCGTCGCGAGGTGCTTGTCGCCGGAGGCGTCGTCCTCCGTCCCGTCGGGAGCCGCGCGGAGTTGATGCCGGGCCGGTTCTGGCGCGAGGGCTCGGACGAGGCACCGCGCGCGCTCGTCGCCCGCTTCCCCGGCGACCGGTCGCCCGAGGCGGCCGGACCCGTCGAGGTCGGGACCCGGACCGTGCTGTTCGCGCCGCTCGGCGCCGACCCGTACGCCGAGTGCGGGAGCGTGGGGACGCCAGGATGGATTCGCGTCGTGGGGATCACCTTCCGCCACGCGACGAACCGGGCGCAGTGGGGCGCGCTCTGCGCAGGCAGCGTCGGCGGGCTCGTCGAGGACGTCCGCGTCGAGTGGACGAACGGGCTCGGGGTCGACGTCTCGGGCGCGCGGCACACGTTCCGCCGCTCCCGGGCCGACCTCAACGGGCAGATGGGGTGGGGCGGCGGCTGCCGCGGCTGCCTCATCGAGGAGAGCGCGGCCGTCGGCAACAACTGGAAGGGACACGACCCGTTCTGGGAGGCCGGCGGCGGGAAGTGGGTCCGCACCACGGACACGGTCATCCGGCGCCACTACGCCGCCCACAACGGCGGGCCCGGCATCTGGCTCGACGGCGACAACCACCGCAACACGGTCGAGGGCAGCCTGCTGGTCGGCAACGACATGGCGGGGCTGATGCTGGAGCTCCACACGACCGAGACGCTCGCGCAACACAACGTGATCGCGGAGACCCAGTGGCGCGACTGGAGCGGGACGGGGATCCTCTCGCAGGCCGCGAGCCGCAACGCGCTCGTCCACAACACGGTCGTCGAGAATGGCGGGAGCGGGATCTGGCTCCGTCTCGACCCCGACCGGCGCGCGCCCGACGGCCACAACGCCGTCTTCGGCAACTGGGTCGTGGGCAACGCGACGGCCGGCGAGGAGGCCCGCGAGATGTCGGTCGAGGGCCTCAGCCCCGCCGACGTCCGGACGACGCGGTTCGAGGGGAACGCCTACGGCCGCCTCGGCCGCGACCTGTTCCGCTCAACGTTCTACGCCTACCCGGCCCCGCCGTCGGAGGCCGGCTTCCGCGGCGACGACCTCGCGACGTGGCAGCGGCTCGTCGGCGGTGACCGCGAGGCACGGCTGGTCGCGCCGGGCGAACGGCTCCGTGTGGCTTCGCCCGCCTCGGTCGATGCGGGGGCACCCGGCACGGCCGTGACGCCCTACGCATGGGCCGGGGCCGATCCGGCCCGTGTTCGCGCCGGCGGCGACTGGCGGGGCGCGCCGCCCCGGCCCGTTTGGCCGCGTTGAGGTCCGTCAGATGGAACGCAGGAATCGGTTCCGGGCCGATCAAAAGCGGGGAGGCCCCGCGACGGCTCGAAGCTTGGACGACCCGGCTCGCCCCTCCCGAGTCTGATGGAAACCGTTCTCCTCTCGCCGGACCGCTCGTTCTCACGCCGCCGCGAGCTCGCCCGGTCCCACACGGCGTGCCACACGAAGCGGCGGCTCGGCAACGCGTCGTCGGTGGCGGCGGCCGAGGGGGTGGCCCTGGCCGTCGCGCTGTTCGTGGCCGGGTTCGTCCGCCAGCTTCTCATGGGGGAGGCCGGGTCCCAGATCGGCTGGGGATGGGGCGTGGTGCCGCTCTACCTCGGCGTGTCCCTGATGTCCGGCCTGCTGCCGGGCTGGGGGCTGGGCGCAGCTGAGGAGCTCCGGCGCGTCGTGATGGTGATCGGGGGCGTGTTCGCCACGACCGTCGTCGGTCTGTGGCTGGCGAACGTGAACGGCCCGGGCGGCGACGCGTCGAGCCGGCTGGCGATCGGCGCGGCCGGCGTTCTGGCGCTCGGGCTCGTGCCGCTCGCGCGGTGGAGCGTGAAGTCGGCGCTCGTGCGGCGCGACGCGTGGGGCGTGCCGGCCGTCGTCTATGGGGCGGGCCTCGCGGGCGCCCGCGTCGTGCGCCAGCTTCAGGAGGAGCGCGGCATCGGGTACACGCCCGTCGCCGTGTTCTCCGACGACATCGACGCCTGGGGCGGATTCCTCGACGCCATCCCGATCGTGGGCGACACGTCGCAGGTGGCGCCCGAGGCGGCCGTCGCCTTCCTCGCGCTCCCCGAAGCCGACCGCGACCACCAGATCGACCTCCTCGAAGGGCCGCTCTCGTGCTACGCCACCGTCGTCGTCGTGCCCGACCTGTTCGAGGCGCCGAGCCTCTGGGTCACGCCCCGCGACATCGCCGGCGTCCTCGGCCTCGAACTGACCTCGACGCTCACGCGGACCGCGCCCCGCTTCGTCAAGCGAACGGCCGACCTCCTGGTGGCCATCGGCCTCGCGCCGCTGTGGGCTCCGCTCGTCGGCCTCCTCGCCCTGTGGGTGTGGCTCGCCGACCGCCACAACCCGTTCTATGCCCAGGAGCGTGTCGGTGCCGACGGCGCCCTCTTTAAAGCCTGGAAGCTCCGCACGATGGTCCCGAACGCCGAACGAGTCCTTCGAGACGCCCTCGACGCCGACCCCGTGCTCCGCGCCGAGTGGGAGGAGCACTTCAAGCTGGAGCGGGACCCGCGCATCACCGCGCCCGGCCGGTTCCTCCGCCGGACGAGCCTCGACGAGATTCCGCAGATCGTCAACGTGCTCCGCGGTGAGATGAGCCTCGTCGGGCCCCGGCCCCTCCCGCGATACCACCACGAGGAACTGAGCGAGCGTGTCCGGTCGCTCCGCGAGCGCGTCCGGCCCGGGATCACCGGCCTGTGGCAGGTGTCCGGCCGGAGCGACGCCGGCAACCTCGGGATGGAGCGGTGGGACCCGTACTACGTCCGGAACTGGTCGCCGTGGCTCGACGCCGTGATCCTCGTGCGGACCGTCCGCGTCGTGGCCCAGGGCTCCGGAGCCTACTGAGGACCGGGGCCGGTCACTGTGCCGCTGACGGTCGCTCGGGGGCGTCGGCCTCCTCCGCCTCGGCGACCGCGTCGACGGAGTCGGCGCTCGGCTCCCCCGGTTCGTCATCCGCCGAGCCCTCAACTTCTGGCTCTCCGTCCGATTCCAGGTCCGGGTGGTCGGTCGGGTCCGGCACGGGGCGAGACAGCACCTCCGCGACGGCGGCCTCCAGGTCCTGGACCTCGTCCATGTCGATGTCGCCCTCGCCGCGCCACGCGATGCCGCCGTCGCGGCGGAGGAGGAAGGCGTAGACGTCGCCGGACTTGAGCTTGAGCCGCTTGCGGAGCTTCTTGACGTCGGCGTAGAGCGGGACCGTCCGCGCGCGCTCCTCCTCGGACTCGATCTGCCCGCGGATGCCGAGCGTGCCGAGGTCGCCGAGCAACTTCATCTTCTTGCTCGAGACCGGCGCCTCGATCACGGCGAACCGCTCACCGTGAGCCTCGCGGAGCCGGTCGCCGAGGCGGGCCCACTGGTCGGCCAGCGGGTCGAGCGCGTCCTGGAACAGGACGACGACGAGCGTCGCGTCGGCCGGGAGGTCCTGGGGGAACTGGACGTCCGTGCCGTCGAGCCGACGGCCCTTGACAAGGGGGAAGTGCGTCGCGGGGTCCTTCGAGAAGAGTCCCATGGCCAGGGGAGGAGGGCCGGCAAGCTACGCGCACGCCCGACGCCCGGGCCGGGACCCGGCCCGCTCAGCCCGGGAGCGGCGCGCGGTGCATGAATCCCGTCGGGTCGATGAGGTCCTTTCGGCGGAAAAACGGGACCCCATTCGTCCACCGCGCTGACCGGGACGTGCTGTTCTGGGTGAGCCCGCCCGTCTGCGTCTTGTCGTACATCTCGAAGTGCAGCATCATCGAGGGCACGTTGAGCCGCTTGCCGTTGGCGTGCTTGAGGATACCGACCCGGCCGACGACTTGCCCACGCGTGATCTCGTCCCCTTTCTTGACGGGTGGCGTGGCGTCCGGCGCGAGCTCGCCGTAGCGGGCGACGAACGGGCCGTGGTCGACCTCGATGGCGAACGTCCGGAGGTAGAAGTCCTCCGGCCCGCGCGTCACGACGCCGTCGGCGATCGCGAGGACCTCGGTGAAGTCGGGGAAATAGAGGTCGACGCCGGCGTGGGCGCGGGTGCCGCTCGACCGCCGCGCCCCGAACGCGCGCATCCCCGCGCCGGGGCCCTCGAACGGGTGCGTCGAGGGGCGAGTGAAGGGGAACGACATCTCGACCTCGCCGATGGCGAGGAGCGCGTTGAGGTGGGCCAGCGTCACGCCCCCGGGGTCGATCCTGGCGTCGGGCCGGCCGAAGCCGAGGCGGCGCTGGAAGCGCTCGAGGGCGCCCTCGGTCCCGTCGCCGCAGAGCCCGTCGGCCGGGCCGGGGTGGACGCGCGGGTCGAGCGTGAGGTCGGAGGCGCGCTGGAGCGCGCGCTGGACGGCCTCGACGTCGGCGCTCCGGTTGGGGGCACCGGCACCGACGGCCTTCTCGATGGAGACGGGCATGGCGGCCAGGGATGGAGACGACGTTCAGGGTAGACCCCCGGGTCCAATCCCGCGGCGCATGCCTGCGGTGAATCCGGCCGTGCCCTCACCGGCTGTCGAACGGCGCCCCCGAGGCGGGCGGCGGGCCGTCCCTAACGTTGGGAATGATGGCTCTCGCTGACAGGCGTACGGCCCGCCCGGTGTCGGCCGCCGCGTAGATCGCCCGCAGGATGCGGACGCCGCGGAGTTCCTCGGCGTCGCCCGAGGGTCACCTACGTCGCCTCGGTGCCGCAGTGGACCCGCTCAGTCGTCGGACGCGATCGCGTGCGTTCCGGTGTGCACGTCCTCACTGAAGATCGACGTCAGACGGGGCCAGAGGTCTGGCGCGGCCTCCCGGATCGCGTCCCCGAGGCGGGCCCACTCGGCCTCGAGCGCGGCGACGTCGGACGCCTCGGCCGGCCGTTCGGCGAGGAGCGTGCGGACGGCGGCGGCACAGGCGTCGAGCGCGGCCTCGATTCGGGTCAGCGTCTCGGGCGGCGGCACGGCGGTGCGGACGACGGCCTCGCGGAAGAACGGTGCGTAGCCCGCCGCCAGGGCGACGGCCCGGCCGGCGTCGGGCGGGACGTGGTGCGGGACGGGCACGCCGGCACGGACGAACGGGAGCGCCCAGTTGTCGGCCGTGAATGGGCCCTCGGGGTTCGGGACGCCGGTCCAGGCGTGGAGCATCGCCAGCCGCGGCCGGTCGGCGTCGCGGACGCCGTGGGGCACGAGCCCGAACGCCTCGTCCATGAGCCGGCCCGCGTGGGCGTGCCACGCGCCGGGCCACGGGAAGTCCGGCGGCGCCTCGCCCGGCCCGACGGGGATCGTCCAGGCCGCGCCGGTCAACATGGGCTTGCCGTCAACCGGGAGGTAGGTCAGCATCGACGGCTCGGCGGGGGCGAACGTGCGGCTGACGGCGCGGCCGGGGTGGACCCAGTGCTGGCCCATGTGCGGCATGTCGGGGCCGAGCGGGCGGAACCCGGCGGCGAGCGCGTCGGCCGGCTCGGCGAAGGCGTCGAGGGCGCGCTCGGCGGTGTCCAGGAACGCGACCTGCGCCGAGTCGAGCGCCGTCGGGGGATGCCCGTGGTCGTGCGTGTGCTGAGCGGCGAGGGGCGCGGCGAGGAGCAGGAGGAGGGCGGTGCGCATCAGTAGGTGGATCGGATCGGGGCGAAGCCGAGGCCGGCCACCTCGGTCTGCACGCGGGCGTCGAGGAGCCGACTCAGGGCCGCGTCGGGGATGCCAAAGGGAAACCGACTGAGGCGTTGGAGATCCATCCCCCGCGCCCGGCCGGCCTCGCCCAACCGCGCAACCCGTCGCATCCCCGGCGGCGTGTCGACCACGCTCCGGACCTCGCCCCGGGGCGAACGGCCGGAGTAGGCAGCCCCTCGCGTTATGTCGCGCATCGGCACCCGGACGACGCGGACGGGGTCGCCGATCTGGTTCACGGCGTCGAGGAGGTACGCGTCGGGCTCGACCGTGAGGAGCTCGCCCGCGATGATTCCCGACGCCTCGCTCGACTGAACGGCGAGGACGAGCGTGACGCCCTCCGCCTGGTAGTGCTCGACCGTGCTCGACCGGCCGAAGGTGCAGCCGGCGAGCAAGAGCAGGCCGACAACGGGGAGGCGTCTCATCGGACCGGGAGCTTGGACGACTCGAATCGGGCCTCGTAGTCGTGGCGGAGGCGGCGCCACGTGCCAATCGCGGCGACGAGCGTCGAGTCGTTGGGGACGAACCGGCCGCGGTCGGGCCGGCGGAGCCAGTCGGGTCGCATCCACTCGATGTAGTGGCCCTGGGACGAGACGAAGAACGTCTGGCCCCGTCCCGGCGCCGCGGCGGGCGGGCGGAACATGGCGTGGAACACGGAGCCCGGCCCGCGGGTCGCGTAGTCGAGGTCGGTCGCTGCGAGCGGCGCGGTGACCTCCGGCCAGTCCTGCCCGGCGTCGTCCGTCACGGAGTCGAGCGGGACCCGCGTCGGCGTGGCGGTGCGGACGTCGGCCAGCGAGGCGCGGTCGAGCCGCCAGCCCCCAGCGACGAACCGGAGCCGCACGCGGAAGGGGCCGTCGCCCTCGGGGACCGGCACCACGATGGCCCGCTCGGCCCACGCGACGGGGCCCGCCTCGGCCACGCGGCCGACCTCGCGGAACCCTTCGGCCTCCTCCACCTCGACGCGGAGCCCGAGGCGGCGGAGGTAGTAGTCGCCGAACTCGGCCACGGCCCCGATCGACGCCATGTCCTGCCCGATCCAGTCGAGCGCGCGCGCGCCCTGGCCGCCGAGCATGTGCTCGTAGAGGAGGACCGTCGTGAGGAGGCTGCTCCGAAACCGGAGCGCGACGGCGACCGAGTCGGCGGCGGGGCGGGGGAAGACCAGCGTGACCGTGTCGGTGAGGTCGTCCTCCGTGACCGCCTCGGTCACGGCGTCGGCCGTCTCGTAGGCCTCGGCGTCGGATGCGCGGAGCGTCGCGAGGACGTCGCGGCCGGTCCGGTCGACCGCCGCGAGGGGCGCGCGCTCGTCGCTCAGCACGAGCGCCGTGCCGACCTCGCCCGGGACGGCCCGCTCGTCCGGCCCGTGCGCGACGGCCTCGACGGCGAGGTCGTCGAGGTAGTGCGTCTCGAGGGCCTCGTTGCGGACCTCCAGCCGGAGCGTGCCGTCGGGCGCGAGCACGGCATCCGAGAGCACGTCGCGGTCGCGCATCTCGAAGAGGGGCGCGATGGAGTTCGAGAACAGCTCCGCCTGGAGCGTGGGCGTCCCCGTCCCGGCCGAGTCGACGTAGACCGTCGGGCACGATCCGAAGATGGCGACGGCCGCGACCGGGATCGCGACCGCCGCGACCGCCGCCGCGCCGACCGACACGAGGACCGACTTCCCGGCGGCGATGTCGGTCGAGTAGACCTCGGCCCCGAGCACGCGACGGGCGTCGACCGCGCGGATCGCCTCCGTCGTGTTGTCTGGGAACGTGACGAGGAGCGCGTTCGGCCCGCGGACGCTGTCGGCCCCAAAGGACGCGCCGTCGGGGAAGAGCGCGACGGCCCCGTCGTCGAGGTGGACGCGGAGCGGTGACGTCACAAGTCGCGCTTGCCCAGGCGCGATGGGGTCGACGTCGGCCCGGTAGAACAGGCAGCCCCCATGCGCGAGGACGAGGAGAAGGGCGGCGAGACGCGGCATGGCAGTCGGGCAGGAGAGGGCGAACGTCGGGCGGCCGGGCCGCCGGTACCTAGTCCGTCTATACCAACTGCTAGATATGACACCGCCCGCCTCGGCGCGGTCACCGAGGCGGGCGGGGCGAGCCGACGAGCCGGGGCGGCTAGTCGTCGTAGTTGTCGATCTGGGCGCGCTGGAGGCCGCCCGAGAAGTCGATGTAGCAGGTCTTCGTCTCCGTGTAGAAGTCGTAGACCTCCCAGCCGCCCTCGCGGTGGCCGTTGCCCGTCGCCTTGACGCCGCCGAAGCTCATGTGCGCCTCGGCCCCGATCGTCGGCCCGTTGATGTAGGTGATGCCGGCGTCGATGTCGCGGAGCGCGCGGAAGGCCCGCGCGATGTCGCTCGTGTAGACGGCCGACGAGAGCCCGTAGGCCACGTCGTTGGCGACCTCGATGGCCTCGTCGAACGACGTGACCTTGATGACCGAGAGGACCGGCCCGAAGATCTCCTCGCGGGCCACGCGCATGTCGCGCGTCACGCCGGTGAAGAGCGTCGGCTGGAAGAAGAAGCCGTCGTCGAGGCCGTCGCCGGTCGCGCGCTCGCCGCCCATGGCGATCGTCGCGCCGTCCTCGCGGGCCACGTCCATGTAGCTCGTGACCTTGTCGAGGGCCTTCTGGTTGATGAGCGGGCCCATGTCCGTGTCGTCGTCGTTGCCGTACCCGAGCCGGAGCTCGGAGGCTTTCGCCTTGACGCGCTCCACGAGCTCGTCGTGGACGTCCTCGTGGACGATCAGGCGGCTCGTCGCGGTGCAGCGCTGGCCCGTCGTGCCGTAGGCGCCCCAGATCATCCCCTCCATGGCGAGGTCGAGGTCGGCGTCCTCCATCACGATGGCCGGGTTCTTTCCGCCCATCTCGAGGGACACGCGGGCGTGCCGCTTGGCGGCGCTGGAGGCGATCCCCGCGCCGGTCTCCGAGGAGCCCGTGAACGAGATGGCCGCGACGTCCTCGTGGTCGACGATGGCCTGGCCCGTCTCGCCGGCGCCCTGGACGAGGTTGACGACGCCCGCGGGCACGCCGGCGTCCTCCAGCACCTGGACGAGGAGGGCGCCCGAGTGCGGGGCGTCCTCGGAGGGCTTGAACACGACCGTGTTGCCGCTCAGGATGGCGGGGAACATCTTCCACGTCGGAACGGCCACCGGGAAGTTCCAGGCCGTGATGAGGCCGCACACGCCGATCGGTCGGCGGACCGTCATGTTGAACTTGTTGTTCATCTCCGACGGGACCGTGTGGCCGAAGAGCTGGCGGCCCATCGTCATGGCATAGTAGGCCGTGTCGATGGCCTCCTGGACGTCGCCCTTGGTCTCGAAGAACGGCTTGCCCATCTCGCGCGTCATGGCGCGGGCGATCTCGGACTTCCGCTCGGTCATGAGGTCGCCGACGCGCTTGAGGATCTCGCCGCGCTTGGGCGCCGGGACCAGACGCCACGTCTTGAACGCCTCCTTGGCGGCCTCGACGGCGCGGGCCACGTCGTCGGCGGTGCTCGACGGGAAGCTGCCGATCACGTCGGTCGTGTCGGCGGGGTTGCGGCTCTCGAAGGTGTCGCCGGAGGCGGCGGCGACCCACTCGCCGCCGATGAAGTTGAGGAAGGGCGCGTCGGCCATGTCGTGCGGAGGGGATGCTGAAGAGGGATGCCCGAAGGTACCGGGAGCCCTTCCGGCCCCGGCCCTCTCCGCGCGTTCTCCCCCCGGCGTTCACCGACGGCCCCGCCCGCCTCGGTGGACCAGCGCCCGAGGCGGGGGATCCCGGAGCGGCCGGGCCGCGCCGCGCCGAGCCCGCGCCTACGCGTACCGCTCGCGGAGCCAGGGCGTCGACGCCACCTCGCGGTGGGCAGGGAGGGGGGGCGCGGCCTCGTCGTCCTCTGCCTCAGGCGCCGTCTCGGCCGGTTCGCGCTCGGCGAGGCCCAGCGCGGGGTAGGCCACCGACGCCACGAGCGCCGGCACGTAGAACATCAGCAGCCGCCACGCGGCCGTCGCCACGACGAGCCGCTCGGGGCCCACGAACGGGAGGTGGAGCACGTAGAACGTGGCCTCAGCCGCGCCCGCGGCGCCCGGGGTCGGCACGGCGGACGAGACGGCGTACGTCATCCAGCTCAGGATCCAGAAGAGGAACGGCCGGAGCGGGCCGCCCAGGAGCGCGATGACGAACGTTGCAATCGAGTACCGCGCGATCCACTGGACGGCCGTGAGCGACAGCGAAAGCGCGAACCACCGCTTCCCGTCGCGGGCGACGAGCGCGAGGACGTAGCGGACGTCGCGGGCCGTCTGCCGGAGCGGGCGCCGGACGCGGGCGGCGATCCGTCGGGCGCGGTGACGCGCGCGGGCGCCGAGATGGCCCGAGAGGGCGAGCCGGGCGCCGACCGCGAGCGCTCCGCCGACCGCCGCGGCGCCGAGGAGCGCGGTGAACACGGGGTCGTCGAGGGCCGGGGCGGGGGACCGCAACGCCGCGCGGAGGGACGAGGCCTCGTCGCCAGTCGAGAGCATGAGGGCGAGCGGCAGGGCGATGGCGAAGAACACGAGGTCCTCGACGGCCTCGACGGCCAGGAACGACGCGGCGTGGCCAGGCGGGAGCCCGCGGCGCGTGGCGAGCGCCCAACGGATCGTCCCGCCGCCGACCGCCGTCGGCGTCACGGCCGAGCCGAGCACGCCGCCGGCCGCGATCCGCAGGCCGCTGAGGAACCCGATGGGGTGCCCCGCGAACCGCGTCCAGATCCCGATCCGCAGGCTCTGCGTGGCCCACGGCAGAAGCGCAACCCCGACGCACAGCACGACCGCGGCCGGCGAGACGGGCCCGACCTCGCGGAACGCGTCGCCGTCCGTAGTGAGGAGCGCGACCCCGACGTTGAGGGCGACGCCGAGCGGGATCAGCCAGGCGGCGGCGCGGAGGAGACGGCGGGCCGGGAACCGGTGGGCGACCGACATCGGCAGTCGGGGGGGCGGAAGCGCGGATGTACGACCGCCGCCCCCCGAGGATGCCCGGGGCGTCATTTCTTGACCGAGGCCTTCCCCGGGGGAGATCCTGAGGCGGCAGACGTCGCGCCGTCGCCCTCCGCCTCGGCGCCGAGGTCGGCCAAGTCAGCGCGCCGCGGCGGTAGCTTGCGGGCCCCCTCGCCTCCACCCGTCGCCATGGAAGCCACGACCCTCGACACCGCCGAGCGCCTCGCCGGCCGCCTCTCCGAGCGGATCCGCTCCGTCCCGCCGTCCGGCATCCGCCGCTTCTTCGAGATCGCGGCGACCATGGACGACGTGATCTCGCTGGGCATCGGCGAGCCCGACTTCGTCTCGCCCGCGCCCATCATCGAGGCGGCGCAGGCCGGGCTTGAGGCGGGCAAGACGAGCTACACGGCCAACCTCGGGCTCATGGAGCTCCGCGAGGCCATCGCCGGCGAGCTCGACCGGCTCTACGACCTCCAGTACGCCCCGCAGAACGAGATCATCGTGACCGTCGGCGCCAGCGAGGCGCTCACGATCGCGCTCCTGGCGATGCTCGACCCCGACGACGAGGTCCTCATCCCCGAGCCGTGCTTCGTGTGCTACGGGCCGCTCGCCCAGTTCGCCGGCGGGAAGGTGGTCTGGGTCCCGACGCGCGCCGAGAACGACTTCCAGGTCACGGCCGACGACATCCGCTCGCGCATCACCGACAAGACGAAGCTGCTCTTCCTGGGCTACCCCAACAACCCGACCGGCGCCGTCCTCCGGCGCGACACGCTCGAGGAGATCGCCGAGGTCGTCGTCGAGCACGACCTGTTCGTGCTGTCGGACGAGATCTACGACCGGCTCGTCTACGGCGAGGCGTTCGAGCGCGGCCACGTCTCGGTCCCGTCGCTGCCCGGCATGCAGGAGCGGACGGTCCTCGTGGGGGGCTTCTCGAAGGGCTACGCCATGACGGGCTGGCGGATCGGCTACGCGGCGGCGCCGAAGCCGATCATGGACCAACTCTACAAGGCGCACCAGTACGTCGTGATGAGCGCCCCGACGATGGCCCAGATCGGCGCGCTGGCCGGCATCCGTGAGGCGCAGGGCGCGGTCGAGGAGATGCGCCAGGCCTACGACGCCCGCCGTCGGACGATCGTCGACGGGCTCAACGCGGCCGGGCTCCCCACGTTCGAGCCCGAGGGCGCGTTCTACTGCTTCCCCGACATCACGTCGCTCGGGCTGTCGTCGGAGGAGGTCGCGCAGCGGCTGCTCCAGGAGGAGCACGTGGCGTGCGTGCCGGGCTCGGCGTTCGGGCCGAGCGGGGAGGGCTACCTCCGGTGCTCGTACGCGACGGCGCTCCCGCAGATCGAGGAGGCCGTCCGCCGCATCACGCGGTTCGCTGACAAGGTCCGGAACGAGGGCTGACTAGGCCCGCCTCGGCGCCGAGGCGGGGGGACCCGCTCGATCTGGCGCCGTCTCCGTCCGTTCAGTCCCGGATCGTCTTCTACAGATGCGGCATCGGGAGTGTCGGGCCGTCTGGGGCGTGGCCGTCGGGACCACTCTGCTCGCGCTCCCGGCCACTCTCGGTACGTCATGGTTCTGGCTCGGCGTTTCGCGAGGCCGAGCCGCTCGTGTGACGCGGGACGCGCAAGCTGGCATCGCAGGATCCTCCTGAGCGGAGAGTAGGCGGAGGACCGCGTGTGATACATCCGGGGGAAGCGGGCGGGACGTCGGGCACGACGGGAATCGGAGGGATGCTTGTTTGCCAAGTAAAACGTTTCAATTAGATTCAGAGCTCCCGGCCCCTCGTCTCACAGCCGCGCTGCTAGAGAGACGCCACGTCGGGCGGGCGCGCGGCCATCCCCTCCGTACGCCGAGCGTCCTTGCCCGCTTTTCTCCTCTGCCGCAGTCACTCATGAACCTGACCAGAACGGCCAGTCTGGCTCTCTCGCTCGCCCTCACTGCGCCGGCCATCGCCCAAGACGGGACGATCTACCCCCTCGACGCCCCCGCCGAGCCGAACGCCATCCTCCTCGGCACCGGCGGCGTCGAGGACCAGCCCGCGTCCGAGTCCTGGTTTCGCCAGTGGGGCGACCCGATGGCGCGGAACATCACGACGGCCACCCTCACGCCCTTCCTGCCCGACCCGGACAAGGCGAACGGCGCGGCCGTCATCGTGGCGCCCGGCGGCGGGTTCCGGTGGCTGTCGCTGGGCAACGAGGGGTGGGAGGTCGCGGAGGCCCTCGCCGAGCAGGGCGTCGCCGCCTTCGTGCTCAAGTACCGGCTCCACCCGACGCCGGAGTCGCTCGACGACTTCCGCGACTGGATGAACCGGCCCCGCCCGGCCCCGTCCGACACCGCGCAGGGCGCCGCGCCGCGCCCGCCGCAGCGGGACCTCTCCAACCAACTCGAAGACGCCGAGGCCGCCTACGCCATGATCGCCGACCGAGCCGACGAGTGGGGCGTCGACATGGACCGCGTGGGCATGATCGGCTTCTCGGCGGGCGCCGGCCTCACGATGCACGCGACGCTCCACTCCGAGACGATGGACCTGGCGTTCATCGGGCCGATCTACGGCGGCATGGGCCCGGTCGACGTGCCCGAGGACGCGCCGCCGATGTTCACCGCGATCGCCACCGACGACTTCCTCTTCGGCGGACAGTTCGGCGTGGTCGAGTCGTGGTACGCCGCGGGCGTGCCGGTCGAGCTCCACCTCTACCAGAACGGCGGCCACGGGTTCGGCCTCGGGAACCCGGACCGGACGAGCAACCGGTGGTTCGACGCCTTTATGTACTGGCTGGAAGTCAACGACTTCCTCGACGCCACCTCGGGAGGCTGAGCCTCGCCCGACCCCGCCGGCAGAGGCACTGAGGCCTACGGCCGACCGAGTCCACCTCCGGCCCCCTCGGCCTCGGCGCCGAGGCGGGCGGGGTCGATGACGTCGAGGCGGGCGGTCGGGATCTCGTCCCACACCGTCGTGTAGCGCGGCGAGAGGAAGTCGCGGCGCATGCCCCAGGCCGGGCTCCGGCCGGCGTGGACGGCGCGGAGCTCGTCGGGCGTCCCCTGCGCGGCCGGCACGACGGCCGCCCGCCCGAACCGCCGCGCGATCCGGTCCATCGCCTCCATCAGCTCGGGCCGCTCGCGGACGGGCGCCTCGAACAGCGAGCCCTGCGACTGGCCCGCTGGGCCGAGCCCTGTGAGCATCACGCCGGCTTTTTTGTACCGCGGGGAGCCCACGCGGGAGGTCGCGAGCGCCGGCCCGACGAGCGACCGCGCGGCCCGGACGATCGCCAGCGTGTCGTTCGTCGCCGACGGCAGCTCGGTCATGGCCCGCCCGTGATGGACGGGGCGCGCGTGGGGCCCCGTCGTCACGAACGTCTCGACGGCCGACGCCGCCAGCCCCTCGCGTCGGAGCATCCGGGCCGCCGCCGCCGCGTGCATCGCCACGGCCTTCGCAATGAGCCCGGGATCCGTGAGCGGCGTGCCGAACATCCGGCTCCGCACGAGCGACCGGCGCGGCGGTGGCGCCTCGCCGAGCGGGAGGCACGAGACGCCCCGGAGCTCGAGCGCCGTCCGCAGCAGGACCACGTTGTAGCACCGACGAATGTCCCCGTCGTCCATCGCCGCGAGGTCGGCCGCCGACTGCGTCCCGCCGAGCGCCAGCCGCTTCGCCCACCGCCGCCCGACGCCCCAGACGTCCTCGACCGGCAGCGCGCCGAGGACGTCGTCGCGGTCGGGGTGCCGCCAGAAGCAGACGCACGGGACCGGCGCGTGCCGGGCGAACTCGCTCCCGACCTTCGCCAGCGTCTTCGTCTCGGCGATGGCGACGCGGACGGGGATGCGCGTCGCCCGCCACACGGCGTCGCGGATCTCGCGGGCGAGGGCCTCCAGACGCGTGGGCTCGTCCGGGTCCCTCGGGTCGGCGCGGAGGCCGAGGAAGGCCTCGTCGATCGAGTACCGCTCGACGTCGGGCGAGAACCGCTCCAGCACGCGGAGCAGGCGGTCCGACAGGTCGTGGTAGAGCGCGTAGTTCGAGCTGAACACGGCCACGTCGCGGGCCGCCAGCCGCTCGCGGATCTGGAAGTACGGCGCGCCCATCGGCACGCCGAGCGCCTTCGCCTCGGCGCTCCGCGCGATCACGCACCCGTCGTTGTTCGAGAGGACGACGACGGGCTCGTCTCGGAGGTCCGGTCGGAAGACCCGCTCGCACGAGCAGTAGAACGCGCTCGCGTCGACGAACGCGACGAGGCGGCGGGTCTCGGGACTCGCTCCGCCTCGATCCCGAGGCGGGCCGGGTGGAGGGAGGGCGCTCACCAGCGTCGGAGGAGGTTTCGGACCGTGTGCGTCACGACGCCGCAGACCACGAACTCCTCACCGTCTCCGGGCCGGATCTCGTGAAACGCGTGGGCCTCGTCTGGCAGCGGGTCCGGGGCGAGGTAGGCACCCCCGCGGTCTCGGCAGAACCGCTTGACCGTGTGCTCGCCCCCGACGAACGCCACGACGAGGTCGCCGGGGGCCGGCTCGCGCGCGGCGTCGATCACGAGGAGGTCGCCCGGCCAGATCCCCGCGCCGACCTCCGAGCGGCCCGTCGCTCGCACGAAGTACGTCTGCGGCTGGCCGGCCCCGACGAGCTCGTTCAGGCTCAGCTCGGCCTCGACGTAGTCCGAGGCGGGCGAGGGGAAGCCGGCCTCGCAGCCGTCGCGGAAGAGGGGGAACCGGACGTCGGGGCCGGGGAGGAGCGGCAGCGGCGCGGTCGTGGTCATGGGGAGGAGAGGGGAGACGGGGCCCGAAGCTGCGGCACGGAGGCTGACACCTCCGGCGTCAGGTGTGCGGAGTGTGTGACCCCTTGCGAGATGCCCTGTGTGCGGGGACGTGCCGTGGCTAGACTCCACGGGGACACAGATCGCACACGCTTATGCGCTGCCTCCTCCTGCCTGCCGTCGGCGTCGTTCTCGCGGGCGCTGCGATGGCCCAGACCCCAGACGACGGGTTCTTCGCACGCCGCGGCGACGTCGCGATCTCGGCCGGTGTCTTCGGGGCGGGCGGCGGCGGCATCAGCCACGTCGGCGCACGGTACTGGGCCTCCGACCGGGTCGCCCTGGGCGCCGAGGTGGGGGAGGCCACGCTCGACGTCGGCGACTCGGAGGCCGACACCCAGCGGTTCCCCTCGTACATGACCGCGACGCTCACGCAGAGCCCGAGCCTGTGGGCCGAGCGCCACATCGACACGCCTCTGCGCCCCGTGTCGCTGTTGGCCGGCCTCCGGGCCTACGGTGGGCTCCAGAGCCGCGATGCCTCGCGCTACCTCATGGCCTACGACTGCAGCGGCGATCCGTGCCGGCTCGTCGGGTTCTCGACGTCGGCGCGGGAGGAGGCCGTAACGGGTGGCCTCTCGGCGCTCCTCGGGTACGAGCTCCGGGTCTACGGCGGGCTCACGCTCGGCGTCATGTCCGAGGTCGGGGTGGCGAGGACGTCCGCCCGCCTCGTCGAACGTTGGGAGGACCGGGACCCGGAGCGCTCGGAGCGGGCGACGTGGCACACGGTCCGCGACGCCCGGATCCTCGTCTCGGTGTACCTGTAGCGTCTGCCGCCTGGCGAGTCGGTCCGCCTCGGGGCCTCCGCGGCGCGACCGAGGGCGGCGGAGCCGGGGGCCAGGCGTCGGTAGCTTTCGCTCCCCCCACGCGCACCCATGCCCGACCTCTCCGCCCGCGTCGACGCCCTCGGCCGGCTCCTCAACATCGCCGGCCGCCGCCAGCGGCTCGACGGGCTCAAGGCCCGCCGCCTCGAGCCCGGCTTCTGGGACGACCCCGAGGCCGCCGCCGGCGTCGAGCAGGAGATCTCCGCCGAGACCGACTGGGTCGACGCCTTCGACGCCGTGGCCGAGAAGCGCGACGACGTCGAGACCCTCAAGGAGATGCAGGCCGAGGTCGACGACGCCGACCTCGGCGCCGAGATCGAGCGGGAGGAGGCCGCGCTGGAGAAGGCGCTCGACGCGCTCGAGCTCCGCGGCATGCTCGCCGGTCCCGACGACCACCGGACGGCCATCCTCACCATCAACAGTGGGGCCGGCGGGACCGACGCCCAGGACTGGGCCGACATGCTCCTCCGCATGTACACCCGCTACGCCGAGCGCCACGGCTACAGCCCGACGCTTCTCGAGTACCAGGAGGGCGAGGAGGCCGGCATCAAGAGCGCCTCGCTCCGCGTCGACGGCCGGTTCGCCTACGGCTACCTCCGCGCCGAGAGCGGCGTCCACCGCCTCGTCCGGATCAGCCCGTTCGGCTCGGCCGACAAGCGGCAGACGTCGTTCGCGTCGGTCTTCGTCTACCCCGAGATCGACGACGCCATCGAGGTCGACATCAACCCGGCCGACCTCGAGCTCCAGACGTTCCGCTCGGGCGGGAAGGGCGGCCAGAACGTGAACAAGGTCGAGACCGGCGCCCGCTACGTCTGGACGGGCACGCTCTCGAACGGCCAGGAGGAGCGGGTCGTCGCCGAGTCGACGGAGCAGCGGAGCCAGCTCCAGAACCGCGACCGGGCCATGCAGATGCTGAAGTCGCGGATCTACGCGCTCGAGCAGGCCATCCGTGAGGCGGCCAAGGACGCCGAGGAGGCCGGGAAGAAAAAGATCGAGTGGGGCTCCCAGATCCGCTCGTACGTCTTCCAGCCCTACACGATGGTCAACGACCACCGGACGGAGGTCAAGGTCGGCGACGTGCAGGGCGTCATGGACGGCGACCTCGACGCGTTCATCAAGGCGTACCTCCTGCAGGAGACCGGCCGGGAGGTGGGCGGGTAAGGCGACACCGGGCCGGTCCACGACAGGGGCCGGAGCCTCGCCGAGGCGGGCCGCCTCGGGCTGCCGCCGGACCGAACCCAAATCTGCGTAGAGCGGAGAAACGGCGGAGCGAACGGGTCGCACTCGCGTAGGACGAAGCCCGCCGCTCCCACGCCCATGTCCCGCGCCGTCCTCCTCTTCGCCCTCCTCCTGACCCCGCTCGCCACGCTCGGCGCCGGCTGCGCCACCGGGTCGCCGGGCGGCCCGCCGGACGCGATGCTGGACCCGGTCCCCGACCAGTTCGAGGACGAGGCCGACTACCAGCGCCAGCGGGCCGAGACCGCAGCCGCCCTCGATGCGGCCATCGGCGACGCCGAAGCGACCGAGGTCACGGCGTGCCGCGTCGTGCCGACGAGCGAGCAGGCCTGCGGCGGGCCGACGACGTTCGCCGTGTACTCGGCCGAGGCCTCCGACGCGGCCGAGGTCGAGCGCCTCGCGGCCCGGCTCGTCGAGCTCGACAAGGTGGCGAACCGCCAGTTCGAGTACGCCTCGACGTGCATGGCCTACATTCCGCCGGAGCCCGTGCTTCGGGGCGGCCGGTGCGTCGCAGATCAATAGCCGGATCGCCGTCCACCGCTTGGGGTTAACCTCGGGGTACCCCCCCCCTGACCCATGCGGGATCGCTACGACTTCCTCGTCATCGGCTCCGGCGTCGCCGGGCTCTCGTTCGCCCTCCGCGCCGCCGCCCACGGAACGGTGTGCGTGGTGACGAAGAAGGAGTCGGCCGAGAGCAACACGAACTACGCCCAGGGCGGCATCGCGGCCGTCATGGACCCCGACGACGACGTCGAGGACCACGTCCAGGACACGCTCGTCGCCGGCGCCGGGCTCTGCCACGAGGACGTCGTGCGGATGGTGGTCGAAGAAGGGCCGGAGCGGATCCGCGACCTCATCGACCTCGGTGCCCAGTTCGACCGGGACCCCGACGGCGACCTTCATCTGGGACGGGAGGGAGGGCACTCTGCGGATCGGATCGTCCACGCGGAGGACATGACGGGCCGCGAGGTCGAGCGGGCCCTCCTCACGGCCGTGCGTCGGAGCGCGAACATCACGGTCCTCGAGTACCACTACGCCGTCAACCTCCTCACCGAGCACCAGCTCGGCGAAGAGACGGCGCCGGGCGACGACCTCCACTGCTTCGGCGCGTACGTGCTCGACAGCCAGACGGGCGTCGTCCACACGGTCCTGGCGAAGGCGACGCTCCTGGCGGCCGGCGGGGCGGGGCAGGTCTACCAACACACGACGAACCCGACCGTCGCGACCGGCGACGGGATCGCGATGGCGTACCGGGCGCGGGCCGTCGTCGCGAACATGGAGTTCATCCAGTTCCACCCGACGAGCCTCTACCTGCCCGGCGCCGACTTCGACGGGCGGAGCTTCCTCATCACCGAGGCCGTCCGCGGCGACGGCGGGCTCCTGACGAACCTGGCCGGCGAGCGGTTCATGCCGGCCTACGACGAGCGCGAGGAGCTCGCGCCCCGCGACGTCGTCGCCCGCGCCATCGACGACCAGATGAAGAAGCGCGGCGACGACCACGTCTGGCTCGACATCTCGCACAAGGACTCGGACGCGATCCTCGCCCACTTCCCGAACATCCAGGAGACGCTGCTGGAGCACGGCCTCGACATGACGGCCGGCCCGATCCCCGTCGTCCCGGCCGCGCACTACACGTGCGGCGGTGTCGTGGTCGACAAGGAGGGGCGGACGTCGATCGGCGGGCTCTTCGGGTGCGGCGAGGTCACGTGCTCGGGCCTCCACGGGGCCAACCGGCTCGCGTCGAACTCCATCCTCGAGGCGCTCGTCTACGCCCATCGCGCCGTCGGCCCGGCCCGCGCCTACGCCGAGGCGGCCGCGCACGAGGACCGGATCCCGGACTGGGACGAGTCGAACACGGAGAACCCGAGCGAGTGGATCCTCGTGTCGCACAACCGCGAGGAGCTCCGGCGCGTGATGCAGAGCTACGTCGGCATCGTGCGGAGCGAGCACCGGCTCGCGCGGGCGGCCCGGCGGATCGACCTGATCTACCGCGAGACCGAGGACTTCTACCAGCGGACGCGGATCTCGGCCGAGCTCTGCGAGCTCCGCAACCTCGCGGCCATCGCGCACCTCATCATCTCGTGCGCCCAGAGCCGGCACGAGAGCCGCGGGCTCCACACGATGGCCGACTTCCCCGAGACCGACCCGGCCCAGCGGCACGACACGCTCGTCAACGCGCCGGCCGTCTCGGTCGACGTCTCCGCGTGAGGGGGCGCCCCGAGTCGGTGGCCTCGGTCGCGCGGTGGGGGGCGTTGCTGGGGCTCGCCCTCGCCGGGTGCGCCGGCGGCGGCGCCGAGGCGCCCGCCTTCGCCAACCTCGGGGCCGACGCCGAGTACGTCGGCGCGGCGACCTGCGCGACGTGCCACGAGGACATCGCGGCGACGTACGCCTCGCACGGGATGGCGAACTCGATGTACAGGTTGACGGCCGCGACGCGAGTCGAGCCGGCACTGGACTCGGCGATCGTCGATCCCCACACCGGGTTCGAGTACCGGGTGATCGAAACGCCCGATGGCCTCGCCCAGGAAGAGCGCCAGGTGGCCGGCGACGGCACCGAGGTCGCCCGCCTCGTGCGCCCGATGGAGTGGGTCGTCGGCTCCGGCGACGCGGCGCGGACCTACTTCGCCCGGCGCGGCGACCGCCTCGTCGAGCTCCCCCTCACGTGGTACACCCAGGACGGCGGGCGGTGGGACTTCTCGCCGGGCTACCGCGCGTCGAACCCCCGCTTCGGGCGGACGATGCCGGACGGGTGCATGTCGTGCCACAACGCCGTGCCGGAGCGAGTCGAGGGCGTCGAGGACGCCTTCGTCGAGATCCCGGAGGGCATCGGGTGCGAGCGGTGCCATGGGCCGGGCTCGGTCCACGTCGAGGCCCGGCTCGCCAGCGACGGGCCGGCGGAGGGGCCGGACTCGACGATCGTCAACCCGAGGTGGCTGCCGATCGACCTCCGGCTCGACGTCTGCAGCCAGTGCCACCTCCACGCGACGGTCGACGTGCTCCGCCAGGGCGAGGACGCGTTCTCGTACCGCCCCGGCCGGCCTCTCTCGGCGCACGAGGCGCTGTTCGCCGTCCCGGGCATCGACGAAGGCGGGGAGGGGGTCGCCGTCGTGTCGCACGCCGCGCGGATGCAGGCGAGCGCGTGCTACCAGGGGTCGATCGCGACCGCGGCTCCGCTCGAGTGCGTGACGTGCCACGATCCGCACGAAGGCTTCGAGTCGCGCCCGGCCGGCTCTCGAAGCGCCGCCTGCCTCACGTGCCACGCCGACGGGCTCGCCGAGGCGGTCCCGGTTGCGCTCCGCCGCGAGCACGCCAAGACGATGGGCTGTGTCACCTGCCACATGCCTCGCGTCGAGGCCGACGACGCGCCTCACTCGTCGTTTACGGATCACTGGATCCGCGTCGTCCGCGGGCCGGTCCGTGGCGTCGAGCCGGAGGTCGGGCGCTCCGGCGTCGTGGCGCCGCTGGCGGCCCGGGATCGCGAGGGCGACGAGGGGGCCCTCACGGAAGGGATGGCCGCCGTCGCGCTCGGCGTGCGCCAGCAGCGTCAGGACCCGGTCGCCACTGGCGCGCAGTTTATCCGGATCGCCCTCGACCGACTCGATGCCGAGGCATGGCCCGACGCGCGCTTTTTGCTGGGCGTCGCGCTGTTGCAGGCCGGGCGGGCAGACGAGGCCGTCGGCCCACTCCGCGCCGCGGCCGAGGCGGCGACGCCGGCCACGCGCCCGCAGCGGCTGGAGACACTCGCCCGCGCCCTCGCCGACGCCGGGCGCTCTCAGCAGGCCGAGGCCATCTTTCGTCAGGCCGTCGACGCGCAGCCGCGGCGACCCGAGACGCACCGCGAACTCGGCCGGTTCGAGCTGGCCCAGAACCGCGCCGAGGCGGGCCGGGCGGCCCTCCGCGAAGCCGTCCGCCTCGACCCGTGGGACGCCGAGGCGCACCTTCTCCTGGGAATCGCGGAGGCGGCCGACGGGGGGGAGGGCACAGACGCGTGGCGCGAGGCCGTCCGCCTTGACCCCGAGCTGGCCGCGGTCGTGTCGTCCGGCGTGCGCGTCGAGGCGGGCGAGGTCGAGCCGTTGTGGACGGCACAGAAGGCGTTCGGCTGGCCGGCCTCGGCCCCGCTCGAACCAAACGCGTCGGTCGTCGTCTACTCCACCTCGGGCGGTGCGCTCGCGCGTGGGACCTGGGGCGACGTCGCGCGGCGGCTGGGCTCCGGCGTGGTCGTCGTCTCGGCCGGCGGGAGCGTCCGGCGGGTGGCCGTCGTGCGCGATCGGGCCGCGACATAACGCATTATGCACACGAAACGCCGGATCTGAGGGGGGGTGGAGGCGTTGACGGGATTGCGACGCCCGAGCCCCGGCCGTACCTTTCCGGTGCTCCTTCGCGGAGCGTGCGAGGGGAGGTGGGATTCCTGCCTCCCGTTGTTTTTGGCGCCTCGCCCGGGTCTCAGCCCCGGCCGGCCGCCCGAGCGACGCCCGTTCCGCCGAACGGGCGTTTTCCGTCTCCCCCCGTTCCGCTCCTGACCGTGCCCGCCCCGCCCCCCGCCACCGACGCCCTGGCCGACCGCGTCCGCGCGCTCGCCGAGGAGGCCGCCGCCGACACCGACCTGTTCGTGGTCGGCGTCGAGGTTCGGGGCTTCCAGGGCAGCCGGGTGGTCGAGGTCTTCGCCGACAGCGAGGACGGGGCCGGGTCCGACGACCTCGCGTCGCTGAGCCGCTCGCTGTCGTTCCTCCTTGACACCGAGGACCTCGTCAAGGGCCGGTACCGCCTCGACGTCTCGACGCCCGGCGCCGACCGGCCTCTCGCCGACCGTCGCCAGTACGCGAAGCACGTCGGGCGGACGCTGGCGGTCACGTTCGAGGACGGGGAGGACCAGCTCCTGACCGCCCAGGGCGAACTGCTCTCGGTCGACGCCGACGCCCTCGAGCTCGACGGCCACACGGCCCCCATCCCCTTCGACTCCATCCGCGAGGCCCGCGTGACGCTACCCTGGTAGCGCCGCGTCTCCCGATCAACTCCGACCTATGCAAAGCACCGTCCTCGTCTCCTCCTTCGCCGAGATCGCGCGCGAGAAGGACATCGACCGCGACACGCTCCAGGTCATCATCGAGGACGTGTTCCGCGCGATGATCAAGAAGCGCTACGGGGCCGACGACCCCGAGGCGTTCCAGATCATCTTCAACCCCGACAACGGCGACTACCAGATCCTCCACGTCCGCGAGGTGGTCGAGGACTACGACCTCGAGGACCCGGTCACCCAGATCGAGTGGGCCGACGCCGTCGCGATCGACGAGGAGTACGACATCGAGGACGAGGTCGCCGTCCAGATCCAGATCGAGGACTTCGGGCGCCGGGCCGTCCAGGCCGCGCTCCAGACGTTCCGCCAGCGGATCCGCGACATCGAGAAGGAGAACATCTACCGCGAGTACTCCGAGCTCATCGACGAGATCGTCGTCGGCGAGATCTACCAGACGCGCCGCCGCGAGGTGCTCGTGCTCCACAACAAGACGGAGCTCGTGCTGCCCCGGCCGGAGCAGATCCAGAAGGACCGCTACCGGAAGGGCGACATGCTCCGCGCCGTCGTCCTCGACGTCGACCGCGACGCGGGCTCGTCGCCGCAGGTCATCATCAGCCGCGTGGCGCCCGTGTTCATCGAGCGCCTCTTCGAGCTCGAGGTGCCCGAGATCTACGACGGCATCATCGAGATCAAGAAGATCGTCCGGCTCCCCGGCGAGCGCGCCAAGATGGCCGTGATCTCCCACGACGACCGCGTCGACCCCGTCGGGGCCTGCGTCGGCGTCAAGGGCAGCCGCATCCACGCCGTCGTGCGCGAGCTGGGCGGCGAGAACATCGACGTCGTGCCGTGGACGAACGACACGATCGAGTTCATCAAGCGCTCGCTCGCCCCGGCCAAGCCGATCGCCGTGGAGCTCAACGACGACCTCGATCCGCCGCGCGCTCGCGTGACGGTCCCGGCCGACGAGGTCTCAATGGCCATCGGCCGTGGCGGCCAGAACATCCGGCTCGCCTCGATGCTCACCGGCTACGAGCTCGACGTCTATCGCGACATCAAGTCGGACGAGGAGGACGTCGACATCGACGAGTTCTCGGACGCCATCCCGCCGGAGATCATCCAGCGCCTCAAGGACATCGGCTGCGACACGGCCAAGGCCGTGCTCGAGCTCCAGCCCTCGGAGCTCGCGCGCCGGACCGAGCTCACCGAGGAGCAGGCCCAGAAGATCACCTGGCTCATGGAGGCCGAGTTCGAGCGCGACCCCGAGGCGGAGGTCGACGCCGCCGGCGCCCGGGCCGAGACCCTCGCCGACCTCGCCACGGACGACGCGACGGTCGACGCCGACCTGGAGGCCACCTCCGACGACCTCGGCGCCGACGCCGACGAGGTGACCGACGACGAGATCGTCGCCGAGGGCGATGCCTCGTCCAGCGCCGCGGACCCCGACGACGCGGCCGACGACGCCGAGACGTTTACCGAGGCGGACGGACAGGAGGACGAGCCTTCCGAGGCGGAGGCCTCCGAGGACGCCGACGAGCCAGTCACCGACCCCCCCTCCGCCTAACCGCGCCGCCCGACTCGCGTCGGGCACCCTAGATTTCCGACGGCTCTGCCGTCCCCCCCCAACGCCCACCGAATGCCCGCCCGTAGACGCCGTTCCGATCAGCCGAAGCGCGTCCAGCTCTTCAAGGCCTCCCGCGAGCTCAACATCGCGACCGACACCATCGTGTCGGCGCTGAAGGACCGTGGGTTCGAGCTCGACGACAAGTTGGCGGCCGGCGACCCGAACGCCCGGCTCGACCCGGAGATGCACGACGCCCTCATCGAGGCGTACTCCGACGACGCCGACGCCAAGGCCCGCGTCCGTGAGCGCCGCCAGCAGATCGCGGCGGAGGAAGCCGACGAGACGCCGGAGCCGACGCCCGCGCCGGTCGCCGAGGCGAAGCCGGAGCCGGTCGCCCCGGCCGAGCCCGTCATCCAGCCGCCGCCGAAGCCGGAGCCGGTCGCGCCCGCCGAGCCCGTCGTCGAGACGGCCCCGGCGCCCGAGCCGGCCCCGGAGCGGGCGCCCGAGCCGGTCGCCGAGACCACGGCGCCCGAGCCGGCCGCCGAAGCGGAGGCCGAGCCCACAGCGACGAAGGCCGAGGCGGAGCCGCCGAAGACCGCCGAGCCGGTCGCCGAGGCCGAGGGGGCGACGTCTGCCGAGACCAAGGCGGCCGAGGCCCCGAAGGCCGAGGCCGCTACGGTTGACGCGTCGACGCCTGAGCCCAGCGAGCCGACGGCCGAGGCGACGGAGCCCGCCTCGGGCACCGAGACGGCCGAGCCGACCGCCGAGGCGAAGAAAGTCGGCGAGCTCGACGCCTCCGAGCCCTCGCCCGAGGCCGACCAGGGCGGCGTCGTCCGCGCCAACCGCTACGGCCTGACGGGCACCAAGGTGCTCGGCAAGATCGACATCTCCGGCCTCGAGACCGGCCGCCGGCGCAAGCGCAAGCGGAACAACGACGCGGCCGAGACCGCCCCTCCGGCGCCGGGCGCCAAGGACGGCGGCAAGCCGACGCGCACCAAGAAGGGCAAGAAGGGGCGCAAGGGCGTCAGCCAGGACGAGGTCCAGAAGAACGTCCAGGAGACGCTCCAGAAGGCGTCCGGCGGCGGCTCCAAGCGGACCCGCCAGAAGCGCCGCCGCGCCCGCCGCGACGAGCGCGCCGCGATCCGCGAGGCCCGCCAGCAGGAGCTGCTCGAGCAGGCCCAGGTCCTCCGGGTCATGGAGTTCATCTCGACGGGCGACCTCGCCGAGGCCATGAACGTGCCCGTCAACGAGGTCATCTCGAAGGGCTTCGGGCTCGGCATGATGGTCTCCATCAACCAGCGCCTCGACGCCGACTCCATCACGCTCCTCGCCGACGAGTTCGACTACGAGGTCGAGTTCATGGAGGACGTGGAGGAAGAGCTCGACCTGGGCGAGGAGGACGCCGAGGAGGACCTCGTCTCCCGCCCGCCGATCGTGACCATCATGGGCCACGTCGACCACGGCAAGACGTCGCTCCTCGACTACATCCGGCAGGCCAACGTGGTCGCGGGCGAGGCCGGCGGCATCACGCAGCACATCGGCGCCTACCAGATCACGACCGACGAGGACAAGCAGATCACGTTCCTCGACACGCCGGGCCACGAGGCGTTCACCGCGATGCGCGCCCGTGGCGCCCAGGTCACCGACCTCGTCATCGTCGTCGTTGCCGCCGACGACGAGGTGATGCCGCAGACGATCGAGGCCATCAACCACAGCCGCGCCGCCGAGGTGCCGATGGTCGTCGCGATCAACAAGATCGACCGGCCGACGGCCAACCCGGACAAGATCATGGCCCAGCTCGCCGAGCAGGGCGTTCAGGTCGAGCAGTACGGGGGCAAGGTCCAGTGCGAGCTGATCTCGGCCCTCAACGGGACGAACGTCGACTCGCTCCTCGAGAAGGTCCAGCTCGAAGCCGACCTCCTCGAGCTCACGGCCAACCCCGACCGCTACGGCATCGGCACGGTCGTCGAGTCCCGCCTGGACAAGGGCCGCGGCGTCGTCGCGACCGTCCTCGTCCAGAACGGCACGCTCGAAGAGGGCGACGCCTACGTCGTCGGCCTCACGTCCGGCCGCGTCCGGGCGATGTTCAACGAGCGCGACGAGCGCGTGAAGGTGGCCGGCCCGTCGACGCCGGTCCAGGTCCTCGGCCTCAGCTCGGCGCCCGACGTGGGCGACCGGCTCATCGTGATGGAGGAGGAGCGCGAGGCGCGCGAGATCGCCTCGAAGCGCCAGCAGCTCATCCGCGAGCAGACGCTCCACCAGCGCCGCCACGTGACGCTGGCCGACCTCAGCCGGAAGATCAAGCTGGAGGGCATCACGAACCTCAACATCGTCGTCAAGGGCGACGTGGGCGGTTCGGTCGAGGCTCTCTCGGACGCGCTCCTCAAGCTGTCGAACGAGGAGGTCGCCGTGCAGATCGTCCACTCGGGCGTCGGCGCGATCACCGAGTCCGACGTGATGCTGGCGGTCGCCTCCGACGCCGTCATCATCGGCTTCCAGGTCCGCCCGGTGGCCGGCGTCCGCGCCATCGCCGAGCGCGAGGAGATCGACATCCAGCTCTACTCCGTCATCTACGACGCCATCGAGGACGTCCGCGACGCGCTCGAGGGGCTCTTGGAGCCGGAGGAGAAGGAGACCGTCACGTCGACCGTCGAGGTCCGCGAGACGTTCAAGGCCCCGAAGGTGGGCACGATCGCCGGCTCGTACGTCGTCGAAGGCAAGGTCGGGCGGGACGACAAGCTCCGGATCGTCCGCGACGGCGTGGTCATCTACCAGGGCGTGATCGACACGCTCCGCCGGTTCAAGGACGACGTCAAGGAGGTCGCCGCTGGCTACGAGTGCGGCATCACGGTCAAGAACTACAACGACATCAAGGTCGGCGACCAGTTCGAGACGTTCGTCGTCACCGAGGAGAAGCGGAAGCTCGCCGTTTAGAGGAGCCGTGGGCTGAGGGGACTGGGGGACTCGGGTCTTCAGTCCCCGTAGTCCCGGGTCCCCCAGTCCCCCCTTTCCCATGTCCATTCGCACCGACCGCGTCGGCCGCATGATCCAGCGCGAGGTGGCCGACCTCCTCCAGCAGGACTTCGGCGAGACCAGCCAGTCGCTCGTGACCGTGACCGGCGTCCGCATGACGGACGACCTGGGGACGGCCTACGTCGACGTCTCGGTCCTCGGCGCCGACGACCGCCAGCGGAAGGCGGCCATCGCCCGGCTCGACGCCCAGTCGTCCGAGATCCGCCACGCGCTCTCGGCCCGGATCCGCCACCAGCTCAAGCGGATGCCCGAGCTCCGATTCTTCCTCGACGACGGCCCGCAGCGCCGCGCGCGTATGGACGAGCTGTTCGCCCAGATCGCCGCCGACCGCGACGAGTCCGGCTCGGAGGCCGCCGGGGCCGACGACGAGGCGCCGTCCCGCGGCGAGTACTAGGCGTGGCGGACGACCTCCGCATCGTGACCGAGGCGGCCGGCCTCGGCGACCCCGTCGAGCCGGCCGCGATCCTCGTCGACAAGCCGCAGGGGCTGACGTCGTTCGGCGTCGTCAAGAAGGTCCGCTGGGCGCTCGGCGTCAAGAAAGTGGGCCACGCGGGCACGCTCGACCCGATGGCGACCGGCCTCCTCATCGTCCTCGTCGGGCGCGAGGCGACGCGCCAGCAGGACCGGTTCATGGGCCTGCCCAAGGCCTACACCGCGACCGTCCGCCTCGGGCAGACGACGGCGACGTACGACGCGGACTCCGAGGTGGAGACTGAGACCGACGCGTCGCGCGTCACGGACGGCCAGATCGAGACGGCGCTCGGCGACTTCCGGGGCGACATCCTCCAGCGCCCACCGATCTACTCGGCCATCAAGAAGGGCGGCGAGCGGCTCTACAAAAAGGCCCGTCGTGGCGAGGAGGTCGAGATCGAGCCGCGCCCGACGACGGTCTACGCGTTCGACGTGCTCGATCGCCGGGGCGACGACCTCGACGTCCGCGTCGAGTGCTCGAAGGGGACGTACGTCCGCTCGCTGGCGCACGACCTCGGGCAGGCGCTCGGCGTCGGCGGGCACCTCGTGGCGCTCCGGCGCGAGGCGATCGGGCCGTTCGAGGCGCGCGAGGCGTTCGGCCTCGACGCCCTCGTCGAAGCGGCGCGCGGCCCGGAAGCTCTCCGCGACGCATGACGCGCGAGCACGGCGACGCGCTCACGCCGAACCCCGGCTCGGTCGTCACGACCGGCACGTTCGACGGGGTCCACCTCGGGCACCAGGCCATCGTCCGCTACCTCGTCCAGCGCGCCCGCGAGGTCGGCGGCGTGCCTACGGTCGTCACGTTCGACCCGCACCCCCGCGAGGTTCTGACCGGCCACCACATCCCGCTCCTGACGACGCTCGACGAGCGGGCCGACGCCCTCGAGGCGCTCGGCGTGGAGCGGTTCGTGGTGGTCCCGTTCTCGCGCGACCTCTCGCTCCTCGAGCCCGAGGACTACGTCGCCGACGTGCTGGTGAACGGGGTCGGGATGCGAGAGATCGTGATCGGCTACGACCACCGGTTCGGGCGGAAGGCGCGGGGCGACCGGGCGCTGCTGGAGCGGCTGGCGGACGACCTCGGCTTCACCGTCGACGTGATCCCGGAGCAGATCGAGGACGACGTGACCGTCTCCTCGACCGAGATCCGGCGCCTGCTAGCGGAGGTCGGAGACGCCGAGCGGGCGTCGCACCTGCTGGGCCGGCCGTACCGGGTCGTCGGGGCCGTCGTCCGTGGAGACCAGCGGGGGCGCCAGATCGGGTACCCCACGGCGAACGTCCAGCCGGCCGAGCCGCGCAAGCTCGTCCCGGCCCTCGGCGTCTACGCCGTCCGCGCCACCCTCGCCGACGGCACCGAGGCGGGCGGGATGATGAACGTCGGACGGCGCCCGACCTTCGAAACGGACGGCGCGCGGACGATCGAGGTCCACCTGTTCGACACCGACCTGGACCTCTACGGCCAGCGCCTCGCGGTCGACGTGCTCGCCCGGCTCCGGGACGAGCAGCGGTTCGACGGGATCGACGCGCTGGCGGCCCAACTCGGGCGGGACGCCGAGGCCGCGCGAGACGTGCTCGGCGGGGCGGGATCGGGCCTGGATGGGCCGGCCTCGTGAAGCTCCCGCAGAGGCCGAATCCCCCCTGAGCCCCCTAGTTTGAGCGCTCACACGACTGTCCGCCCCACTCCCGATCGACCGGGGCGACGGTCTTCTCCCGCATCGCAGATCGGCAGAGGATCGACATGATCACGAAAGACCAGAAGCAGAGCATCGTGGAGACCCACGGTGCCGGCGCCCAGGACACCGGCAAGCCGGAGGTCCAGATCGCCATCTTCACCGCCCGCATCAACGACCTGACGGAGCACCTCAAGAGCCACACGAAGGACCACGCGTCCCGGCTGGGCCTGCTCAAGATGGTCGGCAAGCGGCGCCGGCTGCTCGCCTACCTCCGCGACACAGACATCGAGCGCTACCGCGCCATCGTCGCGGAACTCGGCCTCCGGCGCTAACCGTCTCGGCGGCGTCCCAACGCGGGGCGCCGCCGTTTTTCTTCGCCCCCGCCTCGGCAGCGCCGCGGGCGGACCCGGGCGGAGGCTTCGCGCGCGACGGCCCGCCCCGGCAATCGGTTCTCCGCGGCGCCCGCCAAGGCTCTTGATGAGCCGCCGGCCCGGCGCCCCCGAGAACGGATTCCCGGACCCGGGGCCGGAGCGCATCGCATCACTAGGGCCCGAACGAGACCGGCCCGCACAACCCACCCCCCTCTCATGGCAGCACCCCAAGCCATCACCCAGACCATCGAGGTCGGCGGCAAGACCCTGACGCTCGAGACCGGCAAGCTGGCCAAGCAGGCCGACGGCGCCGTCGTCACGACGCTCGGCGAGACCGTCACGCTCTCGACGGCCGTCACCGACAAGAAGGCCAAGGACGGCCAGCACTTCTTCCCGCTGACCGTCGACTACCGCGAGCGGTTCTCCGCCAAGGGCGCCTTCCCCGGCGGCTTCTTCAAGCGCGAGGGCCGGCCGACCGACAAGGAGACGCTGACGTCCCGCCTCATCGACCGGACCATCCGCCCGCTCTTCCCGGACGGGTTCCGGAACGAGGTCCAGGTCCTCAACTACGTCCTCTCCGCCGACGAGGAGGTCGACGGCGACGTCGTCGCGGGCATCGGCTCGTCGGCCGCGCTCAGCCTCTCCGGCTCGCCCTTCGACGGCCCCACCGCGCACGTCCGCGTCGGCCGCGTGAACGGCGAGTTCGTCCTGTTCCCGACCGTCGCCGAGCGCGCCGAGTCCGACTTCGACCTGATCGTCGCCGGCAAGGCCGACGCGATCGCGATGGTCGAGGGCGAGATGGACGAGGTCTCGGAGGACGACATGGTCGCCGCGCTCGAGTTCGGGTTCGACGCCATCAAGACGATCGTCGCCGGGATCAACGAGTTCGTCGGCAAGCGGAACGACGCCCACGGGGCGCCCGAGCCGCTCGAGTACAAGACGGTGGCCCCGGCCGACGACCTCGTCGCCCAGGTCTACGAGAAGATCAAGGGCGACGTCGACACGATCCTCCGCGCCGAGGAGTACGACAAGGCCACGTTCTACGGCGGCGTCGCCGACGTCCGCGACAAGCTCATCGACGAGATGTTCGGCTACGACGTCGAGTCGGGCGGCGGCGAGGACGTCGAGGACACGGAGGCCGGCGGCGGCGAGTTCGCCCCGCGCGCGCTCCGCGAGACGACCGACGACGGCTACACCATCTCCGACGTCAAGGAGGCGTTCAAGGCCGCCGAGAGCAAGGTCATGCGCGAGATGATCCTCGAGGAGGGCCGCCGTCTCGACGGCCGCGGCAAGGAGGACGTCCGCGACATCTGGACCGAGGTCGACTACCTCCCGAAGGTCCACGGCTCGGCCGTGTTCACGCGGGGCGAGACGCAGGCGCTCGTCATGGTCACGCTCGGCACCGGCCGCGACGTCCAGGCGGTCGACCAGCTCTTCGACCAGGTCGACAAGCGGTTCTACCTCCACTACAACTTCCCGCCGTTCTCGGTCGGCGAGACGCGGTTCCTCCGCGGCCCCTCGCGGCGGGAGATCGGCCACGGCATGCTGGCCGAACGCGCGCTGGCCAAGATGATGCCGGGCGAGCAGGAGTTCCCCTACACCGTCCGCATCATCTCCGACGTCCTCGAGTCGAACGGGTCGTCGTCGATGGCGACGGTCTGCGGCGGCTCGATGGCCCTCATGGCGGCCGGCGTCCCGGTCGAGAAGCCGGTCGCGGGCATCGCGATGGGCCTCATCGCCGACGGCGACCGGATCGCGGTCCTGAGCGACATCCTGGGGACCGAGGACCACCTCGGCGACATGGACTTCAAGCTCTGCGGCACGCGGGACGGCATCACCGCCTGCCAGATGGACATCAAGATCGACGGCCTCCAGATGTCGACGATGCGCGAGGCGCTCGAGCAGGCCAAGCAGGGCCGCGAGCACATCCTCGACCGGATGGCCGAGACGATCTCCGAGCCCCGCGAGGACATCTCGCCGAACGCCCCGCGCCTCATCCAGGTCGTCATCGACCAGGACTTCATCGGCGCCATCATCGGGCCCGGCGGCAAGATCATCAAGGGGATCCAGGCCGACACCGGCGCCTCGATCGACATCGACGAGCGCGACGGGAAGGGCTACGTGACGGTCGCCGCCCCGAACATGGACTCGGCCTACGCGGCCGTCGACATCATCCGGGGCATCGTGACGCAGCCGGAGGTCGGGGAGAACTACACCGGCACGGTCAAGAACCTGCTGCCCTTCGGCGCGATCCTCGAGATCATGCCGGGCAAGGAGGCCATGCTCCACGTCTCCGAGATCTCGCACGGCTACGTCGACGACCCGGCCGACGAGATGCAGGTCGGCGACAAGCTGGAGGTCCAGCTCATCGAGATCCGCGACGGCGGAAAGCTCCGCGTGAGCCGCAAGCCGTTCCTCCCGGAGCCCACCGAGGAGGAGAAGGAGGAGATGCGCAAGCGGTCCTCCAACCGGAGCAGCAACGGCGGTGGCAATGGCGGCGGCGGTGGTCGCGGCCGCGGCCGTGGCCGGCGCAACTAGCGCCCGCTCCCCGCTGGCGGCGACCGCCGCCAGTCGCTAGACGAGACCGCCCGCCTCGGCACCGCGCCGAGGCGGGCGGTCTGTTTTGTCCGGGGCCCTCGGGGGATGAGGCCGACGAGCCCGTTTGCTCGGGGAATGCCCTCGCCCGACCTTTCAGCATCCCACCCAGCCCCCCGTCACATGTGGAAGGAGTTCAAGGAGTTCGCCGTCAAGGGCAACGTGGTCGACATGGCCGTCGGCATCATCATCGGCGCGGCGTTCGGCACGATCGTGACCGCGTTCGTCGACGGCATCCTGATGCCCGCGATCGGCCTCCTCGTGGGCGGGGTCGACTTCACCAACATCTTCAGCGTGCTCCGCGAGGGCACGCCGGCCGGGCCCTACGACACGCTCGAGGCGGCGACCGAGGCGGGAGCGGTGGTTCTGCAGTGGGGCGTGTTCGTCAACACGATCATCTCGTTCCTGATCGTGGCGTTCGCCGTGTTCCTGTTCGTCAAGTGGGTGAACAACCTCCGGCGGACGGTCGAGGGCGAAGTCGCGGACGAGCCGGCGCCAGAGCCCGCGCTCACGGCCGACCAGGAGCTGCTGACGGAGATCCGCGACCTGCTGAAGTCCCGGCCGCTGTAAGTCGCTACCGCGTGACCGTCAGGCGCGCCGTCTGCGACTGGCGGCCCGCGTCGAGACGGACGACGTACGTGCCCGCGGCGAGTCCGCTCGCGTCGAACGGGACCGCGTGCTCGCCCGCCGCGCGGACGCCGTCGGCGAGGACGGCCACGCGCCGGCCGCGGACGTCGTAGACCGCGAGCCGGACGTGAGCGGGGGCCCCGAGAGCGAACCGGAGCGTCGTGTGGGTGCGGGTCGGGTTCGGAGCCGGGGGGTGGAGCCGGAGCGCGTCGGGCGCGCCGGCCGGGATCGCCGTGCCTACGCCGGCCTGAATGAGCGGGAGCGGGTCGAAGGCGCCGCCGAGCACGCCCGTCGCCGTCGCGTCGTCGAGGCCGAGCCAGCGCCGCATGACGGTCGCGTAGACCTGCCGGAAGTCGACGTCGTGGCGGAGGTTGCCCGACGCGTCGAGGTCGGCGAGGTCAGGGGCGGCGCCGTAGAATCCGCCCTCGACAGCCGGACCGGCGAGGAACAGCGGGGCCGAGGTGCCGTGGTCGGTGCCGGCCGATCCGTTCTCCTCGACGCGCCGGCCGAACTCGGAGAACGTGACGGCGAGCGTCCGCTGGTCGTCGCCGGAGAGGGCGAGGTCACGGAAGAAGGCGTCGAGCGCCTCGGCGAGCGTGCGGAGGAGCGCGGCATGCTCGCCGGACTGGGCCGCGTGCGTGTCGAAGCCGCCGAGCGAGACGAGGTACATCCGCGCGCCGAGCCGGCCCTTGACCAGCTGGGCGACGGCAGCCAGCTCGGCCGCGAACGTCGTGTCCGGGTAGTCGGTCTGATTGGCGGCGGCCTGCGTGGCGGCGTAGAGCGCGTCGCGGTAGCGGAACGCGTCGTTGGCGATCCGGCGGGCGAAGGCGAGCTCGGCACCGGCCGGGGTGTCGGGAAGGCCGCCGGTCGGGTACGCCTCGCCGCCGTCCGCCAGCCGGAGGAAGGCCTCGATGTCGCGGATGGCCATCCCGTAGCCGAGGCCGTCGTCCTCGAACAGCAGCGGCGCCGACGCCCCGATCTGGACGGCCGGGGGCGCCTCGGGCGGGTCCGTGGCGAAGTCGGGGAACGAGGGCGCGAGCGTCCGGCCGGCCCAGCCCGTCTGCCAGACCTCGTCGGCGGGGGAGCCGGAGAGCCAGACGTCGGTCCCTCGGAAGTGCGAGAGGTCCTGGTCGGGGTAGCCCACGCTCCGGACGATGCCGAGGTGGCCCTCGTCCCAGAACCGGCGGAGCGGGGCGAGCGACGCGTGGAGCCCGTGGTCGCCGTCGAGGTCGAGCACGTCGGCGGCGCGGAGCCGGAGCGTCGGGCGGGCGGCACCGTAGAGGTCGTTCCGGTACGGCACGATGGTGTTGAGCCCGTCGTTGCCGCCCTGGAGCTGGATCAGGACGAGCACCCGGTCGGTCTCGACGCGTCCGAGCGCGGACACCAGTGACGTCGGCGCGAGGGCACGGGCCGGGGCACCCCCGACGGCGACGGCGCTGCCGACCGCCGCGAGCCCGGAGCGGACGAGGAAGTCGCGCCGGGTCCAGGCGGCGTGGTCGTGGTCGTGCGCGGCGCCGTGCTGGAGCGCGATGGCGCGGCCGGTCGGGTGGTGGCACATCGCTAGCTCAGCTGGAACTCAGGAAGACGGAAGAGGTGGGCGACGAGCCCGCGGATCCGGCTCTCGGCGCCCGGCGTGATCGGGCTCCACTCGTAGGGCGGCAGCCCGTTGAGGAGCAGTTCGGTGAGCGCCGCTTTCTCGTCCTGGGGGAGCGGGACGCCGAGGAGCGCGTCGGCAAGGTCCGCCGCGAGCGCGGCGGCGTTCCAGGGCTCAGGCATGGTGAGGGCGAGGGCGCGGTAGTCGACGTTCCACCATTGGACCCACGACGTGTACTCCCAGCGCGTGGCGAGGCGGCCCGTGTCGAGCCAGTCGCGCCCGCCGGGCCAGCCCGCGACCGTCGGCGGCTTGAAGAGGGACTGGCCTTCGAGGTGCATCATCCACCACACCGCCCCGAGGAAGTCGTCGTCCGGCGACGGCCGCGCGCCGACCTCGCGGTAGGCGCCCACGTTGTGCTCGAGGGGGCTCCGGACGCGTGCGCCGAGCGTGGCGGCGTCGAAGAAGTGGGCGCTCCGGAGCAGCTGGCGGACGGCCCCCTCGACCACGAAGTCGTCGGCCAGGATCGTCCCGGCGAGGGCGCTCACGACCTCGGGGTGCGGCACGTCGTAGACGAACTCGCGGTACAGGAGCGCGGCGACGCGGTGGGCGATCTGCGGCGCCCGCTCCTCGAACACGATGCGGACCACGTCGTCGTAGCCCCACGGCCCGGTCTGGCCGAGGATCGTCTTCTCGCCGTCGTCGTGCCAGTCCGGGACGAAGACGGCTTCGAGTGGCGTAGGCGTCTGGCCGTAGAAGTCGACGCCGTAGCCGGTGAGCGCGCGGGAGATCTCGGTGATGTCAGCCTGCGTGTAGTTCGGCGCGCCGTCGGGGCCCGTGATTCCCGTCGTGAACAGCTCCAGGAGCTCCCGTGCGTAGTTCTCGTTGGGCGCCTCGGCGCGGTTGTCGGCCCCGTTGAGGTAGACGAGCATGGCCGGGCTCAGTCCAACTTCGTGGACGAACGCCCGGATGTCACCGAGGGCGTGGCGCTCAAGCGTGCGCCAGTAGCGGGCGAGCCACGGCGCGAGATTGTAGCTCTCGAAGTGGGTGACGAAGTGGTTGTGCCACATGACCGTGAGCCGGTGGCGGAACGCCCGCGCGGCCTCGGCCCCCGGCTCCGGGTCATCGACGCCCATGAGGTCGCGCAGGACGTCATCGCGCCACACGTCGTGCCACTGCCAGTTCTCGTCCCAGAAGGCGTCCTGGATGGGGCTGGGTTCCGACCAGTGCGGCGGAACGCGGTTGTACCACAGGGGCCTGGGCGTCGGGCCGAGCGCGAGGGCCCCGTCGAGGATGGCGTCGACGGTCTCAGTGGGGGAGCCCGACAGCGCCCACTCGACGCTCACGGGCATCGCGGCGACGCCGGTGCGCCGGAGGAGGTGCCGTGCGCGCCGCGCGTCCCACGGCGCGGCGTCGGACGGGGCGTACGGCGAGAGGTCGGCCGCGGCAGGGAGGGGCGACCGGCTCGCGGTCCGTGCCGAGGCCAACGGGGCCGGTCGCGCGGCGGCGTAGTCCCACCGGACGCGGGACCCGTCGGCGAACACGCCGGGGAGGACCTCGAAAAGGGGAGGCGCGCCGGAGCGGCGGCTCGGTCGAAAGAAGGCGCGGCGGTCCATCGGGGTCGGGGCGGTCGGCCAGGGCATCGGCCAGTGTAGCCCCGACGCAAGCGCCGCTGCGATTTGTACCCCCCGTTGCCGCCGAAGAAGCGCTGGGGCTGCTGCGCAACCCCGCCCGCCTCGGCGTCGAGGCGGGCGGACTCGATCCCGCTCTATCCGATCCGATCGAACCCGGCGACGGCGGCGAGGCGCTCCGGCAGGACGACCGTCCCGTCGGCCTGCTGGCCGTTCTCTAGGAGCGCCGACACGATCCGCGGGAGCGCCAGCCCCGACCCGTTGAGGGTGTGGACGAACTGCGGCTTCTCGCCCTCCGCCGGCCGGTAGCGGACGTTCGCGCGCCGCGCCTGATACGCCTCGAAGTTCGAGACCGACGAGACCTCGAGCCAGCGGCCCTGGCCGGCGCTCCAGACCTCGAGGTCGTACGTCTTGGCCTGCGTCACGCCGAGGTCGCCCGAGGCCAGCGTGAGCCGGCGGTAGGGGAGACCGAGGGCCTGAACGGCCCGCTCGGCGTCCTCGCGGAGCTCCTCGAGGTGGTCGTAGCTCTCCTCTGGTCGGACGAAGCGGACGAGCTCGACCTTGTCGAACTGGTGGAGCCGGTTGAGGCCGCGGACGTCCTTCCCGTAGCTCCCGGCCTCGCGGCGGAAGCACGGCGTGTAGCCGCAGAACCGGATCGGGAGGGCGTCGGGTGCGAGGATCTCGTCGCGGAGGTAGTTGGTGAGCGGGACCTCGGCGGTCGGGACGAGGTAGAGGTCGTCGCCGGCGACGTGGTACATCTGGCCCTCCTTGTCGGGGAGTTGGCCCGTCCCGATGCCCGAGTCCTCGTTCACCAGAATCGGTGCCTGGACCTCGGTGTAGCCCGCCTCGGTGGCGAGGTCGAGGAAGAGCGTGACGAGCGCCCGCTGGAGGCGCGCGCCCTTCCCAACGTAGAACGGGAAGCCGGCGCCGGTCACCTTCGCCCCGCGCTCGAAGTCGACGAGGCCGTGCTTCTCGGCCAGCTCCCAGTGGGGGAGCGGCTCGAAGTCGAAAGAAGGCTTCACGCCCCACTCGGCGTCGAGCTGGTTCGCGTCCTCGCCGCCGACCGGCACGCTCTCGTGGATCGGATTGGGGATGGCGAGCATCGCGTCGCGCAGGGTGGAGTCGAGCTCGCGCACCGACTCCTCCAGCTCCTTGACCTGGGCCTTGACACGGTTCGACTCGTCGAGGAGCGGCGCCGCCTCGTCGCGCTTGCCGGCTTTCATGAGCGGGCCGATCTCGCGGCCCAGCTCGCCCTGCCGCTGCTGGAGCCCGTTGAGCTCCGTCACGGCCTCGCGACGCCGCCGGTCCGCGTCGAGCGCGCGGTCGACGGCGGACGGGTCGCCGATCCGCTTGGCCTCCATCGAGGCGCGGACGCGGTCGGGGTCGTCGCGGAGCAGGTCGAGGTCGATCATCGAGAGGGGAGAGGGCGTGACACGGGGCGTGGAGAAGCTAGTCCGGCCGGCGCAGCCTCTGGGGCCGCCCGCCGTCCTTCGCGCGGTTTCCGCCCGTCCCCACGGAAGCGCCGAGGCAGGCGGGGGATCGCGTAGCTTGGAGCGTCCCCCCAGAGTCCGCCGTGCGCGCTGCCCTCGCCTCGTTCGCCGCCCTCCTCGCCCTCGCCGCCTGCCAGCCGGCTCCTGCCGTCGGGGTCGAGTCCGACGTGCCCGGGAGCACATGGTCCCTCGAACGGATCGTCTTGGATGACGGCGAGGTCCGCCGCGGCCAGGGCGAGCAGGTCTCGTTCGGCCCCGAGGGCTCGCTCTCGATCGCGTCGTGCAACCTCTGCTCCGGCCGCTACGCGCTCGACGACAGCGTCCTGACCATCAACGGGCCGCTCGCCTGCACGCGCCGTGCCTGCACGCCCGGCACGGTCGAGCTGGAGCGGCACCTCGACGGCACGTCGACCCTCCGCCGCGACGGCGCCTACCTCATCATCGAGCCGGACAGCCTCGCGGAGCAGATCCTGTTCGTCCCGGCCGAGCCGTAGGGACGAAGGCGGAGGCGGGAGCCTGGAGGTCGGCAGAAAGCGTTTGGGCGTCTCCTCGTGTCATCCTGAGCGGAGCTGCGTAGCGGCGGAGTCGAAGGATCTCTGGCGAGCACCGCGTTCCGTCCGACGCTCCCGGCGCCAGCGTCTCGTCGCCCCAGAGATCTCCGACTCGCTTCGCTCGCTCAGGGCGACACTCTGAGGCGCTGCGCAGGTCTTTCTGACTCGGCGTCGAGGCGGGCAGAGTCAGTGGGCCCGGTTCCGCACGCAGTCCGTCACCAGTCCCTACGCCTCGCTCACCCCCAGCCCGAGGCGGTCGCGGACGGCGCCCAGCGCCACGTCGAGCGGGCGCGGGTGGTAGCCGAGTTCACTCTCGGCCCGGAGGATCAGCAGGCCGGCGTGGAGCGGTCGTGGGGCGCCCGGGTGGAGGTCTTCTGTCGTCGCGGGCGAGATCAGCCCTATGTCGAGGTCGAACGCCTCGGCGACGCGGCGGGCGAAGTCGAGGACCGACAGCTGCTCCCGGCCCGAGACGTGGAACACGCCCGTGCGCTTGAAGCGGACGATCCGGAGGATGCCGTCGGCGAGGTCGTCGTCGTAGGTCGGCGTGCGGAGCTGGTCGGCGGGGACGCGGACGGGCCGGCCGGCGGACAGCTCGCGGACGAGCCACCGGACGAAGTCGAGCCGGGGCTCGGGGCCGGCCGGCGCGCCGAACACCATCGTGGTCCGGGCGACGGCCCAGTCGAGAAGGCGCGAGGCCTTCATCGCGTTCTCGGCCGCCAGCTTCGACCGGCCGTAGGCGTTGATCGGCGCGGGGCGGTCGTCCTCGGCATACGGCCCGCCCTTGCCGTCGAACACGAAGTCCGTCGACGGCAGGACGAGGCGGGCGCCGTGGCGGTGGCAGGCGCTGGCCATCGTGCCGACGGCGTCGACGTTGAGGGCCCAGCAGGCCTCGCGGTCGGCCTCGCAGGGCTCGACTTGGGCCAGGCCGGCGGCGTGGAGCACGACGTCGGGCGCGAAGTCCTGGAACGCGCGGTCCACCGCGTCCCCGTCGAGCACGTCGAGGCGAGCGTAGCCGCCGCGGTCGTGGGCGGCGGCCGGGCCGCGGCCCGTCGCGAGGACGTCGGCGCCGGGCCAGCGGGCGGCGGCGCGCGTCAGCGCCTGCCCGACCAGCCCGTTCGCCCCCGTCACCAGGATGCGGGGCGGCAGCATCCTATTCGCCCCTCCGGGCCCGGACGGCCGCTTCGAGCGCGCCGGTGATGTCGGCGAGCGGGGCGCCGGGCGTGAACACGTGGCTCACGACGCCGCGCTCGCGGAGGTCGGCGGCGTCGTCGGCCGGGATCGTCCCGCCGGCGACGAGGAGCACGTCGCCGAGGCCGGCGTCGTCGAGGAGCGACCGGAGGCGGGGGAGGACGGTCCCGTGCGCGCCCGAGAGGATCGACACGCCGACGACGTCGACGTCCTCCTCCTCGGCGGCGCGGACGACCACCTCGGGCGTCTTGCGGAGGCCCGTGTAGACGACCTCCATGCCGGCGTCGCGGAGGGCGGCCGCGACGACCTTGGCCCCGCGGTCGTGACCGTCGAGGCCGACCTTCGCGATGAGCACGCGGATCGGGCGGGAGAGCGTCTCGGGCATGCCCCAAGCTACAGCTTCAGCCGGAGGCCGAGCCCGGCGCCCAGGTCGAAGTCGGTCTCCTCGACGATCTGGAGGCGCGGGGAGACGAGCCCGTAGATCTCGATCTCGGGCGCGATGTCGGCCTCGAGCCCGACGCCGAGGCTCACGCCGAAGTCGTCGCGCGGGCCGCCGGTGCGGACGAACAGGCCGGGTCCGTAGAACAGCGAGGCGGTGCGGGAGCCCTGGAGACGGCGCTGGCGGAGGAGGTAGTGGCCCTCCGCCGAGACCGACTCGTCGAGGTCCCAGCCGATGGCGAGGATCGCCGAGCCGCTGCCGTCGCCGAACTTGAGCGAGAGGCCGGTCGGGTCGCCGACCTGCCCGCCGATGGCGAACTGGGCCGACGCGGGCGCGGCACACACGAGGACGAGGAGGGCGCAGAAGAGGGGGCGCATGGGGGAGAGGGGTGGTGGGGGAGGCGTCAACGCGCGGCGACGCGTGGGGCTCCCTCAGCCCCTTCCGCCGTCCTCCCGAGGCGGGGCCAGCGCGAGGGCGTCGAGGTGCTGCCTGAGGTCGGCGGCGTCCTCCAGCCGGAGCCGGCCGGCGAGGACGAGGCGGAGTTCGCGGCGGCGGGCCGCGGCCTCGAACCGCTCCCGCTCCGCCTCGGTCTCCGGCTCGAGGGGGGGCACCGGGATCGGCCGGCCGCTCTGGTCGACGGCCACGAACGTGTAGTACGCCCGGTTGCAGTGGCGCCGCTCGCCCGTCGCGTTGTCCTCGGCCCACACCTCGATCCACACCTCCATGGACGTCGTGAACGCCCGCGTGACCGTCGCCTCCAGCACGACGACCTCGCCCAGGCGGACGGCCGCCCGGAAGTCGACCGAGTCGACGCTCGCCGTCACGACGGTCCGGTGCGAGTGTCGCTGCGCGGCGATGGCAGCACAAATGTCCATGAAGTGGAGGAGCCGCCCGCCCATGAGATTGCCCAGCGTGTTCGTGTCGTTGGGGAGCACGAGCTCGTTCATGCGGCAGGTGCTGGCGGAGGGCGGCTTGGGTGTCACGGGATTCGGCGGGGCGGGGGGAACAGGAGGGCGACAAGCTAGGCGCTTGTCGCGCGGAGGTCCGTCGCGGACCGACTCTGGACGGGGCCTCTCCGGTCCGGATCCCGCCCCCATCGCATGTCGACCGACGCGCCGCCTCCCCTCATCGCCCGCTGGGCGGACCGGATCATGTACGAACGGGTCCGTCCGCTCGCGGCGCGGGTGAGCCCGCGGACGCTCGACCGGCTGGCGCGGCTCGCCGCGGTCCCCGCCACCCTGTTCGCGCTCGCGACGTCGCCGGGGCAGACGCAGGCCTACCTCCGCCAACTCGGCCACCCGTCCGGACTCCGGGGTCGTCTTCGGTACGCCTATCGCAAGGCCCTCGCGCGGATCCGCGGCGAGTACGTCTACCTGCGTCCCGACGCGCCCGTCCGCAAAGGGCCGGGCGTCGAGCGGTTCGAGGCGTGCGGCGAGGCGGCCGTGATCGTCGGGTGGAGCGCGTTCGGCGTCGTCGGCGCGTCGAAGCTGGCGGGCGAGCGGGACGACCGCGTGATCCGGCTCCCCTACGGGGGCGAGGGCGGGCCTGAGCCCGAGGACGTCGCCGAGCCGTGGCGTCGGTGGGAGGCCCACCAGGCGTCGGTGCGGCACCGCCTTATCGGGCCGTACCAGATCCTCCCGAGCGAGCGCCCGATCGCCTACCTCCGCGCGCTCCGGAGCGGCAAGAGCCTCATCGTCCTCCAGGACGTGCCGGACCTGTCGGGCGAGGCGCCGAGGCGGACGCTCGCGGGCGTCGAGCGGTCGCTCCCTGTCGGCGCCGTCCGGCTGGCGCGCGCCGCCCGCGTCCCCCTCTACACGCTGTCCGTGTCGTTCCGCGACGGCGAGCTCTGGGCCGACCTCGACGGTCCGCACGATGATGACGAGCAGGCGCTCCTCGACCGGATCGACCGCCAGATCCGCGCCGAGCCCTGGGCATGGACGTTGTGGAGGGAGTTCACCGATGCCCCGGCCGCCGCGACCTCGCCCGCCTCGGCGGGGCCGTCGCCCGTGGCGGGTCGGCTAGAGGCTGCGTAGGTCGTCGGCCCCCTCGGGACCGCGCAGCAGAAGGTGGATCCGGTTGACCGCTGCCGAGGGGCAGAAAACCCGTGCCTCGGCCTGCTTCCCGGCAGCGTCTGCCGCCCGGACGACGTACGCCCCGACGTCGGGCGTGGGAGCGCGGTAGAGGCCCCGCTCGTCAGCGACGCCGCGGTAGCGGAGACGTGGCGTAGACCATGATCTCAGCGGCGGCGCACGGCCCTTGCGCGGACGCGACCGAGGCGGACACGGCGAGGAGTCGAACCGCGAGGCCACGCATCGCGCTCAGGTCTTCTGCGGCTGCTTCTTGGCCGCCGGGAACAGGACGTTGTTGAGGATCAGCCGGTAGCCCGGCGAGTTCCGGTGGAGCGAGAGGTCCGTCGGCGGGTCGCCCACGAAGTGCTGGTAGTCCTCGGGGTCGTGGCCGCCGTAGAACGCGAAGAAGCCCTGCCCGGCCGGGCCGTAGAGGTAGCGGACCGATCCCGTCGTCGGGCTCTTGGCCAGGATCACGACACCTGGCTTGATGGCGTCCTCGCGGAACGCCGTCGTCTGCCCCATAAACCCGCGGACGCTGGCGACGTGGTTCTGCGTGAGCATCGTCGGGACGGGGTCCCAGCGGGCCGAGAACTCGAACAGCGTGAAGTAGTCCGTGAGCGGGTTGCGGAGCGACGGCGGCGGCGGGGCGTCGATGTCGGCGTGCTCGTACTCCATCACGTTGAGCTCCGGGTGGAAGTCCTCGAAGGCCAGCGTGCCGGCGAAGTCGAGCCCGTCGCGGGCGCCCGGCGTCTGCCCGTCGCCGTCGATCTCTGCCGGGACGATGTCGAGGCCGGCGGCCCCGGCGGCGAGCGCGAGGTCGAACGTGTCGGCCCCGGAGCACATGGCGAACAGGAATCCGCCCTCGACGACGTACTCGCGGATGGTCCGGGCGATGTCCAGCTTGAGCGCGCTCACCTTGCTGTAGCCGAAGGCCCGGGCTGAGGCCTCGGCCTCTTGTTGCTGCTGCTGGTACCACGCCTGCCCGTGGTAGGCCGCGTAGAACTTGCCGTACTGGCCCGAGAAGTCCTCGTGGTGGAGGTGGACCCAGTCGAACTCGGAGAGCCGCCCAGCGAGCACGTCCTCGTCGTAGATCTGCTCGTAGGGGACTTCGGCGTAGGTCAACGCGAGGAGGACGGCGTCGTCCCACGGCAGCGTTTGCTGCGGGGCGTACACGGCGATGGTCGGCGCCTTCTCCAGCCGGACGACCGACGTGTTGGCCGCGGGCGACTCCGCGTCGGCGACGGCCTGGGCACCGTTCGTGGGCTCGAACGACACGCCGCGCGCTCGGAGCTCCGTCTCGAGGTCGGCGTCGGACGGGACGACGAACGAGCCGCCGCGGACGTTGAGGAGCCAGTCGACGTCGTACCCTCGGTCGAGCGCCACGTAGACGGCACCGTAGGCCCGGAGGTGGTCGCTCTGAGACTCGTCCATCGGGATCAGGAGGTCCTGCGCGCCGGCGGGCGTCGCCAGCGCGAGCGTGAGCAGGGCGAGGAGGAGTCTCATGAGGAGCCGTGGGGGATGGGAAGAGCGCATCGCGATGTCATCCTGAGTGGAGCCGCGGAGCCGCGGAGTCGAAGGAGGTCCGTACGGCACGGCGTCGCGGGGTTCGACCGAGCGACGTCTCTCGCCGGAGGTCCGTCGACTCGCTACGCTCGCTCAGTGGGACAGGGAGGCGAACATGCCGTCAGGAAGATTGAAGCACGGTCCGGAGGCGGCGAAGCTCCTGCCGGGCCTCAGGCGCCAGCGGGGACCCGGGAAATCCCTCCAGCAAACGGTCGTACCGCTCGGCGGCGGACGCCGGGTCGTCGAGCTCGCCCTCGTACGTCCGTGCCTGGAGGCGGAGCGCGCGGTCGACGAAGTACGACGTCGGGAACCGCTCGATGAGGCCGTCGAGCGCGGCAACGGCCTCGGCCGGCTGGCCCGCATCGAGGAGCACGGAGGCACGGAGGTAGAGCGACTCGTCGGCCAGGGCCGGCTGGGCGCCGAGGGCGGCGTCGAGGGAGTCGAGCGTGGCCAGGGCCGCCTCGGTGAGCCCCCGGCGGTGGCGGAGCGCGGCGCGGCCGTAGATGTGGAGCGGGTCGTTCGTGAGGTCCACATCCGGGCCGGGGAGGACGTCGGGGTCGAGCGCGTCGCCCAGCGTCACGCGGAGGGCGATGGCGTCGTTGGCCGCGTCGGCGGCCGTGTTCTCGTCGAGCGCTTCGGCGCGGGCGAGGGCCGAGTACATGAAGCCCTCGTAGAAGTCGATGAGCGCGAGCTCGTAGCGGGCCTGCTCGGCGAGCGGCCCGATCCGGATCGACTCGTCGACGTCCTGGAACCGCTGGCGGGCGGCGTCGAGGTCACCGCGGCGGAGGGCGACCTCGCCCAGCGTGAGGCGGGCCCGTGAGGCGATCCCCACGTCGCGGCCGTTCGCGGCCTCGCGGAGCCGGGCCTCGGAGGCCTCGTAGTCGCGGTAGACATCGCGGAGCAGGTCGGCGAGCGCGAGCGTGGTTCGGGGGCGCTGGTCGCTCGTCGGGTTCTGCTCGAGGAAGGCGACATAGCCGGCGCGGGCCGAATCGGCAGCGGGCGTCGGGCCGAGGCCGGCGCGTTCGTGGGCGTCGCGGGCCTGGGCGTCCCAGAGGCGGGCGCGCCCGAGGCGGGCCGCCGGCGCGGCCGGGCCGTCGGCGTGGCGCTGGAGGACCTCGTCGAGCGCGGCGGCGGCAGCCTCGGGCGCCCCGGCGGCCCAGGCCCGCTCGGCGAACGCGAGCAGCGACTGGCCCCGCTCTCCTTCCAGCCGGTCGAGCGCGCGGACCGCGTCGAGCGCCCCGTCAAAGTCGCCCCGTTCCAGCGCCAGCCATCCCTGGAGCTCGCGGACGCTACGGTCGAGCGGGTCGAGCGCGGCCGCTCGTTGGAGGGCGGCGGCAAACGTCTCGGGCGCGCCCTGGCCCTCGATGAGCCGCGCGAGCCGGGCCTGGACCGTCCCGAGGAGCGCGGGGTCGCCGGCGAGGGCCTCGAGATAGAGGACAACGGCCCGCTCATAGTCGAGCGAGAGGCCGTAAAGGTGGGCCAGCTCGAGCGGCGAGATGCCCGTGCCGAGGCGCTCGCGGCCCTGGGCGAGCACGGCGGCGGCCTCGTCGAACAGCCGGAGCGCACCGATCTCGTTGGCGACGATCCGGTACGTCTGCGCGTCGTCGGGGGCGAGGTCGGCGGCCTCGGTCCAGGCGCGGCGGGCCTCGTCGGGCCGCTCGGCGCGCCAGAGCGCGGCGCCGCGGCTGGCGAGCAGGGCGACGGTCCGCCCCTCGCGTGCGATCCGCCGATCGACGAGCGCCACGAGGTCGTCGAACCGGCGGGCCGTCTCGTAGGCCTCCTCCAGCTTGATCCACGCCGCGAGGTCCGTCGGGTCCTCAGCGACAATGTCCTCGAGCAGGGCCGTCGCCTCGTCGACCCGGCCGTTGTCGAGGAGCGTCGAGGCGAGCCGGTAGCTCTGGGAGCCCGACTCGCTCTCGACCACGACCTGGCCGCCGCTGCCGATCCGCACGGGTCCGGTGATGCGGAGGACTTCCTGCCCGTCGATCGTGTCGCGTTGGATGCGCGGAACTCCCTGTTCCGACGGCGTCTGCGCGAGCGGGGCGGATCCCACGAGGCAGACCAGCAGGACGGGGAGGAGGCGTGGCACGGGCAGGCGGGGGCAGGCAGGGCCAAGGTAGGCGACGGCAGCCGCTATCTTGGGGGGCTCGCCGTCAACGACCCGGACGCGCCGTTCGTGCGGCGTCGCCTATGCTCCCCGACCTCCGACCGCCCGCGCCACGCGGGGACGCCCCCCGCTCCGTGGCCGTGCTCGGCTCGACGGGCTCGATCGGCGTCCAGACGCTCGAGGTCGCCGCGCTCTTTCCAGACCGGCTTCGGATCACCGCACTCGCGGCTGGGACGCGCTGGCAGGAGCTCGCCGAGCAGGCCCGCCGTGTCCGCCCCGATCACGTCGTGATCGCCGATGAGGCCCACCTCGGCGCCCTCCGCGACGCCCTCGCCGGCACCGGCGTCGAGGTCGCCGCCGGCACCGACGCCGTCCGCGAGCTCGCCGAGGAGGCCGAGGTTGACGTCGTGGTCGCCGCCATCGTTGGGGCCGCGGGGCTCCGGCCGACGCTCGCGGCCGTCGAGGCCGGCAAGACGGTCGCGCTCGCCAACAAGGAGTCGCTCGTCGTGGCCGGCGCGCTCGTCGAGGCCGCCGCGGCGCGGTCCGGCGCCGTGGTCGTCCCGGTCGATTCGGAGCACTCCGCGCTCTTCCAGTGCCTCGTCGGCGAGCCGGCCGGCTCGGTCGAGCGGCTGATCCTCACGGCCTCCGGCGGCCCGTTCCGCCTGCGTCCGGCGGAGACGTTCGACGCGATCTCGCCGGAGGAGGCCGTCGCCCACCCGAACTGGTCGATGGGCGCCAAGATCTCGGTCGACTCGGCGACGATGATGAACAAGGGCCTCGAGGTGATCGAGGCCCGCTGGCTGTTCGGGGTCCACGCCGACCAGATCGAGGTCGTGGTCCACCCCCAATCGGTCGTCCACTCGGTCGTCGAGTTCGTGGACGGGTCGTCCAAGGCGCAGGTCGGGCCGCCCGACATGAGGGTCCCGATCCAGGTGGCCCTCGCCTTCCCCGACCGCTGGGCCGCGCCGCACCCTCGCCTCGACTGGACCCGGACGGGCCCGCTGACGTTTGAACCCGTCGACGCCGACCGATTCCCCTGCCTCGGCCTCGCCTACGACGCGCTCCGTGCGGGGGGCTCTGCCCCGGCCGCGCTCAACGCCGCCAACGAGGTCGCCGTGGCGCGATTCTTGACCGGCGACGTACGTTTTACCGACGTCCCCCGCCTCGTCGAGGTCGGCCTCGCGACGGCCCGGCCCGCGGGCACGCTCGACGGCCTCCTCGCCGTTGACGCTGCCGCCCGCCGCGCCGCCGCCGACGCCCGCGCGCTCACCACCGCCTGACGGACCCTCCGTCACCCCGATCTCATGGAGGCCCTGCTCAACTCGTTCTCGTACTTCCTCTGGGTCGCGCTGGCCCTGGGGGTGCTCGTGTTCGTCCACGAACTCGGCCACTTCCTGGCCGCCCGCCTTTTCGGGATGCGCGTCGACGCGTTCTCGCTCGGCTTCCCGCCGAACCTGTTCTACAAGAAGGTGGGCGACACGGAGTACCGGGTCGGCGCCGTCCCGCTCGGCGGCTACGTCAAGATCGCGGGGATGGTCGACGAGAGCCTCGACGCCGAGGGCCTCGAGAGCGAGCCCCAGCCCGACGAGTTCCGGTCGAAGCCGGTCTGGCAGCGGAGCATCGTGATCTCGGCTGGCGTCATCTTCAACCTCGTGTTCGCGGTGGTCCTGTTCGGGGCGCTCGCGTTCGTGTACGGCCAGTCGTACACCCCAGCCGAGAACGTGCCGGTCGAGGTGACGGACGGGACGATCGCCTCCGAGATGGGCCTGCGGACGGGCGACCGGATCGTCGGCGTCAACGGCGAGCCGATCGAGCGGTTCGAGGCCGTCTTCACGCCGGAGACCCTCTCGGGCGACCCGTTCTCGCTCACGGTCCGCCGTGAGGGGGGCGAGGTGGAACTCACGGGGCCGGACGGCCTCGCCTCGCGGCTGTCCCGCCGGGCGACGGAGATGGAGCGGGCGGGCGCGGAGCCCTCGTTCGAGGCCCTGTTCGGCGCGGGGCCCCGGTTCCCCCCCGTCCTCGCGTCCGTCGCCCCGGGCTCCCCGGCCGACGGCGCGGGCATCCGCAAGGGCGACCGGGTCCTCTCGATCGGCGGCGAGCCGACGCCGTCGTGGAACCGGCTCACGGAGCAGGTCGCGGCGAGCGAGGGCCGGACCGTCGAGATCACGTGGGCCCGCCCCGACTCGCTCGGCCCGGCCGGCGAGGGCGCCACGCTCGTCGAGCAGCGCGGCGCGGCGGCCATCTACCGCGCCGAGGTCGCGCCCCGGGCGGCCGGCGACGGCTACCTGCTCGGGGTCGGCGTCGACCAGACGGCGGTGGGCCAGCGGATCGAGCGGCTCGGCCTCGGCGAGTCGGTGGCGGCGGGCGTCGACCAGACCGTCGGCAACGTGACGGCCACGTTCGCGTTCATCGGCAAGCTGGTCACGGGTCGCGAGAGCGTCCGCGACAACGTCGGCGGGCCGATCATGATCGCCAAGCAGTCCAAGGAGGCCGCCGACCTGGGGCTCCGCGCCTTCTGGCGGTTCGTGGCGTACCTCTCGATCGCACTCGCCGTGTTCAACATCCTCCCGATCCCGGCCCTTGACGGCGGCCACCTGGTGTTCCTCGCCTACGAGGGCATCGTCCGCCGCGAGCCGTCGCTGAAGGTGCGGATGGTGGTCCAGCAGTTGGGTGTCGCGCTGATCCTGGCGCTCATGGTGTTCGTGATCTTCAACGACGCCGTCCGCATCTTCGGATAGCGCGCCGAGGCGGACGATCCCGGGCCTCCCGCCTCGGGCGAACGTTGGCGGGGGCCGGGCGTAGCAGACGCCCGCCACTCCCGGACCCCCATGAGCACCGAGCCCGACACGCCCCTCGACCCGGAGGAGGACCGCGACCCCGAGGTCTCTGACGGCGAGCAGCCTCAGGCCATGCGGCTCTTCAACGAGCCCGACGAGGCCGACGTCCGCCTCGACCCCGACCACCCGGCGTTCGACCGCGTGCAGGAGGGGAAGGACGTTGACGAGGAGTACGAGCGCGAGTACAACCGGCGCTACGTCAAGCAGCACGGCGACCACCACGGCCACCACCCCATCGAGGGGCCGAAGGACACGGGCGAGCGCGCCGCACCGCCGCGGGCGGATCCCGAGGAGTGACGTGCGAAGCGAGCGGCGCGGCCGTTGGGAGCATGGCCTTTGCTCGCCCATGACCCGTCCGCTCCTCGCTCTCGGCCTCGCTCTGTGGGCGTTCCCACTCCACGCTCAGGCGGGTCTCCGCCTCCACGCCGTTGTGTCTTCGACCGCGTCGGGGGACACGACGGGCGTCCACCGTGCTCCGCTGGCGACCGCCGCCGGCGGGGTGGTCCATCTCGGGGCGCCCGTGCTGGAGGTGCCCCTCGACGCGATCCAGACGGTGGGGCTCGAGGAGGACGAAGACGGGACCGCCGTCGTGTCCGTGTGGCTCGATCCGGTCGCGGCGCTTGAGCTCGCACGCACCACCGAGGACGCGAGAGGACAGGCGCTCGCCGTGGTGCATGAGGGGCGAGTGGTCGGGGTCCCCAGGGTGGAAGGCGCCGTGGCGAACGGCCTCATTCTTCTGCCGGGCCTCGCCGCGGCCGAGGCCGCCCGCCTCGCCGCCGACCTCCGGGGCGAGTCCACCGGCCTCGCGTCCCCGCCGATCCAGACAGGGACCGGGGGCGGCCGGACGTCGACCCTGCCCCCCGCGGAGCGCTTGCCGATGGAGCCGGCGGTGCCGTCACCGACCGTCACGCCGCTCTCCGCCGACGGCACCGCACAGGCGGCCGCCCTCGCGTTCGTCCGCGCCGTCGCGGCCCGCCAGTGGGGCGCCGCGGTCGAGGCGCTGCACCCTGACGCGCTCGACGCCCTCCGGCCGGACGCCCTCGGGATCCTCCGCCTCGACGGCCCCACGGTGTGGGTGCGGGACGGGATCCAAGAGGCGTCGTTCACCGCGGCTGACGTGCTCGGGCGTGTCCCGGACGATCTCGAGGGGCTCGCACCGCCGGACCTCGCGTCGCTCCACTTCGCGGGCCTCGACGCGCTCGGCGTGTGGGGGCCGCCGGACTCCGAGCGGACCGTCGTCGGGCGCGTCGACGATGGCGAACTCACGCACGTCGTGCTGCGTGGGGCGGCCCCAGTCGGCGGGATGTCGGTGCTCAGCGTCGTGACCGTCCGCCGCGACGACGCGGGGCGGTGGCGGGTGCTGCTCACCGACGCGCAGGGCTTCTGAGCCCTAGCGGCCTGGCGTGAACGGGTCGGCCGTCCGGAAGCGGCGGGCGAGGACGCGCCCGCGCCACAGGAGGGCGCCGAGGGTGAGGGGGACGGTGGCCGCCGACACGGCGGCGGGGATCCAGAAACGGGGGGACATGCGACCAATCGTGTGAGGACCGCAAGGTGAGGGATCCAAGAGAATTCCGCCAGTGCAATTCGGCGGTTCCGGCGATGCCCGAAGCGCTACCGGGATGTCCCCCGAGCCTTCACTCCGGGGGGCCAACCCCGGCGCCTCCCGACCGTACGCACCGGACACCCCCGATGCGACCATGGCCCTCGACCTCCCCCCGGGCACCCGCCCCCGCGTCGTCGTCGTCGGCGCCGGGCACGGCGGGCTCGAATGCGTCCTCGCCCTCAAGACGGCGGCCGTCGACGTGCTCCTCGTGGATCGGAACAACTACCACAAGTTCCAGCCGCTGCTGTACCAGGTCGCGACGGCCGGCCTCGACACGTCGGACATCACGCAGCCGATCCGGCACATCGTCCGCGACCAGCGGAACGCCGACGTCCGCCTCGGGCTCGTGACGGGCGCGGACCTCGAGGCCCGGACGCTCCACCTCGACACCGGCGAGGCCGTCCCCTACGACGTGCTCGTCCTCGCGCCCGGCGCGTCGACGGCGTTCTACGGCGTCGAGGGCGCGTTCGAGCACGCCTTCCCGATTAAGAACGTGCCGGACGCGATCGCCCTCCGGGGTCACGTGCTTAGCCAGTTCGAGGCCGTCGCCCGCGACCCGGGGCGGATCGACGAGGGCGCGTTGACGACGGTCGTGGTCGGGGGCGGGCCGACGGGCGTCGAGATGGCCGGCGCGCTCCGCGAGCTCTTCCACGTGCTCGCCGAGGACTTCCCGACGGTCGACGTGGAGCGGGCGCGCGTCGTGCTGGTCGACGGCCTCCGCCAGCCGCTCGCCGGGTACGACGCCGACCTCCGCCAGTACACGCGCGAGGCGCTCGAGAAGAAGGGCGCCGAGTTGCGATTCGGCGAGAACGTGGCCCGCGTCGACGCCGACGGCGTGGAACTGACCGACGGGAGCCGGATCGATGCCGCGACGGTCGTCTGGGCCGCCGGCGTCCAGGCCAACCCGCTGGCGGACGCGCTTGGGTTGGAGCAGACGAAGGGCGGGCGCGTCGTGGTCGACGCCACGCTTCGGGTGCCGGGTCAGGACCGCGTGTTCGTCGTCGGCGACGCGTCCGGTGCGAGCGACCCCGACGGCGAGCTCTACCCTCAGGTGGCCCAGGTCGCGATCCAGCAGGGCCGCCACGCCGCCCGGCTGATCGAACGGATGACCTCCGGGCAGACCGCCGACGAGCCCTTCGTGTACCACGACCTCGGGATGATGGCGACGATCGGGCGGAATGCGGCCGTGCTCCAGACGCCGGGCGGGCTCAAACTGACCGGCTTCCTCGCGTGGATGGGCTGGCTGCTCGTCCACCTCGTCAAGCTCGTCGGCTTCCGGAACCGGATCTCGGTCTTCGTCAACTGGCTCTACAACTACGTGACGTACGACCGCGGCCCGCGGATCATCCTGACGACCGACCGCGGCGAGCGTGTCCGCCAGCCGCTCCTCGCGACGGCGCCGACCGAGCACGGCCGCGGCGGTGGGTCCCACGACCCCCGCCTCGACGACACGCCGGGCCCGGCCGACGACGCCTCCGATTGTGCCGAGGAGCCTACCGAGGCGGAGAGGCCGGAGCCCGCGCCGAGTCACCCGTAGCTTGCCCCGCTGCCTGCCCGCCTCCCATGATCCCCGTCCGCGACTCGCCCGACCTCGCCGCCGTCCGCGACGCCCTCGTCGCCGCCGACCGCGTCGTGATCACGACGCACCTCCGGCCCGACGGCGACGCCCTCGGCACTGAGATCGCGATCGGGCGTGCCCTCAGGGCGCTCGGCAAGTCGGTGATGATCCTCAACGCCGACCGCGTCCCGCGCAACCAGGACTGGCTGGCCGAGGAGCAGCCCGACGGGTTCCTCCACGTCTACGAGTCCGGCGACCTCACCCAGGCCGAGGCCGTCGCCCGCGCCGACGCGCTCCTTGTGGTCGACGCCAACGCCCAGCACCGTCTCGGCGACGTGGGGGGGGTGTTCCGGAAGTCCGGGAAGCCCGTCCTCCTGCTCGACCACCACCCCGACCCCGAGACGTGGTTCGACGCGGCCTGCGTGCGGACCGACGCGGCGGCGGCGGCGGAGATCGCCTACGACCTCATCGCGGGCATCGACCCCGAGCTCATCGGCCGGGCCGTGGCGACGGCGCTCTACGTCGGCATCATGACCGACACGGGCTCGTTCCGCTACAGCGCCACGACGCCGCGCACGCACGCCGTCGTCGCCGACATCCTGGACCGCGGCGACCTCCGGCCGGAGCCGATTCACGTCTCGATCTTCGACGGCCGGAGCCGCGAGGGGCTCGCGCTGCTGTCGTCCGCGCTCGGCACGATCACGACGCACTACGACGGCCGACTGGCGACGCTCTTCGTGACGCAGGACATGATCCGGAGCTCCGGCGCCTTCTTCGACGAGACGGAGGGCCTGATCAACTACGGCCTCGCGCTCGACGGCGTCCTCGCGGCGGTCATCTTCCTCGAACTCCCGTCGGGCGTCAAGCTCTCGTTCCGCTCCAAGGGCGACTGCCCGATCAACGGCTGGGCGACCAAGTTTGGCGGCGGAGGCCACCCGAACGCGTCGGGCGCCTTCGTCAAGGACGGTCAACTCGCGCGGACGATGAAGCAGGTCATCGACGCCGCGCCGCGGCACGTGGCCGTCGACCCGCACGTGCTGGCGAACGAGGAGGACGGCGACCGCGAGCTCTCGGACTCCGACCTCGCCCTCCTCGCCCAATTCGGCGGCTCGCGCTAGATGACATCCACGTCGTTTCTCGACTCGGACGTGCGCGGCGTCGAGGTGGTGGTCCTCGCTGACGAGGGGCCGCTGCCGGACGTCCCGGAGGCCGCGTCGGCACTCGCCATCGCGGAGAAGACGAAGGCGCCGGTGATCAGCCCGGCCGCCGGGCGGTCGCCGATCGTCTTCGTCCGCCTCGGGGACGAGCCGGGCCTGGAGCGCTGGCGGTGGGCCGCGGCGTCCGCTGCCGGCCTGGTCGCGTCGCTGGAGGCGGAGGAGGCCACGCTCCGTCTCCCCGAGGAGGCCCCGCCCGAGGTCGCCGCCGCGTTGGTCGAGGGCTTCCGCCTCGGCGCCTACCGCTACCTCGACTACAAATCCGGCGCCGACGCGGCGGAGATCCGGCTCTTCGTTTCCGATCCCGACGCGACCGATTCGCTTCGCGGTGCCATCGAGGCCGCCGACGTCCGGGCCGACGTGACGAACTGGACCCGGGACCTCGTCAACACGCCGCCGGACGCGAAGATGCCGGCTGCTCTCGCCGACCGGATCGCCGAGGCGGCCGAGGCCGCCGGGCTCCGCGTTGAGGTCTGGGACGAGGGCCGGATCGAGGCGGAGGGGATGGGCGGGCTGCTCGGCGTGAACCGGGGCAGCCTCGACCCGCCGCGGTTCGTGACGCTCGAGTGGGCGCCGGAGGGCACCGAGGCGGACGCACCCGTGGTCCTCGTCGGGAAGACCGTCACGTACGACACGGGCGGGCTGTCGCTCAAGCCGACGAAGGACTCGATGGACAAGATGAAGGCCGACATGGCGGGAGGGGCGGCCGTGGCCGGGGCCCTCGTCGGCGCCGCCCGCCTCGGGCTGCCGGTGCGGGTGGTCGGCCTCCTGCCGATGTCGGACAACCGGCCCGGCGGCCGGGCCTTCGCCCCGGGCGACGTGCTCACGATGCACTCGGGAACGACGGTCGAGGTGATGAACACGGACGCCGAGGGGCGCCTGCTCCTCGCCGACGCGCTCAGCCATGCCCGAAGCCTCGGCCCCCGCTGGGTCCTCGACGCCGCGACGCTCACGGGCGCGCAGGGCATCGCCCTCGGCGAGCGCGTCGCGGCCGTCATCGCGCGGCCCGACGAGGAGGCGTTCGCCGGGCGCGTCCGCCGGGCGGGCGAGCGGACGGGCGACCTCTGCTGGCCGCTCCCGCTCTACCCTCATTACGCCGACCAGCTCGAGAGCGACGTCGCCGACCTCTCCAACATCGGGGGCCGGATGGCCGGGACGATCACGGCCGGCGCCTTCCTGGAGCACTTCACGCGCGACGACGACGGGGAGCCGGCCTACCCGTGGGCACACGTCGACCTCGCGCGTCCGGCATTTTTGGATAGCGCGTACGGCTACCGGCCGAAGGGGGCGAGCGGGTTCGGCGTCCGTCTGCTGCTCGACCTGCTGGGGGAGGACGCCGACGGATAAGCCGACCCTGCCCGCCTCGGCGCTGAACCGGAGGTCGCGCAGTCAGGCGGAGGGGGGCGGACCACGGAGGCGGGGTGGAGGTACAACCCGCCCACCCGATTGGCGCCCCATGCGACTCCTCCTGCTGCTCCTGCTGACGCTCCCGCTCGCCGCGTGCGCGACCGACGAGGACGCCGCCGGGACCTCCAACCCCGAGGTCACGACGCCCGCCGAGGTCCCGCCGTCCCTCGGCCAAGACGCCCCGGCCGACACCCTGTCCGAGGCCGAATGAGCCGCCCGCGCCTCGCCGTCTCCATCGGCGACCCGAACGGGATCGGGCCCGAGGTCGTGCTGAAGGCCGCCGACGCGGCCGAGGCCGACCTCCTCGCCGTCGGCAGCGCCGAGGCGCTCCGCCAGCACGCCGAGCGCCTCGGCCTCGGGCCGGTCGTCGAGGTGGCCGGCGCGGCGGAGCGGGCAGGGGAGGGGCTCGCGGTCCTCGACCCGGACCCGGGGACGGAGACACACATCGACTGGGGACAGACGACCGCCACCGGCGGGCGGCGGGCGATGGAGGCCGTCGCCTGCGCCGTCGACCTCGCGCTGGCGGGCGACGTGGACGGCATCGTCACGGCGCCGATCTCGAAGGAGGCCATCCAGAAGGCCGGCTACACCGTCCCCGGCCACACCGAGTTCTTGCAGCAGCGGTGCGGCGCCCCGACCGTCGTGATGGTCCTCGCGGCCGACCTCGACGCCGGGCCGCTCCGCGTGGCGCTCGTCACGATCCACGTGCCCGTCGCGGCCGTGCCGGATCTGATCTCCGAGGAGCGGATCGGCGACACGTGCCGGACCCTCGCCGCGGCGCTCCGCCGCGACCTCGGCATCGACGCGCCGCGCCTGGCCGTCCTCGGCCTCAACCCGCACGCGGGCGACGGCGGCGTGATCGGGACCGAGGAGATCGACACGATCCGCCCGGCCCTCGACGCGCTCCGGGCCGACGGGCTCGACGTGACCGGCCCGCACCCGGCCGACGCGTTTTTCGGGCGCGGCGCATGGCGACACGCCGACGCCGTCGTCGCGATGTACCACGACCAGGGACTAGCCCCGTTCAAGGCGCTCGCGCAGGGGGCCGGCGTGAACGTCACGCTCGGGCTCCCCATCGTCCGCACGAGCCCGGACCACGGGACGGCGTTCGACGTGGCGGGGCAGGGTGTGGCCGACCCGTCGTCGATACGCGCGGCGATCCGGATGGCCGCCGCCATGGCCGCCCGCCGCGCCCGCTGACTCCGTCCCCTCGGTGCCGAGGTGGAGGGAGCCATCCCGTCGATCGCGCCGACCGAGGATCACGCCGTCTTCGGGTGGCGGCCCCGGACCCGCGGCCCGACCTTTCCGTCGTGCGTGACCTCCCGCCCGTGACCGACCCGTACTCCGCCCTCGCCGCCGGCTACGACGCCGTGATGGCCCACGTCGACTACCCGGTGTGGGCCGCCTACGCCCAAGGCCTCATTCGAAAGCACCGCCCCGGCGCTCGTTCGGTGGTCGAACTCGGCTGTGGGACCGGCACGTTCGCCGTCGCGCTCCAGCCGTTCGGCCCGCCGCCCGGGGGCTACGGGTACCGCGCCTATGACGGCTCCGAGGCGATGGTCGAGGTCGCCCGCGAGACCGCGCGCCGCGCCGGCCGGCCGATCGCGTTCGACGTGCTGCCGTTCGGCGAGCCCGTGCCCGGCGACCCGGCCGACGTCGTTGTGCTCCTGTACGACGGCCTGAACTACCTCCTCGACCTCGGCGCCGTCACCGACCTCCTCCGCACGATCCGCGACGCCCTCGCGCCGGGGGGGATCGCCGTCATCGACCAGTCGACGCCGGTGAACTCGGAGACGCACGCGGCCGGCGGGTTCGACGACGCGGGCGAGACCGACGCGTTCTCGTACCTCCGCACGAGCGAGTACGACCCCGACCGCCGCCTCCACACGACGACGTTCGACCTCACGCTGCCCGACGGGAGGACGGTCGTGGAGCGCCACGTCCAGCGCGCCTACACCCGCGAGGAGGTCGCCGAGGCCATCGAGGCGGCCGGCCTCGTCGCGATCGCGGCCTACGACGGGTTCGAGGGCGAGCCCGCGACCGACGACTCCGAGCGGGTCCACTGGGTCCTGCGTCGGGCGACGCCCCACGGCCGGCCGGCGTAGCTTGGGGACCCCCCCGATGCCGCCTGTGGACCCCGCCGTCGACCGCGTTTCTGACTACGCCGCGCCGCCCTCGGCGGGCGCGCCCCGAGAGCGCCCGCTCGTCGAGCTCCGCAACGTCGCTGCGAGCTACGTCGACCCATCGGGTGCCCGCGTCGACGTCGCCTCGGACCTCAACCTGACCATGCGGCCGGGCGAGATGGTCTACCTCATCGGCCCGACCGGGAGCGGCAAGTCGACCATCATGAAGCTGCTCTACATGGACGTCCAGCCCGAGTACGGGCTCGTCCGTGTGGGGCCGTACCAGTCGGACTCGACGAAGCCGAAGGACATCCCACTTCTCCGGCGGATGCTCGGCATCGTGTTCCAGGACTTCCAGCTGCTCCCCGACCGGAGCGCCTACGACAACGTGGCGTTCGCGCTCTACGCGACCGGCGTGCGGGGGAAGGAGGTAAAGGAGCGGGCACTCAGCGCGCTCGCTCAGGTCGGATTGGGACACCGGGCGAAGGCCCGGCCGAGCGAACTGTCGGGCGGCGAGCAGCAGCGGGCGTGCATCGCGCGCGCGCTCGTCAACCACCCCCGCCTGCTCCTGGCCGACGAGCCGACGGGCAACCTCGACCCGCGTGTGGCCGACGAGATCCAGAAGCTGCTGGTCAAGGTCAACCGCCAGGGGACCGCGCTCCTCATGGCGACGCATGACTACCGGCTCGTCAAGGCCTTCCCGGCGCGGACGCTCGCGCTCGTGCGCGGGCGGCTCATCGAGGTCGACCCGGCCTCGCTCTAGTGCGCCGCCGGTTGCCGGTCCTCCTGGCCGCGCTCGCGCTCGGCGCGTGCGGCGACGACGCGCCCACCCCGGCCCCGGTCGCCCCGCCGGGTCCGCCCGCCTCGGTGGACCTGGGGGCAGTGCAGGCGTCGTTCGACCAGTGCCTCGCGGGCGACGTGACCGACGGCGTCGCCCGGCTCGACTCCGTCCTCGCCGCGTCGCCCGGGGCGCCGGACGCGCTCGTGGCCCGTGGGCTCTGCCGCTGGGCCGGGTGGGACGACGACGGTGGGGATCCCGAGCAGGTCCGCGCTGCCTACACCGACCTCACGGCGGCCATTGAGGCCGTCGAGCGGGGGGGCGAGGCGCGCGGGACGCCCCTCGCCGACATCTACAGCCACCGGGCGTTCGTGGCCCAGGCCCTCGACGACGGCTGGGTGCGGACCCTCGAAGACCTGGACCGGGCCGTCGCGCTCGCGCCCGAGGAGCCGCGCCACGTCCTCGACCGGGGCGTCGTCCACTCCTACGCCGGCGACAGCGTCGCCGCGCGCCGCGATCTCCGCCAGTACCTCGCCCTCGCCGACTCGGCCGAGGCCCGGGACCGGGAGCCCCCGAGCTCCGCCCAACGGTCGGTGGTCGAGTCGCTCCTCGCAGACCTCGACGGAGATTCAGACCCGGTCCCCTGACGCGTCGAGGCCGGCGGCCTCGGTGAGCCCTCGCGAGGACTCCGGGACGACCGCGTGAACTCCGGGGCGCAGGCGCGGCCGTACGCGCGGGCGCGCACGAGGCGGGTGGGGGAGGTGACCTCCCAGGGCTGGGGATCGGCCCTATCTTCGCGGCTTCCCCATCCACTCCGCGCTCATCGCCACATGGAGCTCCTCTCCGCCGTCATCGATGCCATCAACAACGTGCTCCGGTGGCCCCTGGTCATCGGCCTGCTTGGGACCGGCCTCTTCCTGACGATCAAGCTCGGGTTCGTCCAGTTCCGCCGCCTCGGGCACGGGTTCGCCGTCGCCACCGGCCGCTACGACGACCCCGACGAGCCCGGCGACGTCTCGCACTTCCAAGCGCTCACGACGGCTCTCTCGGCGACGGTCGGCGTCGGCAACATCGCGGGCGTGGCCCTGGCGATCCACATCGGCGGGCCCGGCGCGCTGTTCTGGATGTGGGTCACGGCCCTCCTCGGCATGGCGACGAAGTACTCCGAGGTCACGCTCGCCCAGCAGTACCGCGACGTCCACGTGGACGAGGACGGGAAGGCCTGGGAGGGCTCCGTCTCGGGCGGCCCTATGTACTACATCGAGCGCGGGCTCGGGAAGAACTGGAAGCCGGTGGCCATGTTCTTCGCGTTCGCCCTCATGATCACGTCGTTCATGACCGGCAACGCGGTCCAGGCCAACACGGTCGCGACCCAGGTCTTCGACTCGTTCGGCGTCGACCCGTGGATCACGGGGCTCATCACGGCCAGCATCGTCGGCGTCGTGATCTTGGGTGGGATCAGCCGGATCGGGAAGGTGACCAGCATCATCGCGCCGGTGATGGCGGCGATCTACGTGCTGGGGGCGTTGACCATCCTCGTCCTGAACATCGGCGACGTCCCGGCGGCGTTCGGGCGCATCTTCAGCGAGGCGTTCAACCCGACCTCGGGCGTGGCGGGCACCGGCGCCGGCGTGTTCCTCCTGACGATGCTCTACGGCGTCCAGCGGGGGCTCTTCTCGAACGAGGCCGGCCAGGGCTCGGCCCCCATCGCTCACTCGGCGGCCAAGACCGACGAGCCCGTCTCGGAGGGCGTCGTCGCGCTCCTCGAGCCGTTCATCGACACGATCATCATCTGCACGATGACCGGCCTCGTCCTCGTCACGACGGGCGCCTTCGAGGCCACGGCGCCGGCGCCCATCGACCTCAGCGCCTCCAACGTGTCGATCGTCGAGGGCGACCGCGAGTCGGGGTTCACCGTCTACCAGGGCCAGGACCCGATCTCGTATGAGGAGGGCATCCCACAGATCCTCGACGGCCCGCGCATCGGCCGGTTCAGCGTGGGCGTCGACACGCTCTACGTCGACGAGGCCCAGACGCAGGTCTTCACCGGCACCGTCGACCCCGCGACCCGCACGGTCCTCGACGCCGACGGGACCGTGCTCACGACGCTCTACGGCAACACGGTCCGGACGAGCGCCCCGCTCACGACGCTGGCCTTCGAGCGCGGGCTCGGTCAGATCGGGTTGGGCGGCCTCGGGCGGTTTATCGTGCTGCTCTCGGTGGTCCTGTTCGCCGTCTCGACCTCGATCTCGTGGAGCTACTACGGCGATCGGTGCGCGAACTACCTGTTCGGCCCGAGGGCCATCCTCCCGTTCAAGGGGGTCTTCGTGATCATGCACTTCGTCGGCGCCGTCCTCGCGGTCACGACGATCTGGGACCTCGGCGACGTGGCCCTGTCGCTCGTCACGCTGCCCAACGTCCTGGCGCTCCTCCTGCTGTCGCCGGTCCTCAAGAAGCTGACCGACAGCTACTTCGAGCGCCGGCCGTGGGAGCAGAACGAGGTCGACCACAAGCGGGCCGTCCAGGAGGGCCGGCTGAAGCGGTAAGAGGGATGAGCGAGGGGCCGGGGATGGAGGGATGACCGCGTCGTTCGTCCTCCACCCGGACCCCTCCGTCCCGCCTCCCCCATCCCTCCCCCCATGCTGACCGTCGTCGACCACCCGCTCCTGAAGCGCGCGCTGACCACGCTCCGCGACGCCGCCACGCCCTACGGGGAGTTCCGGCGGACGCTGTCGGATGTCTCGTCGATCCTGGCCTACGAGGCCCTCCGCGACCTGCCCGTCACGACCTGCCCGGTCCAGACGCCGCTCGAGGAGACGGAGGGCTACCTGCTGGCCCGGGAGGTCGTCGTGGTGCCCGTGCTCCGCGCCGGCCTCGGGCTCGTCGACGGGTTCGTCCGCTACGTGCCCGAGGCGCGCGTCGGGCACCTCGGGATGTACCGCGACGAGCAGTCGCACGAGCCGGTCGACTACTACTCGAACGTGCCGCCGCAGGTGCGCGACGCCCGCGTGTTCGTCGTCGACCCGATGCTGGCGACGGGGGGAAGCGCGGCCGGGGCCATCAACCACCTCAAGCGGCGGGGCGCGAAGGACCTCGTGTTCGTCTGCCTCGTGGCGGCGCCGGAGGGCGTCGCGCGGCTCGAGGACTACCATCCGGACGTCCCCATCGTGGCGGCGGCGCTCGACCGCCAGCTCGACGAGAACGCGTTCATCCGGCCCGGCCTCGGGGACGCCGGCGACCGCATCTTCGGGACGACATGATGACGGTACTGGGGACCAGGGCCGGGAGAACGGGGAGCTCGGGCCGAGACGGTCGGGCTCGGCGGGGTGGATGGCTGCTCGCGCTGCTGATCGTGCTCGCGACCGTTGGGGGGGCGCAGGCCCAGGGGGCCGACGCGGTGCCTGGGGCGGACACGGCGTCCATCGGCAACCCGCTCGAGGCGCCGGTCACGCTGCAGGAGCCGCCCGCGGACACGGCGGCGCAGACGCCGACCGCGCCGTCGCTCGTGCGCGACAGCCTCGCGACGCGGCCGGCCGAGAGCTCGGCCGTCCAGGTCACGGTCCCGGACGTCGTGCTGCGCGGCGTCCCGTTCGGCGTCACGCTGACGGGGCTCGACACGGCTGACGGCGCGCTCGTGCGGGCCGGCGGGCGGACCGTGCCGGTCGAGGTGGCCGACGACGGGACCCTTTCCGCCTCGGGCCTCACCGCGCCCGACTCGGGCCCGACGACCGTGGAGGTCCTGTGGCGCGGCGGGGCGGTGGCGACGGCCACGCCGCGGACGCTGCCCGGCTGGCTCTCCATCGTCCCGCCGCTCCTCGCGATCGCGGTCGCGCTCGTGTGGCGCCGCGTGATCCCCGCCCTGTTCCTCGGCATCTGGAGCGGCGCCGTCCTCGTCGCGGGCGTCACGCCGGGCGGGATCGTCGGCGGGCTCTTCGCCACGATCCAGGTCTACATCCTGGACGCGCTCGCCGACGAGGGGCACGCCTCGATCGTCATCTTCACGCTCATGATCGGCGGGATGGTGGGGATCATCCAGAAGAACGGCGGGACGCAGGGCGTCGTGAACGCCATCGTCCGCTGGGCGAGCACGCCGAAGCGCGGGCAGACGGCGACGGGCCTCCTCGGGCTCACCATCTTCTTCGACGACTACGCCAACTCGCTCATCATCGGCAACACGATGCGGCCGGTGACCGACCGGCTCCGGATCAGCCGCGAGAAGCTGGCCTACATCGTCGACTCGACGAGCGCGCCGGTCGCCTCGCTCGCCCTCGTGACGACGTGGATCGGGTTCGAGGTCGGGCTCATCAACGAGGCCGTGGCCGGCATCCCGGGGCTCACGCTCGACGGCTACGGCATCTTCCTCGAGTCGATCCTCTACCGGTTCTACCCGATCCTGGCCCTCTTCTTCGTGTTCGTCATCGCGTTCACGGACCGTGAGTTCGGGCCGATGTACGACGCCGAGCACCGCGCGCGGACGACCGGCGCCGTCCTCGGCCCCGGCGCCAAGGTCGACGCGGCCGCGGAAGACAGCGAGCTGTTCGCGCCGCCGCCCGACAAGCCGCACCGCGGGTTCAACGCGATCCTGCCCGTCCTCGTCCTCGTGTTCGGGGTGATCGTCGGGCTGTGGGTCACAGGGGAGGGCGACACAATCCGCGAGGTCATCGGGAGCGCCGACTCGTACAAGGCGCTGATGTGGTCGTCGCTGGCAGGCGTGCTCACGGCCGTGCTCCTGTCGGTCGGGCAGCGGATCCTGACGCTCGACGAGACGCTCGACTCCTGGTACGAAGGGCTCAAGTCGATGCTCTTCGCCATGATCATCCTCGTCCTCGCGTGGTCGCTCTCGGCGACGACCGACGTGCTCCACACGGGCGACTACCTCGGCACGGCGTTGAGCGCGGCGCTGCCGCCCGGCATCGTCCCGGCCCTCATCTTCGTCCTCGCCGCGCTCACGGCGTTCGCGACCGGCACGTCGTGGGGCACCATGGGCATCCTCATGCCGCTCGTGGTCCAGCTAATGTGGGGCGTCATGGACGCCAACGGCCTCGCCGATCCGGAGCACTTCTACCTCCTCTACTCGGCCGTGTCGTGCGTTCTCGCCGGCGCCGTCTGGGGCGACCACTGCTCGCCGATCTCGGACACGACGATTCTGTCGTCGATGGCCTCGGGCTGCGACCACATCGAGCACGTCCGGACCCAGTTGCCGTACGCGCTCCTCGTGGGCCTCGTGGCGATCGGGCTGGGGACGATCCCGACGGGCTTCGGCTTCCCGTGGTGGCTCTCACTCCTGCTCGGGGCGGGCGTCCTGCTGGCGGTCCTCTGGTTCTTCGGCAAGCCCATCCCGGGGCACACTGAGGAGGTCGAGGTAGACGAGGCGTAGTGCCCGTCACGCCGTTCCACTTCGGTCCGGGGCTGTTGCTGAAGGGCCTCGCCCCGAGCCGGGTGTCGCTGGCGGCGTTCGTGCTGGCCAACGTCGTGATCGACGCGGAGTCGGTCGTGAACCTGCTCGCCGGCCGGTCGCCGGTCCACGCGACGTTTCACACGCTGGCGGGGGCGACGATCGCGGGCGCGGCGTGCGGAGCGCTCGTGGCCTGGGTGGGGAGGAGGAGGGGGGCCGCCTCGGCGGAGTGGCGGGCAGGGCCGGCACTGGTGGGGGGCGTGCTCGGCGGGCTCGGGCAGACCGGGCTCGACGCGATCATGCACTCGGATCTCCGGCCGTTCCTGCCCGTGTCGGCGGCGAACCCGCTGCTCGGAGCGGTCGACCTCGACCTGCTCCACCTCGCGTGCGTCGTGACGGGCGTCGTCGGGTTGGCCGTGCTCGGCATGCGCCAGTGGCGCAGGAGCTAGCGGAACCGCACGGCGTGGGGCGCCGTCGCCGGGGCGTGAACCCGCTCTACCTCGACAATCACCTCCTCGCCGTCTCGAAGCCGCCCGGCCTCCTCACGCAGGCCGACCGGACCGGCGACCCGGACCTCGTCTCGCTCGCCAAGGCGTACCTCAAGGAGCGGTTCGACAAGCCCGGCAACGTGTTCGTCGGCCTCGTCCACCGCCTCGATCGGCCGGCGAGCGGCGTCATGATGCTCGCGCGGACGTCGAAGGCGGCGTCGCGCCTCAGCGACCAGTTCCGCCGCCGCGTCCCGCAAAAGCGGTACCTCGCCGTGGTCGAGGGGGACCCTGGCGACGGCGGGGCGTGGACCGAGCGGGTCGACGCGATCGACAAGGGCGGCGGGGGGAGCGTCGACGTGGTGCCGGTGGGGGAGGGCCAGCGCGCGGCGCTCCGATACCGAACGCTCGCCCGCGACTCCGCTCGGAGCCTCGTCGAGGTGGAGCTCCTCACCGGCCGGAAGCACCAGATCCGCGCCCAACTGGCGGAGCTGGGCGCTCCGATTCTCGGTGATTTCCGTTATGGCAACCAGACTCCGTTCGCTGACGGCCGCGGTGTCGCGCTCCACGCCTACCGGCTGGTCGTCGAGCACCCGACGAAGCGGGAGCCCGTCACGGTCGTCGCCCCTCCGCCAGAGGCGTGGGCCGGCCTGTTCCCCGACGCCGTGGCCGAGACGGCCGGGTCCGCCGAGCCCTGAGCGGGGCCGACCGGGACGCCGCGCTCGGTCTGGCGCCTCGGTTGCATCCCGCGATGGGGAGGAGCACTTTCCGTACCCCGTACCCCGTACCCCGTACCCCGTACCCCTGCATGTCCCGTCCCACCCTCGACCCGATCGAAACGCGCGTGGCCGGCGCGCTCGTCGAGAAGGCCCTCGCCACGCCTGACGCGTACCCGCTCACGCTGAACGCGCTCGTCGCCGCGTGCAACCAGAGATCGTCGCGTGAGCCGGTGACGGACTACGGGGAGCGCGAGGTGAAGGAGGCCGCCGAGCGGCTCATGCGCCGCGGGTTGGCGGGAACGTCGGCTGGGGCGGGGCACCGGGTCGCGAAGTTCCGGCACAACCTCGACCGCTCGCTCGACTTGTCGCGCCGCGAACTGGCGGCTCTGGCCGTGCTGATGCTCCGCGGGCCGCAGACGTCCGGCGAGATCCGCACGCGGACGAGCCGCCTCGTCGACTTCGCCAGCGTGGAGGACGCCGAAGAGGCGCTGTGGATGCTGTCCGACCGCGACGACCCGCTCGTCGTGCGTCTGCCGCGGGAGCCGGGCCAGTCGACGGATCGCTACGCGCACACGCTCTCCGGTGAGGTCGAGGCCGCGGCCACGAGCACTGAGGCCGAAGAGGAGGCGGTTCCGGTCGCGGGCGGGCTGACGTTGGCAGAGCGTGTCGAGGTGCTGGAAGCCGAAGTCGAGCGTCTGCGCGCTGAGATGGACTCGTTCCGCGAGCAGTTCGAGTAGGCCGCTGGGACGACGGTGGACCGCCGGCGTCGGCGTCCCATGCCGCCCCGCCCGCTTTCCCCAACCGCGTGAACCGGACATCGAGTGGTGTACCCGTCTCGCCTCGGCGCCGAGGCGGGCGAGGTCGACTCGCGCTCCGCCGAGCCGTCCGCGGGGCCCCGCCGGGTGCGCTCCGATGGCGGTCGGATCGACCTCGGGGACCCCAGGGATCGCCCCACTCGCACGGGGTCAATCGTGTGACAAACCGGTGGCACTCGGGCTCCCGATCTTGGACCACATTGACTCCAGAGCCATGTCTCCGATCGGACCGACCAACATCGAACTCGCCGAGGCGCTCGACCAGATGGCCGAGGTCCTCGTCCGCCAGGGCGAGCCGAACCCGTACCGCGTGCAGGCCTACCTCCAGGCCGCGGCCATGGTGCGCGACCTCGAGGAGCCCGTCGCGCGGTTGTACGGCGAGGGCGGGCGTGACGCGCTCATGTCGCTGCCCGGCATCGGCGTGAGCCTTGCCCACCACATCGCCCAGTACGTCGAGACCGGACGGATCGGCCTCCGTGACCGCCTCCTCCGTGCCGACGACCCGGCCACGCTCCTCGCCACGCTTCCGGGCGTGAGCGAGCGGCTCGCGCGGCGGCTCGTCGATGAGCTCGGTATCGAGTCGCTCGCCGAACTTGAGCGGGCAGCCCACGATGGCCGTCTCCAAGACCTGGAGGGCATCGGCCCACGGACGACCGAGGCCATCCGGCTCCAGCTCAACTCGATCCTGAACCGCTCGGCCCGCCGCCGTGCGCGCCGGCTCCGTCGGCAGGTCGCTCAGCTCGCCGCCGTCCAGCGCCGCGCCGAGGTCGCCGCCGAGCAGGCCACGGAGGCGCAGGCCGAGGCCGCGGAGCCGACGCCGGACGCGCCTGAGGAGCGGCCCGTCGCGACGATCTACTCGCTCTTCCCGCCCGCCGCCGCCTAGCGGTCGGACCCCGGGTCCCGACTCCGCCTGCCTCGGCGCCCCCGCGCCCGAGGCGGCCGGACCGGTATCTGTCGGGCACTCGCTGCCCGTTCCATATTCCCCCTCGTCGCCCCCGCGAACCGCAGGCGAGCCCTACGCCCCCTTCCGCTCTGCGAAGTCCAGGAACCGGTGGGCGAGCGTCCGGCAGAGGTCGGGCGTGTTGCCCCACGCCCGGTTGTTGCCGACGACGTTGAGCACGACGCCGGCCTCGACGGCCTGGTACATCAGCGCCGTCGCCTCGTCGATCATCCGGTTCGCGTCGCGCGTATCGCTGAGACCAGCGGCCGGACCGTCGAACGGGTAGGCCCGCCGCCAGGACTCGGCGTAGTCCATGTCGCGCGGCTGGACGAGCCGGAGCACGGCCTCGCCCGAGCCTGAGGTGAACCGCTCATTCACGAGCCGCCACTGGTCGATGATCGGAGGGAGCCACTGCCAGTGTGAGAAGCAGAACCCGAGGTCGCGGTTCGCGAGCCACTCGAGGTAGGCGGGCGACAGGAGGTGCGACGAGCGGACCTCGAGGTGGTACGCCGCGTCGTTGGGCACCTCGGCGATAAAGCGGTCCCACTCCGCCACGAACTCGTCGGGGTCCGGGCTCTCGGCCGCCCGCTCGTAGGATTGTTCGAGGATGACACCGGCGAGCTTCACGCCCAGCTTCTTCTGCGCCGGCACGAGGAACTGGTCCGTGAACCCCTTCGGATCGAGGTAGTCGGGATTCTCCACGTAGGCCCAGCGCCCGTCGACCTTCCGCCGGAGCCGGCGGGCGACGTATTGCTGCGGCGCCTTCAGCAAGAACCGCGCGTTGGGCGGCGCGGCGTCCGAGTAGTGCTCCAGCGTGAAGAGCTGGGGCGACGGCTTGCCGGTCGCCTCGACCAGCGGCCGGTAGTACGTGAAGTCGATCTCGAGGACGCCGAAGTGCAGGAAGTAGTCCTCGACCGACGCCACGGGCAGGAGCCGCTCTTCGAAGGCCTGCCCGCCGACCGACTTCTTGCGCGTCGTGACCTCGCCGGCCCACACGTCGCGAGGGTAGACCTGGTCGATCCACGCCGCGTAGCGGTCCGAGGCGGAGCCGAACCGGAGGACCGGGTGGACCTTGCGGAGGTCGAACCGGTCGGCCTCGGCGCGGCGGTCGGGAACGGGGCGGGGGACGCTCACGCGGTCACCGAGGTGGGCCGGGGCGGCGCGTCCGAGGCCTCCCCGAGGTCGGGCACCGGCTGCTCGGGCGGCGTCTCGCCGGCGAGCAGGGCGCGGACGGCACTGCCCGCGACGACGAGGCCGATGGCGAGGACCCCGTAGTAGGCGACCGCCCGCCACGCCAGCAGCGCCGGTCCGCCGTACCCGGGCGGGAGGAGGGGGGCGAGGTACAGGACGTAGAGCGCCTCGATTCCACCCGAGCCTCCGGGCGTCGGCATGGCGAGGCCGGCGAGCCACAGGCCGGCCGTCCGCATCACGAACAGCACGTGCCGGAACTCGCGCCAGAAGCTGAGGGCGACCAGGAACACGATGCCGTATCGCCCGAGCCAGTACATCAGCGTGTAGCCGGCGCCCTTGAGGTAGAACGACAGGGGCTGCCCGCGGAGGACCCTCGCCTGGTGGCGGAGCTTCTTCGTCTCGCGCCGGACGGTCGGCTCGAAGCGCCGGAGCCACTTGAACCTGACGACCCAGTTGGCAAACCGCTCCAGGATCTCGGGCTTGACGAGCGTGGCGTAGGCGAAGAACGCGATGTAGATGAGCATCCCGCCGAGGTAGGCCGCCACGGTCCCGATGCCGGCCGCGCCGAGGGCCGTCGGGAAGACCGGCAGCCAGATCGCCGACACGTACAGGATCACGATGAGCGTCGCGAACCAGAGCTGGTCCATGAGCATCGTGAACAGCATGAGCGCCGTGACCTGGCCGTAGGCCGCGCCGTTCTCCTTGGCGATGAAGAACGCCGCGAACGGGGCGCCCCCCATCGCCGACGGCGTCACGGCCGACATGAAGTCCCACGTGAGCTGGGCCCGGAGCCCGCCCTTCACCGTGAGGGCCCCGCGAGAGACGTGCCGGAGCCGGAGCCCGCCCGCCGTGATCTGCAGGCCGAGCGCGCCGATCGCGCCCAGGAAGATCCACGGGTTGAACGAGGACCGGACGAGCGCGAAGGCCCCGGGCTCCCACGTGGCCCACAGGATGATGCCGACGGCCGTGAGGCTCAGCGCGACCGGGATCACGAGGTCGCGCTTGCGGACGCGCCGCCCGCGAGTCGGAGAGGAGGGGGGAGCCGGGGCGTCCATGCGTGGCGAAGATAGACGGGGCGGAGGCGCGTCCGGTTGCGTCGGCGCGCCCGGGGCGGCCTCAAGGGGGGGCGTGGGCCGGCCGGCGCGGCTCTTCACCGAGAGATCCCGCGGGGATCGCCGCTCGGTTGTCCGCGTCGGAGGAGGGCCGGTATCTTGGCGGCCCCTCACCGGGCGCCCTCTGCCCGGACCCAGGCTCCCTCTCACCCCGACCCGTGGAGACGTTCCTCTTCTTCGTGTTCGCCGTGTTCGCGGTGGCCGGCTCGCTCGGCATGCTCATCTCGCGGAGCCCGGTCGCCAGCGCGCTCTGGATGGTCCAGACGATGCTCGCCATCGCGTGCCTCTACCTCACGCTGAACGCGACGTTCATCGGGGTCGTCCAGATCCTGGTCTACGCCGGGGCCATCATGGTCCTGTTCCTGTTCGTGATCATGCTCCTCAACCTGGAGGAGACGCCGCGGCTGAGCGCCTTCACGTGGCAGCGGGCCGTGGCGTTTGTGGGGGGCGTCGCCGTCCTGGCCCTCCTGCTGACGGCCGTCGCCGAGCAGATCGACGTCTTCCCGACGCCCACCGACGTGCCCGTGGCCGTCGTCGACCCCGTGGATGAGGCCGTCGTCGTCGGGCCGGAGGGCGACGCCGCCGTGATCGACGAGGGCGAGGTCGCCGTCGTGCCCCTCGACCCGACGTCGGTCGAGCAGATCGGCGTCGCGCTCCTGACGCGGCACGCCTTCACGCTCGAGATCGTCGGTGCCCTCCTGCTGGCGGCGACCATCGGCGCCGTCCTCCTCGCCAAGAAGCGCTTCGTCTGACGCGCTGCCCCGGCCGCCTCGGGCGGTCGTTGGCCACCCCGACCGCTCCCCATGGATCTCACCTGGTACCTCTCGCTGAGCGCCGTGCTCTTCACGATCGGCGTGCTCGGCGTGCTCCTCCGGCGGAACGTGATCGTCGTGTTCCTGAGCATCGAGCTCATGCTGAACGCGGTGAACCTCACGCTCGTCGCCTTCAGCCAGGCGTTCGGCGACGTCGACGGCCAGATCCTGGTCTTCTTCGTGATGAGTGTCGCCGCGGCCGAGGCCGCCGTCGGCCTCGCCATCGTGATCGCCATGTTCCGCAACAAGCTCACGATCAACGTCGACGAGCTCCGACTGTTTAGGGGCTAGCGCCCCGGGACTGGCGGCTGGGGACTAGGGACCCCGGCCGCCGCATCCCCACCAGTCCCTAGTCCCCAGTCCCGCGTCCCTCCGATGGAACTCCTCGTCCGGCTCATCCTCCTCCCGCCGATCCTGGTGGCGGCGTTCAACGGGATGATGGGCCTGTTCTCGCCCGCCTACCGGAAGCAGGAGTGGCTGCTCGGCGGGCTGGCGCTGGCCGCCGTCGCCGTCCCGTTCGCGGTGACCTGCATGCTGTTCTTCGGCTTCGAGGGGGCCGAGGTCGTCCGCTACTTCACGTGGATGACGGCCGGCGACCTCCGGGTCGACTTCGCCTACCGGATCGACGAGCTCTCGCTGCTCATGACGATGATCGTCACGGGGGTCGGCTCGCTCATCCACCTGTACTCGATCGGGTACATGCACGGGGACTCCGGGTACTGGCGGTTCTTCGCGTACCTGAACCTGTTCATCTTCGCGATGCTCAACCTGGTGCTCGCGGAGAGCCTGCCGGTCCTGTTCCTCGGGTGGGAGGGCGTCGGGCTGTGCAGCTACCTCCTCATCGGGTTCTGGTACACCGACCTCAAGAACTCGGCGGCGGCCAACAAGGCGTTCATCGTCAACCGCGTGGGCGACTTCGCCTTCCTCCTGGCGATGTTCATCATCTTCAAGACGGTCACGGACGCGACGCAGGGGCCGTTCGGGCTCGACTTCGCGACGCTGCTCCAGCCCGAGACGCTCGCGCTCTTCGCCGGCGGCACCGGGTTCTGGGTGACGGTCCTCCTGCTGATCGGGGCGACCGGTAAGAGCGCGCAGATCCCGCTCTTCGTGTGGCTCCCCGACGCCATGGCTGGCCCGACGCCGGTCTCGGCGCTTATCCATGCTGCGACGATGGTGACGTCGGGCCTGTACCTCTTGGCCCGGCTCTCGCCGCTCGTCCTCACCTCGGGCGCGCTCTGGATCATCGCGACCGTCGGCGCCGTGACGGCCATCATGGCGGCGACGGTCGCCATCACGCAGAACGACATCAAGAAGGTGCTGGCCTACTCGACGGTGAGCCAACTGGGCTACATGTTCCTGGCGGCCGGCGTCGGGGCGTTCTTCGTGGCCATCTTCCACGTGATGACCCACGCCTTCTTCAAGGCGTGCCTGTTCCTCGGGTCCGGCTCGGTCATCCACTCGATGCACCACGTCGAGCACGAGCTGGAGCACAAGGGGCTGATCCCGAGCCACCACGGTCCGGGCAGCCACGACACGCCGCTCGACTCGGAGGCGACGCAGGACCCGCTCCGCCACAGCCCGCTGCCGTACGACGGCCCGTTCGATGCGCAGGACATGCGGACGATGGGCGGCCTCAAGCGGTTCATGCCGCTCACGCGCTGGACGTTTCTCATCTCGACGCTCGCCATCGCCGGGCTCCCCCCGCTGGCCGGCTTCTTCTCGAAGGACGAGATCCTCTTCCGGGCGTTCGAGTTCGGCCAGTCAGCCCACATCGGCTACGGGGTCCTCTGGATCGTGGGCCTCGTGACGGCGGTGCTGACCGCGATCTACATGATGCGGGCCTACCTCCTCACGTTCGAGGGCACGCCGCGCTGGCCGGATTCGATGGACACGCACCCGCACGAGAGCCCGTGGACGATGACCGTCCCGCTCGTCGTGCTCGCGGCCCTCGCGGTCGTCGGCGGCTTCCTCGGGCTGCCGCCCGTGTTCGAGGACATCGGCCTGCCGGGCAGCTGGATCCACGGTTGGCTCGTCGGTCACGGCGACCACCTCGGGCCGGTCGCGGACAGCCTCGACCCGCTCTGGGCGGGCGTCTCGCCGTACGAGCTGCACAAGCCGTCCCACGCGGTCGAGTGGGCGCTCCTGGGGCTTGGCGCCGCCATCTCCCTCCTCGGCATCGGCGCGGCCGTGTACTTCTTCCGCTTCGGCACGCGGGGTCCCGAGGCGGACCGGAAGGCGCGGAAGGTGTTCGGCCTGTTCTACACGCCCGCCAGCCACGTCTGGGGCTGGGACCAGTTCTACAACGCGACGTTCGTCAAGGGCACCGTGGAGGGCGCCCGGAAGGTGCTCGCGCCGTTCGACAAGAACGTCGTCGACGGCGGCGTGATGGGGCTCGCCGGGCTCGTGCGCGATGCGGCCGGGCGGCTCCGCGGCGTGCAGACCGGTGTGGTCCAGACCTACGCGCTCGCCATCGTGGTGGGCGTGGTGGCCGTCGTCGCGCTCGTCCTGTTCGTCTAAGCCCGCTCCCCGCATCTCGGCGCCGAGGCCGACCCTCTCGACTCCATGGCTGACATCCCCGGGCTCCTCTCGCTCGTCATCTTCCTGCCCGCGCTCGGCGCGCTGGCGCTCCTGGCGCTGCCGTCGGTGTCGTCGATCCGGTGGGCGGCCCTCGCGACGACCGGCGTCACGTTCGTCCTGTCGCTCGGGCTGTGGCTCGGCTTCGACCCGGCCGTCTCGACCGCCGAAGCGCCTCAACTCGCGACGCGGCTCCCGTGGTTCGGCACCGTCGACATCTCGTACTTCGTGGGGATCGACGGGCTGAACCTGCTGCTGATCCTGCTCACGACGCTCCTCGGGCCGATCATCGTCCTCTCGTCGTGGACCTACATCGGCAAGGCGCACAAGGGGTACTACGCGCTCATGCTGCTTCTCGAGACCGGCGTGCTCGGCGTGTTCGCGGCCTTCGACGTCTTCCTGTTCTACATCTTCTTCGAGATCACCCTGATCCCGATGGTGTTCATCATCGGGATCTGGGGCGGGGAGGAGCGGGTCTACGCGGCCATCAAGTTCGTCATCTACACGCTGGTGGGCTCGTTGCTGATGCTCGTGGGCGTGCTGTGGATCGGGTTCGAGGCCGGTGACGCCGTCAACGGCGGCGTGTTCACGACCGACTGGTACAAGCTGGTTCAGTTCGGGATGCCGCTGGGCCTGCAGTACGCCATGTTCGGCCTGTTCGCGCTGGCGTTCGCGATCAAGGTCCCGCTGTTCCCGCTCCACACCTGGCTGCCCGACGCGCACACGCAGGCCCCGACGGGCGGCTCCGTGGCGCTCGCCGGCGTGCTCCTGAAGATGGGGACGTACGGCCTGCTCCGGTTCGTCATCCCGTTCTTCCCGAACGCCTCCGAACGCATGGCGATGCCGATCGCGATCCTCGCCGTCATCGGCATCGTGTACGGCGCGCTCGTCGCGTTCGCCCAGACCGACGTCAAGAAGCTGGTGGCCTACTCGTCGGTGAGCCACCTCGGATTCGTGGTCCTCGGCGTGTTCGCCTTCGACACGATCGCCGTGCAGGGCTCGCTCATCCAGATGGTCAACCACGGCATCTCGACGGGCGCGCTGTTCCTCATCATCGGCATGATGTACGAGCGGCGGCACACGCGGGCCATGGCCGACTACGGCGGGATCGCCCAGACCGTCCCGATCCTGACCTTCTTCATGCTGTTCAGCGTGTTCGCCTCGGCCGGCCTGCCGGGCCTCAACGGGTTCGTGGGCGAGTTCATGATCCTCCTCGGGTCGTGGAACTCGCCGACGGTCGGGAACCCCGTCCTCATCGCCGTGGCGACGACGGGCGTCATCTTCGCCGCCGTCTACCTCCTGTGGATGGTGTACCGGACGTTCTTCGGGGAGGTCACGAACGAGGCCAACACGACGATGAAGGACCTCAACGGCCGCGAGATCGGGCTCCTCGTGCCGCTCGCCGCGCTCATGCTGATCCTCGGGTTCTGGCCGTCGCCGTTCCTCGCCCAGAGCGAGCGGGCCGTCCGGTCGCTCCTCGAGACGTCGGAGCTCAAGGCCGCTGCCGTGGCCGACGCCGCTCCCGACGAAGTCGTCGTGGTGCCCGTCGCGTGGCCCGACGACGTGGCGCTGACGCCGCCGCCTGCCCCCGCCGCGCCCGCGCACTAAGCCCGCCTCGGTGATCCCCCCAGCCCTCCCGCCCATGTCCCGGCTCGCCTCGCTTCTCGCGTTCGCTCTCGTCTTGCTGGCGCTGCCCGCCAGCGGTCAGGACGCGGACCCTGCCGATGGCCCTGCCGTCGGCTACGCGGTCGAGACGAACGCCGTCCCGATCCAGCAACCGGAGGCGACCGAGACCATGCCTGGCGACGGACCCGAGGGGGAGACGGCGCTCAAGAGCGGGGAGGTCGCCCTCGACGAGGGCCAGGGCGTCCACGGCGAGCCGACGGAGCACGCCGGCGACGAGGGCCACGGCGCCGAGCACCCGCCCCCGCCGGTGTGGCTCACGATCCCGTTCGTGGTCTTGCTGCTGATGATCGCGACGGGGCCGCTGTTCTACCCCCACTTCTGGCACCACTACTACCCGCACGTCGCCATCGCGCTCGGCGCTGCGTTCGCGCTGTACTACTGGCTGGGGCTCCACGACACGCTGCCCATCATGCATGCGGCCGAGGAGTACTTCGCCTTTATCGCGCTCCTCGGCGCGCTCTTCGTCTGCTCCGGGACGATCCTGATCAAGACCGACTACCCGGGGACCCCGAAGAACAACTCGGTCCTCCTGCTCGGCGGGGCCGTCCTGAGCAACTTCATCGGGACGACCGGCGCCTCGATGCTCCTCATCCGGCCGTTCATGCGGCTCAACGCGGGGCGGCTGAAGGCGTACCACATCGTCTTCTTCATCTTCATCGTCTCGAACGTCGGCGGCGCGCTCACGCCCATCGGCGACCCGCCGCTGTTCCTCGGTTTCCTTCGCGGCGTCCCGTTCTTCTGGACGGTCACCCACATCTGGTACATCTGGCTCCCGACGATCCTCGCGATCACGGCCGTCTTCTACGTCATCGACAAGCGGAACAAGGCCGAGAGCCTCCGCGAGGACGCCGAAGAGCACGGGGTGGACCTCGAGCCGGGCGAGGTCCCGGGCGGGCCGGTCGTGCCGGAGGCGCCGGGCGTCGAGGACGTCTCGGACCACCACGCGGCGGACCCCGCCGTGGCCCACCCGAACCGGGCCCCGGTCAAGCGCGAGTTCGAGATCGAAGGGAAGGCCGGGTTCCTCTGGCTCGGCGTCGTGATCGCGAGCGTGTTCCTCGACCCGAACGTGTTCTCATGGGTGCCCGACCTCCACGAGATCGCCCACGTCCCGTTCGGGATCCGGGAGATCATCATGTTCGGCGTGTGCGTGGCGGCCTACAAGACGGCCAAGCCCGCCGCGCTCCGGGGCAACGACTTCAACTTCGAGCCCATCAAGGAGGTCGGCTTCTTGTTCATCGGGATCTTCCTCACGATGCAGCCGGCGCTCACGCTCATCGGCCAGTGGGCCCAGGTCAACGCCGACTCCATCGGCGTGACGACGTTCTACTTCGGCACCGGCATGCTCTCGGGCGTGCTCGACAACGCCCCGACGTACGTGTCCTTCCTCTCGGCCGCGATGGGCAAGTTCGGGATGGACGTCAACGTGCCGTCGATGGTGAGCGACTTCGCCGTGGTCGGTGCCGGGACGCCCCTCGCGACGACGTTCTACCTCCAGGCGATCTCGGTGGCGGCCGTGTTCTTCGGCGCGCTGACGTACATCGGGAACGGGCCGAACTTCATGGTCAAGGCCATCGCCGAGAGCTCGGGCGTCCAGACGCCGTCGTTCGTGGCCTACATGGTCAAGTACTCGCTCCCGATCCTGATCCCGATCTACATCGTGGTCTGGTTCGTGTTCTTCAGCGGCTACGTCCTCCCGCACCCGCCCGACGCCGAGACGGCCGCGGCCGCGGCCGAGGCATTGGTCCGGACGCCCGGCCTCCTGCTCCGCTTCTAGCCCATGCCTGCCCGCGACCCCCTCTCCGACGACCAGATCGCCGCCGCCCTCGCCGACCTCGACGGGTGGCGCGCCGAGGCGGACGACGACGGCACCTGGATCGCCCGCGACTTCGCCTTCGCCGACTTCCAGGAGGCCTTCGCCTTCCTCGTGCGCGTCGCGTTCGTGGCGGAGGACATGGACCACCACCCCGAGATCTCGAACGTCTACGACCGCGTCTCGCTCGGTCTCTCGACCCACGACGCCGGGAACCGCGTGACCGAGACCGACCTCGCCTTCGCCGCCCGAGTCGACGCGCTGCCGGGCGCCGACGCCGCGTAACCCCGCTTCCCGTCGGGCCCGCCCGCCGCTATCCCCTCTGATGTACGACTTCTTCCTCGCTGACCTCGCCTCGACCGGCCCGATCCTCCTGGTGGCCGGCCTCGGCGTGCTCGTCGTCGTCCTCGACGCGTTCCGGAACGACGACGCGTCCATCCCGTGGATCGCGGGCGTCGGCATGGCGCTGGCGGCCGTGTGGCAGGCGTTCGGGGTCGACCACGTCGGGACGGCCTTCGAGGGGCAGGTCTACGTCGGCGGCGCCGCGGCGCTGGCGAACATCATCGTGCTCATCGGCGCGATCCTGAGCGTGGCCCTGACGGTCCCGTACCTCTCGCGGATCGGGCGGAACTACGGCGAGGTCCACGGGCTGATCCTCTTCGCCACGGCCGGCATGATGACGCTCGCGTCGGCGGGCAGCCTCGTGACGCTCTTCGTCGGCCTCGAGACGATGTCGGTGTGCCTCTACGTCCTGACGGGCCTTGTCCGCGAGGAGTCGACGGCGAACGAGAGCGCGCTGAAGTACTTCCTCCTGGGCGCGTTCTCGACGGGCTTCTTCCTCTACGGCCTCGCGCTCCTCTACGGCGCGACCGGCACGATGCAGCTCGCCGAGCTCGCGGCCGGCGTGGAGGCGACCGGGCGTACCGGCCTGTTCCTCGCCGGCGTCGGCCTCCTCCTCGTCGGGTTTTTCTTCAAGGTGTCCGCCGTCCCGTTCCACATGTGGACGCCCGACGTGTACCAGGGCGCCCCGACCTCGCTGACGGCGTTCATGTCGACGGCCTCGAAGGCGGCCACGTTCGCCGCGCTCGCCGTCGTCCTCGCGCGCGCCCTCCCGCCGGACCTCGTCGACGGGACGGTCCAGCTCACGCTCGCCGCCGTGGCCGCGATCACGATGGTCGTCGGCAACGTCGTCGCGCTCGTGCAGTCGAACGTGAAGCGGATGCTGGCCTACTCGTCGGTGGCCCACGCGGGCTACATCCTCGCGGGCCTCGCCGCGGGGACGGCCGGGGGCTACGGCGCCGCGCTGTTCTACCTCCTTGCGTACACGCTCATGAACGTCGGCGCCTTCGGCGTGATGGGCGCGCTCGAGTGGGACGACGAGCAGGGGGCGGGCCAGGACCTCGACAGCCTCGCGGGCATCGGCTACCGCAAGCCGTTCCTCGGCGTGGCGATGGGCGTGTTCATGTTCGCGCTCACGGGCTTCCCGCCCCTCGCCGGCTTTATCGGGAAGTACCTCGTGTTCGCCGCCGCCGTCGACGCCGGGCTCGTGTGGCTGGCCATCCTGGGCGTCCTCGCCTCGGTCGTCTCGGGCTACTACTACCTCCGCGTGCTCGTCGTGATGTGGATGACGTCGCCGGACGAGGCGCCGGACAACGCCCGGCTCGAGTTCCCGGTCGCCCGCGCGACGGCCGTCGTCGTGACCGTCTGCGCCGTCGCGCTCCTCGCCCTCGGCGTCCTCCCGGCCGGCGTCATCGACGTGACCGCGGCGGCGTTCGGCGTCGACGCGGTCGCGACGGTCGCGCCCTAGCCCGGCCCGCCTCGGGGACCCGGCGGGGGGCGTCGCTCGTCCCACGCGCATGACCGACCTCCTCCGCGAGTACCTCCCGACGGCCCCCGACCTCGGGCTCTACGTCGCGCCCGACCTCCCGGCGGCGAAGCTCCGCGCCGCCCTCGCCGACTACGCGCCCGAGGTGGACCCGGACGCGGTCGTCGCGCTCTACGACGCGACCCGCCTCGGCTCGGCCAAGGACGGCGCCGTGTTTCTCGACGACCGGCTCGTCTTCCAAAACAACGACCTCCAGCCGGCCCGGACGATCCGCTACGAGGACATCGTGGGCGTGCGGGCGAAGCGGAAGCTGCTCGGCGGGCGGGAGGTCCAGATCGACCTGAACCGGGCGCGGGCGACGGTCACGGAGACGCTCGACTTCTCGGGCCAGCCGGGCGCGGCCGAGTACGTCGAAAGGTTCCTCCAGCAGGTGTTGGCGGTGGGTGTACGGCCCGAGGCCCCGGCGCCGGATCCGACGGCGGACGGTGGCACGGATCACCTCGCTGTGGCAGAGGCGCTCGACCGGCTCGTCGCGCTCGGCCGGCTCGCCGAGGCCGACCGCCAGCGAATGCTCGACGCGCTCGGCGACGGGTAACGGCGGCAGGGGAGGGGCGCCGGTACGAATCGCGCGTGGACCTCGAAACGGCGCCCGCGGCGACGGGTTGAACAGGCACCTTCTCTCCCAACCCCCATCCCCATGGCCTTCGAGCTTCCCCCGCTCCCCTACGACTACGACGCCCTGGAGCCGCACATCGACGAGCAGACGATGCGGATCCACCACGGCAAGCACCACGCCGGCTACACCACCAAGCTCAACGCGGCCCTCGAGGGCACGCAGTGGGAAGACCAGCCGATCGAGGAGACGCTCGCCGACCTCGACGCGCTGCCCGAGGACAAGCGGACGGCCGTGCGGAACAACGGCGGCGGCTTCCTCAACCACGGCATCTTCTGGACCGTCATGAGCCCGAGCGGTGGCGGCGAGCCGACCGGCGAGCTGGCGAGCGCGATCGACGAGGCGTTCGGCTCCTTCGAGAGCTTCAAGGAGCAGTTCAGCGAAGCCGCCAAGACGCAGTTCGGCTCCGGCTGGGCGTGGCTCGGCTTCGGCCCCGAGCAGGGCCTCCACATCCACGCGCTCCCGAACCAGGACAGCCCGGCGATGCACGGCCACGTCGGCCTCCTCGGCGTCGACGTCTGGGAGCACGCCTACTACCTCAAGTACCAGAACAAGCGGCCCGACTACGTCGAGGCGTGGTGGAACGTCGTCAACTGGGACGAGGTGGACCGCCGGTACCGCGAGGCCAAGGCACAGATGGGCTAGCCCCGCCCCCTCCGCCTCGGCGCCGAGGTGGAGGGAGTCGCCCACGTGTGGGCCCGCGCCCCGACCGGCCGCCGCCGGTCGGGGCGCGTAGCTTTTTGGCCCCTCTCGACGGATCCCCTCGCATGGCCCCCCTCGTCTTCGACCACGACGTCGAAACCGTCGTCGGCAACGGCCGGCTGATCGCCCGCGTCCGCGCCGGGTCTGCCGAGTTCGTGTTCGCCGGCCCGGCGGCCGGCTACCGCGTCCTCATCGACGGCCGGCCCCTCTCGGACGGTGAGGTGCGGACGGTCGTGCTCCCCAGGCGCGTGCGCTATGAGGTCGCGGGGCGGGGCGCGCTCACGGCTGCCGCCCAGCCCGATGCCGCCCTCATGGTCCTGCTCGTCGAGTCCGAAGCAGACGCCGAGTGGGCCCTCGAATTCGCCGACGCCGACCCTGACGGTGACGTCGAGGCGGACGAGGTCGACCTCAGCAGGGGGGAGGCCTCCGTCTGGACCCCTGAGCCACAGCCCGTCTCGTCGGACGACGAGGGCGCGGCGCGGGGGACGCTCCGCGTGTCGCTGGCGGCCGACGCGCGCGCGGCGTTCCTCCTCGGCGACGGGGCCGCGGCGGCCCGTCTCGATGACCCGTTCGAGGCGGTCGAGGCGTGGGCGGACGAAACGGCCGAGCGTGGTCTCCGCCTTCGGACCCCGTACCCCGAGCTCGACCGCGCCGTCGAGTTCGCCAAGGCGCACCTCCGGCTCGGCTACGCCTGGGAGCCCGACGGCGCCGGCCGGCCCGGCGGCGACGGCTCGAAAATGGTCTGCGACATCTTCCGCTGGCGAGACGTCTGGAGCCGCGACTTCGGGTCCGGCTTCGGCCCCGGTGGCGTCGCGGCGGGCCTCCTCGACGCCGTCCTCGCCACGCTCGACTACGAGGCGGCGCGCCACACGGCCCACGACCCGACGGGCCTGAAGGTCTCCGACGACACGAGTCAGGGAGGCTCCGCGGAGGGGCTCGGCTGGCTCCTCACGCTGGTCTGGCGCGTCTACGAGCACACCGGCGACCGTGACTGGCTCGAACGGATGGTGGCCGCCTTCGAGCCGTGGATCGAGGTCTGGGTGGCCCGCGACGCCGACGAAGACGGGCTCATCGTCGACGTGACGGAGTGGATGGACCACAGCCGGTTCCTCCGCCTCGTCGAGGGCCAGCGGACGCTGTACTCGAACGTCCTGTACTTCGCCGCCCTCCGGCGCATGGCGTTCATCTGCGAGGCCTTGGGCCGCGACGACGACGCGGGGCGATACCGCGATCTCGCCGCGCGGTCTCGCCGGTCGATCCACGACGCGTTCTGGAACGACGCCGGGTACTTCAACAACGCCGTCCAGTGGGGCGTCCCCGACACGACGCTCATGCTGGCCGACAACGCGATCGCCGTCGTCGAGCGGGTGGCGGGCCGGAACGAGCGGTTCCGGACCCTCGATACGATCCGCGAGCGGTCCTGGCGGCCCTTCGGGACGGTGACCACCGACCTTCCGATGAGGTACGTCCCGGCCGACAACGACCACAACGGGCGTGTCTGGCCGTGGTGGATGGCTCACGAGGCGAAGGCCCGGTTCCTGAATTTCGACGCCGACGGCGGCCTCCACGTCCTCTCGAAGATCGTCGACACGTTCCACCGGCCGACGCTCCCCGGGCTCTGTGAGGAGTATCTCGAACCGGAGGACGGTGCCCAGGACGACGTGGCCGGGCACGCGTTCATCACCGGCTCCGGCGCGCTCCTCGACGCGGTCCAGTACGGGTTGGTAGGCCTCAGCATCCGCGAGCCCGGCGAGCGGCGGATCCGACTGGCCCCGGCCGTCCCGCGCTCGTGGGACACGTGGTCCGTCGACCTCGATCTCGCCGCGGGCCGACTCCGTTTTGCGGAGACGGCCGACGGCGTCCGGATCGTGCTCGACCGGTGTGCCGTCGAGGTGCTGGAGCTCCGGGTGCCGCCGCGCGAGGCAGTTGAGATGGTGACGCTCGACGGGGCCGAGATCGAGCCCGAGGCGGAGGAGGACGGCGCGAGCGCAACCCTCCGCATCCGCCTGACACCGGGCAAGCGCCACGTGTTGGAAGTGGCCTACGCGCCGCAGCGGGTGTTGAGCGGCGAGTTGGCGATGCCGCCGCTTCCGCCGCCGGCCCGCGTCGCTCGTCCGCTCCTCCTGGACGAGCCGCGGCTGTTCGCCGACAGCCTCCAGAGCGTCGCCCGCTCAGCCGAGAGCTACTTCGGCCGGCTCCGCCACGTGGCGGCCCGCGAGATCGGCGACCTCGACGGGGAGGGCGACCTCCTCGTGATCGTCGGCAATGAGCTGCCGTACCGGACGAAGCCGGGGAGGTCGGTGACGGACATGATCGAGGACTACCTCGACCACTGCGGCTCGTTGCTGCTCCTCGGCCCGCGCTTCCCCCGGATCGACTACGAGAACCACTACCATGGCGGCGCGCAGATGGGCGGCCACGCGGGCCTGTTCTGGTGGAAGGTGTGGTCCGACGGTCACTGGCGTGACTACGACCCCCGTGACGGCGACCTCCTCGACCACCCGGAGCCCGAGGGGACCGTCTACTGGGGCGACGGCCCGCTATTCGCCGCGTGGGAGCACGGCCTCGGCCTGTTCGGGTTCGAGACCGACTGCCGCGGCGTGTTCGACGTCGACGGCGGCGTCGTGGACCCCGACCAGCGCGTCGAGGTCGTCTACACCGACTGGACGGTCCGGAAGCCGTGGACGTTCACGCCGCTGGCGTTCACCGAGCGCGAGCACCAACTCGTGAGGGGCCCGAGGCGGGAGCGGTATCCCTGCGCGGCGCTCTTGCAGAACAAGGCGTCCGGGGCCAGGATCGTGGTGGTGGCCCCCTCGATATGCTCTCGGACGGACCTGCTGCACCGGACCCTGTCGCACGTCGCGGCGCCGGCCTGAGCGGGGCGCTCGGACTGGTACTATGCGAAGGGCCGCCGCATTTGCGATGAGGTGTGGTCTTCGTTGTCGGGCGGAACGCGTTGAAGGAGGGGGTTACGGCCCGGTCGTGTCTCCTCACGTCTGCGTACTATCCGGCCGACGGCCGCATCTTCCCGGCCTCATAACTCCTGGTTAGCTGCCCTCCGTGCCTACCCATGGGCGCCCTCTACCGACTCGTCAACCACTCGAAGCGCGAGGTCGTCTCGTTCGCCCACATCGGCGCTGGGACCCGGAACGAGTTGGCCGGCAACCCGGTCGCCGCGGCGATCACGACGCGCTACCTCCAGGACCACGCGGGCGACGCCGTCGCGTTCGTCAGCGACACGTACGACGACTGGCCGTTCCCCTCGGGGTCGCGGGACGAGTTGGCGACATACACGGACATGACCGACGTCGTCGTCGAGTCCCTCCTCGAGACAGGAGTGTTGGCGGACGAGGGCCGCGAGCATCTGTTCGAGGACGAGCCGGAGGTGTACACCCGGCGCCTGCGGAACGTGTGGTTCGAGGACTCGGACCCTAGCATGTAGCGGCCGGGACGATGGGTAACACTTTAGACCGGGACGATGGGTGACCCGGTCGAGGTCGCAGTCTAGGTCTTGAGCTGGTAGTCCCGCTCGTCGAAGCGGCCGAGCTCGGTCTCGTAGAAGAGCACGGCCCAGACCCCGTCGGCCACTTCCTCGAACCCGATCGTCTCGTCGGACAGGGCCTGGCTCAGGAAACGCTGGCGGCCCTTCATCTTGAACGTCCCACACCGCGAGACGCGCCGGACCTCGAAGTGCCCCGGGTACTCCGGCTCGGGCGGACGCTCGGGCATCGGGCGCGGCGACGGGGCGTAGCGGGAGGCGGGGGTCTCACCGCCGAGGCCGTCGTGGGGCCGCTCGTCGTTGAACTCGGCCCGCCACGCGTCGAAGCGTCGTTGCTGCGCGGCCATGTCGGCCTCCGGTGGGCGTGCCGTCTCCGCTTTCAGGGTCCGGTGCATCCGCTCGTGTTGTCCGTTCTGCTGGGGGCGCCCGGGCTCGATCCGGTCGGGCGTGATCCCGAGCTTGATCCACCACACGCTGAGTCGTGACAGGCCACAGATCGCCTGCGTCGCGAACGGGGTCCCGTTGTCGGTCCGGATCGCCGTCGGCAGCCCGTGCTCGCGGAAGAGGCGGTCGAACGCCCGGAGCGCCCCGTACTGCTCGACGGAGGAGTGGCCTTCGCAGCAGAGGATGGCCCGGCTGTGCGCGTCGCAGACGGTGAGCGGGTAGCACACCTCGCCGTCGCCGGTCCTGAACTGCCCCTTGTAGTCGGCCGTCCACACGTCACATGGCGCGTCGGCGACGAGCGGGCGGCTCCCCGGGTGGGCCGCCACGCGCCGACGGCGTCGCGGCTCGACGAGCCCGTGTCGCTTGAGGATGGTGCCGACCGTCGAGGCCGCAGGCAAAGGCGCGTCCGGGTGTCGTTTAGCGATCCAGGGGATGAGCTTCCGCGCCCCCCACGTCGGGTGCTTCTCCCGCGCCGCCACGACGAGGGCCTCGACCTCTGGCGGGGTCGTGTGCGGGTGGCCCCGTGCGACGTGGACCGGTCTCCCAGCGCGTCGGTGCCGCCCTCGGCGTGCCGGTCGATCCACTTGTAGGCCGTCTTGCGGGAGACGCCGAACCGGGCGGCGAGGTCGGCGACGGAGTGGAGGCCCTCGGCGTGGAGGGCGACGAGGTGGGCTCGTTGGAGCATGGGGGCGGTGACGGTCCAGGGCACGGCGTGAGCGCGAGAGCGCGGGGAGGGCCATGCCGGGGTGAACGGATCTGTCACCCATCGTCCCGGTCTATTCTGTTACCACTCGTCCCGGTCCATACAGCACGGGCAGCTAACCAGCGCTTGCAGGCCGACCCCACGCGCCAGCGCTCTCGCCTCGCGTGAGCGTCGACGTATCCTCCGCTCCGTCCCGTCGCCGCGCCGCGTGCGGCGGCTGAATCGCAAATCGTTATGTGTCCCCTGCGATGAGGCAGCTTCTGACCCTCCCATTCCTCCTCATCGTGGGCTGCGGCGGGATGTCGGAAGCCGAGCGCCGAGCCGCCTGCTCTGATGTCTACGACAGCGGAGGGGACTTCTACAGCGTTGTGGAGACCGACGGGTGGACGGTCGGCGACTTGCCGCTCTGGTCTACTCCGGAGCAGCTCCGGGCTCAGTTTGGAGCGCCGGACACGTCGTATCAAGAGTTGGTCTGGACCGACGTGTTCGGCGTCATGGTCTTCGCCGTCGAGGCCGACACGCTCGGGTTCACCACGGTCCGCGACTCGCTCGCCTACCCCGGTTGGTACCCGCTCCGCCTCGGGCCGCTGGCGGCCGGTCCTCAGGTGTTCGAGGCCGGGGACCCGGCTTCCAAAGTCGAGCGGGCCTTCCCGGAGTCGTGGCGGTGCCGGAACTGGCCGCTCGCGGCCAACCTCTCCTACCTGCCGTACGACACGGAGGTGTTCGTCGACGACACGACCGGAGGGGGGCGGATCGCCTTCTGGCTCCGCAACGACAGCCTACTCGCCGTCGGTGTGGACTCCCACTTCGACTCGATGAACGACCGCGTACGGTCGCGGCCCTCCGATTGAGGGGGCCACATAACTAGCGTTTGCAGGCCGACCGCGAGTGCCAGCGTCCTCGGCTCGTCCGTGCGGCACAGCCGTCATAGCTTCGTCTGACCGTCGTGCCATCACTCGCGGCGGCTGAATCGCCAAGCGTCTAGGCGGCCAAGCTCTCTGTTGCTTCCATGAACATGCCTGAGCCTCCTCCCTTAGATGAGCCCGTCGCCGAAGCGTGGTTCGACGGCGACCTCGCCCCCGAAGACTTCCGCGCGCTCGGTTACCGAGTCATCGACGCCATCGCCAACCACCTCCGCGACGTCCCTGACCTGCCTGTCTTCGCGGGACGAACACCGGAAGAAGTAGCGCGCACCTTCGACGAACCTCTTCCCAAACACGGCCAGGAACCCGCGCGCATCCTCGACGACTGGGACGAGAAGGTCCTCCCGAACGCCACCCACAACACCTCCCCGCGCTACTTCGGGTACGTCATGGGGTCCGGAACCCCGATGGGCATCCTCGCCGAGGCCCTCGCGGCGTCGGTCAACATGAACGCCGGGGGCTGGAAGCCGGCCCCGTCCGCCACCGAGGTCGAGCGGCGCACGCTCGCGTGGCTCGCTGAGTTGATCGGGTTCGACCCCGCGTGCGGCGGCGTCCTCGTCAGCGGCGGCACGATGGCCAACGTCACCGCGCTCCACACGGCCCTCCGTAACGCGGCCCCCTACGACACCACCCCGCGCGGGCTCCAGGACGAGGCCCGCACCGGCCGCTTCCTCGTTTACGCCTCCGACCACGAGGGCCACGTCTCGCTCGTCCGGGCCGTGGACATGCTGAACCTCGGCCGTGAGGCGCTCCGCCGCGTCCCCAGCCGGGGCGACTTTACGATGGATGTGGGCGCGCTCCGAGGGATGATCGAGGAGGACCGTGCTCGTGGCGACCTCCCGTTCTGCGTCGTCGCCCAGGTCGGCTCCGTCAACGTCGGCGCCATCGACCCCCTCGACGAGATCGCCGACGTGTGCCGGGAGTACGGGCTGTGGTTACACGGCGACGGGGCCTGCGGGGCCGTCGGGGCCATGCTCCCCGAGAAACGGCTGCTCTACGCCGGGCTGGATCGGGCGGACTCCGTCTCGCTCGACCCGCATAAATGGCTCTACGTCCCGTACGAGTGCGGGTGCGTCCTCTTCCGCGACCCCGTGACGCAGCGGCGCGCGTTCACGATGGAGGCGTCGTACCTCCAGGGGATCCTCCCCGACGGCTACCACGGGCACGACTTCTACGAGCTCGGCCCCCAGATGTCGCGGGGGTTCCGGGCGCTCAAGGTGTGGATGACGCTGAAGCACTACGGGGCCGAGGGGTACCGGGCGCTCCTCCGTCAGAACGTCCGCTGCGCCGAGCACCTCGACGCCCTCGTCCGCGCCGACCCCGACTTCGAGCCGCTCCACGCGCCGGTCCTCAACCTCTACTGCTTCCGGTTCGTCCCGGCCCGGCTCCGCGACGACGTCGACGCGCACAGCGAGTACCTCGACCGCCTCAACCAGGCGATCACCGACGCGATCCGGGCCAGCGGGTTGGCCTTCGTGATGACCTCGCAGCTCCGCGGCCGCACCGTCCTTCGACTCTCCATCTGCTCCCACCGAACGAGGCTGGAAGACATCGAACGGGTGTTCGACGACCTCCGCCGGCTCGGGCACGACATCGACAGAGAGACGGGCACGGCCGCAGCCGCCGCACCCGTTGTCGTCGTGTAGCGGCCGGGACGAGTGATAACACTCCAGACCGGGACGATGGGTGACACGGTCGAGGCGGAAGTCTAGGTCTCGAGCGGGTCGTCGCGCTCGTCGGAGCGGCCGGGCCCACAGGCCTCCGACCCCATGCCGCCGTGCCCGCCTCGGCGTCGAGGCGGCCGGGGTCAGTCGCCAGCGAGGAACGAGCGGAGTCGCCAGCCGTCGCCGTCGTCCCAGAACGTGGCGCGGTAGCCGACCGGGCTGAGGGCCGCGTCCGCCTCGACGACCGCGCCGGTCCCGTCGGGCAGGGTGACGGGCCGCCAGCCGTCGTCGTCGGGCGCCATCGTCGGGAGGGCGATCTCCGTGAGCCGGGCGACCTCCGTGCCGTCGGGCCGGTCGTAGGCCGGGACGTCGCGGCCGGGGACGACGACGGTGGTGTAGGGGTCGAGCGTGTCCGGCCAGAACCCCGCGACGTAGGGGACGACGACCGCGCCGTCCTCCTCGACGCTCCCGTGGTCGAGGACGTGCTCGAGGACCGACCACACGGGCTCCTCCGGAGTCGACGCGAACCACGTCTGGTCGAACTCGTCGGGGCCGCCCGCACCGTCGCCGAACGAGAGCCGAGCGTCGGTCGCGACGAGGCCGAGCAGCGCGGCCGTGTCACGGCGGGCGACGACTCCGCGGAGCGTGTCGCGGAACGCAGCGAAGCCCGGGACGGCGGTCCCTTCGTCGATCGGAGAGAGGTCGCCCGCGTAGGCCGGGATCTCGGGGGTGGACGGCAGCGCCTCGACCTCGGGGTCCGATTGGCAGGCCGTGAGGGCGAGGAGAAGCGAGACGAACGAAGCGCGCATGGGGTGGGGGAGAGCTCAGGGGCGCCCGGAAAGAACGCCGCCAGACGGGACCTTCCCGCGTTTTCCTCCCCGGAACGGGCGCGCACGGCGCACCTTCGGGTCCACCATTCGCTCCCGCTCTCTTCCGATGGACCTCCAGCCGCTCCTCGACGCCGCCACCTTCAACGACGACGGCCTCGTCGCCGCCATCGCCCAGGACGACGCCACCGGCGACGTGCTCATGCTCGCCTACATGAACCGCGAGACGCTTCAGCAGACGCTCGAGACCGGCGTCATGACGTACTGGAGCCGGTCGCGCCAGAAGGTCTGGGTCAAGGGCGAGACGAGCGGGAACGTCCAGCGCGTCAAGTCGGCCTACGTGGATTGCGACGGCGACGCGCTCCTGTTCCGGATCGAGCAGGTCGGCGGGGCGGCGTGCCACACGGGCCACCGGAGCTGCTTCTACCGGAAGGTCGAGGACGGCGAGCTCGAAACGGTCGGCGAGCCGGTCTTCGACGCCGACTCGGTCTACAAGTAGCCGGCGCCCTCCAGAGGGAGCCGTCCGGTCCCGCCTCGGCGCCGAGGCGCGCCTAGCTGCGCAGGACGTCGAGCGGCCGGCCGGCCCAGCCCGGGAACAGCCCGTCGCCGGTCGCGATCCCGAGGTGCGGGCCGGCGACGCCGGCGAAGAGCGCCCGGAAGTCGGTCGTGACGGGCAGGTCGCGGCCGTCCTCTAGAGCGTCGGGATCGAGCACGAGGGGCGCGCCGTGCACCTCGCCGCCACGGACGGCGTTGCCGAGGACGAACATGGCGGAGGCCCGGCCGTGGTCGGTCCCGCCCGTCCCGTTCTCGGCGACGGTCCGGCCGAACTCGGTCATCGTCAGGACCACGACGTCGTCCTGGTAGCGTTCGAGGTCGGTCCAGAAGGCGGCGACGCTCTGGGCGAGGTCGGCGGCGCGGCGAGCGAACGAGCCGTCCGCGGCGCCCTGGCGCGCGTGCGTGTCCCACCCGCCGGCCTCGGCGAACGCGACCTGGAGCCCGACGTCGGCCTTGATGAGCTGGGCGATCTGGCGGAGGCTCTCGCCGAGCTCCGAGCGGGGGTAGTCGGCGCCGTTCTCGGGGCGGTATTGGTCGAGCCGGGCCTGGTCGAGCACGTTCGCGGCCTCGAGTCCTTCTCGTCCCGCGCTGCTAAGCAGGTCGCCGGCGGTTTGGGCGTAGAGCGCCTCCAGGCTCTCGCCCGTCGCCGCCATCGCGCCGGGCGCCATCACCCCAAAGTCCTCGAGGTTGGCGATCGCAAGCGCCGGCGCCTCGCCCCGCAGGGAGAGCGGGAGCGCGGGCGTCAGGGCGACGGCCTGGAACGGCGTCGACGGCTCATGGCCGAGAAGGCCCGTCGCGCGGTTGAGCCAGCCGGAGTCGGCACGCTTGTCGCCGGGGCGGCCGGTCTCCATAAAGTCCTGCGCATCAAAGTGCGACCGCGTCGCGACCGGCGAGCCGACGCCGTGGACGATGCCGAGCGTCCCCTCCCGGAAATAGTCTCCGAACGGTCTCAGCGAGGGGTGAAGGCCGAACCGGCCGTCGAGGTCGACGAGCTGGCGGCGGGCGTCGAGGGCCAGCGTCGGGCGGAGCCGGGCCAGCATCGGGTCCGACAGCGGCTGGACCGCCGCGAGGCCGTCCATCGCCCCGCGCTGGAAGACGGTCACCAGCACCTTCCGTCGGCGGAAGGACCCGGACGGCGTCGCCGAGGCGGCCCGGGTCAGGAACGAGGGGACGCCGCCGACGCCGGCAGCGAGCAGGGCGAGGCCGCCCGAGGAGAGGAAGGCGCGACGGGAGGTCATGGCGACGGGGTGGTGGGGCTACTGCCGCTGGAAGGCGGGCGAGCCGAGGACGACCCCGACGACGAAGGCCGCCGTGTCGTCGGGGTCGAACGGTGGCTCGGGGGTCTCGCCGAACACGCCGTCGTCGTCAAGGGCGACCGGCGTCTCGGCCTCGGCCTGGGTGGCCGCCTCGGCGACGCGCCGGGCGAAGGCAGGTTCGCGGACGATCGGCTGGAGCAGCGTGACCGTCGGGGTCGGGTCGCGCCCGGGGAGGAGGGCGCCGACGTAGGTCTGGAGCGCGGCGTCGATGGACTCGGGCTCGCGGCCGGCCGTCAGCACGGCCAGGTCAGGTCGGGCCCCGCGGACGCGGCCGTCGGCGAGTCGGAGGCCGAGGTTCATCCGGGTCAGGAGCAGGCCGGCGTTGACCCACGCGGCGGCGTGGTCCGGGAAACCGGTCGGCGGCTCGGCGTGGTAGGGCGGCTCGCCCATGTCGCGAAGCGGGCCGAGGACCCCGCGGACGTCCTCGATCGGCGTAGCCGTTGCCCGCGCGGCGCTGGCGACGAACTCGAACGGCGTCTTGACCTTCGACGGCGCGCCGTCGGGGCCGGAGCGCGCGGCGTCCCAGAAGGCGCGGTCTTCTACCAGCGCCCGCAAGACGGCAGTGAGGTCGCCGTCGGTCCGGCGGAAGACCGCCGCCAGCCGGCCGACGAGCCCCTCGTCGGGGTCGTCGTCGACGAACCGGATGGCCAGCTTGCGGGCGACGTGCCGGGCGGTCGCCTCGTGCGCCGCGAGCAGGTCGAGCACGTCCTCGCCGTCCTCGATCCCACGCCCGCCCGGGAGGGACCGCCCGAGGACCGTCTTGGGCTCGGCGTCGTGCCAGTTCGGCCGGAACACGAACAGGCCGTCGCGGACGACCGGCGCCCCGCGTGACGCGAGCCGGTCGAGCCCGGCCTCCACTCGCTCGGTCGAGGCCTCGTTGCGATTCGGGACGACGGACCACCCCGTGAACGCGCGCGCCGTGGCGATCACGTCGTCCTGCGAGTAGCCGCCGTCGACGCCCAGGGTGTGGAGCTCGAGGAGTTCGCGGCCGTAGTTCTCGTTGATCCCGCCCCGCCCGGGCGGTCGGCCGAACGTGACGGCCGTACCCGACGGCGCGCGCGACTGCCAGTTGTCGAGGTACGTCAGCATCGCCGGGTGGCGGGCCGTGGCCCCGAGGAGCTCGCGGAACCGGCCGAAGACGTGCGCCCGGATCGCGTCGCGCTCGTAGGTCGGGACGTAGAGGATCTGCCCGCCCCGGCCGTCGACGTTGAAGTGGTTGTACCAGAAGTCGGTGAGGACCTCACGGAGCTGCGCGCGCGCGTGGACGGCGCGCGTGAGCTTGGCCCGGAGCAGGTCGCGCCGAAGGTCGGCGACGCTCCGGATGTCGTTCCGCTCCATCCACCCCTGCAGCCGGTCGCGGATCTCGGGGTCGCGCGGGCCGAAGCCGTCCGGGACGGCGCCCTCGGCGACGGCCTGGCGGAGCGCGAACGCCGGCGTGAGGTAGCGCGACGTGATCTCCTCGGTCGTCCACCCGAGCTGGTCGAGGTCGGCGAGCCGCGGGTCCGAGTCGGGATCCGAGGCGGGCGGGGTCAACTGCTCGTCGATCCACGCCCCGACGCCGCGGCGGGCGACCTCGGCGGCCTCACCGGGCCGCGGTCCGAACGCGAGCCGGTTCAGCGCGTGCGCGGCGGCGGCCTCGTCGGGGAGGCCGGCCTCGGCGTACGGAAGCGGGGCGGGCGCGCGGCGCATGGGCTAGCGGAGGGTGTGGCCGGTGTAGGTCGCGTCGGCGCGGAGGGTCACGAGGTAGTCCCGGAGCCGGCGCCGCTGGCGGACGGTGAACGTGGCCTCGGCTCGAACGGGTAGGTCGAGACCGCGGACGCGGGCGTACCGCACGTCGCGCATGAACCGCCCGCCACGGGGACGCTCGCCCTCCGTCCGAACACGGAGCAGGTGGGGGGCGCCGGACCGCGTGAACCACGCCTCGGCGCGGCCGGCCGGCGAGTCGAACCCGACGCGCCACGCGGCGACGCCGGCCTCGCGGTCGGCCTCGATCCGGTCGGGCTCCGCCGTGCCGAGCAGGGCGAGGGGGAGGAGCGGTGGGGCGTGGACCTCGCGCCCGGCGGGACCGAACGCGCGTTGCCAGCGCTGCCCCTGGCCGCGGCCGCGGTCCGCCGGCACCTCGCGCCCATTCACGAGGACCCGGTCGAGGTCGCGCTCGGGTATCCCTCGGGAGTAGCGGATCCGCCCGTCGGCTTCGACGACCGTCCGGCCCCTCGGCCCGTCGATCGTCCATTCGGCCTCCTCGCGCACGTCGATTCCGGCCAGGCCCTGTGCGGATCGCCGCCAGTCGGTCCGCCACGCCTCGACGACCGATGTCGCGGAGGGCTGGGCGACGGCGGGGGCCGCAGCGAGGACGAGCAGGACGAGGGCGATCCGCATGGGGAGGGGGGAGGTACGCTCAAGAACGCACCCGCCCCGCCGGCCGTGTCACAGAACCGTGGCGACTCCGTCCCGCTTGTGCGCTGCCGCCTGCGGTCGGGGACCCGAGCCTAGCTTCCGGCGTCACCCGGACCATGATGTCTCCCGCTTCCCTCCTCGTCGTCGAGGACGACGACGACCTCCGCCAGACGCTCGCCCGTCGCCTCTCCGACGCCGGCTACGAGGTCGCGACGGCCGCCACCGGCCCCGACGCTCTCGACGCGGTCGCCAAGGCGGTCCCCGACCTCGTGGTGCTCGACGTGATGCTCCCGGGCCTCGACGGGATCGAGGTCTGCCGACGCCTCCGCGCCGACCACCCGCTCCTCTACATCCTCATGCTGACGGCCCGCGCCGACGAGCTCGACCGCGTCGTCGGGCTGGAGGTCGGGGCGGACGACTACGTCACGAAGCCGTTCAGCCTGCAGGAGGTCGTCGCCCGCATCCGGGCCGCGCTCCGCCGCGTGCGGACCGTCCGCGAGCAGATGGCAAGCGGCCCCTCCAGCGATGCCGACGAGCCGATCACGGCCGGCGACCTCGCCATCGACCCGGTCCGCCGCGAGGTGACCGTCGCTGGCGAGCCGGTCCACCTGACGGTCCGCGAGTTCGACCTGCTGCTGTTCCTCGCCCAGCACCCGGACCGGCCGTTCACACGGAGCCAGCTGCTCCAGAAGATCTGGGACATCTCGTACGAGGGGTACGATCGGACCATCGACAGCCACGTCCAGCGGCTCCGCGCGAAGATCGAGGCCGACCCGGGCGACCCGCAGCACGTCCGGACCGTGTGGGGCGTGGGGTACAAGTTCCGCGGGGACGACCACTGACTGCGGAGGGACCACACGAGGGCGCGGCTGGCCCGTCGCCTGCGGGACGCGGCCCGTCGTCCCGTACGCTTTTTTGGCGCGTCGCCGGCGTGCTCGTGGGGGCGCAGGTGGCGACAGCGCTGCTGGCGGTCGGGCTGAGCGGCGTGTTTGCGCAGGACCGGAGCGCGGAGCTCCTGGCCGGCACGCTCCGCCTCCGCCTCGACGCCGTGGCCGAGGAGGTCGAGACGCGGGCCGACATCGGCCCGTTCGGATCCGTCGAGATCGGCAGCCGGCTGCGGTCGGACCTCGGCACGCGCTTCCCCGATCCGCTCGCGCTGCTCGACGAGTCCGGCGCGCTCGTCGAGACGTTCGGCGAGTCGCCGGCACCCGACGTGCCGCTCGACGCGCTCGACGCGCTCGACGCCGGCCGCGTCGCCGTCGACCTCGACGCGCCCGGCGGCGGGTGGGGCCTCGCGCCGATCCTCGCGCCCGACGGCCTGCCCGCCGGCGCGCTCCTCGTTCGGCCGCTCCGCCAAACCGTCGCCGAAGAGCGGGCCGGGACGATGCGGGCGTTCTGGCAGGCCACGCTCGTGACGGTCCTCGTGGCCGTCGCGCTGGCGCTGTTGCTGGGCGCCCTCTTCGCGTCCCGCCTGCTCCGGCCCGTCCGCGACGTCACGCGCCGCGTCGAGCGGCTCGGCGAAGGCGACTATGCCGACCGGCTGCCCGAGGCGGGCGACGACGAGTTGGGGAGGCTGGCCCGCGCCGTCAACGAGATGGCGGCGCGCGTCGAGGTCTCGATCCAGTCGCTCCGCGACACCGACCGGCTCCGCCGCGAGCTCGTCGCCAACGTCGGGCACGACCTCCGGACGCCGCTCGCCGCCCTCCGCGTCACGCTCGACGAGGCCGAGCGGTTCGCCGGCGAGGACCGGAGGGACGACGTGGCCGACGCCGTCGCCGCCGCGCGTCGTCAGGCGGAGGGCGCCGCCGCGCTCGTGGCCGACCTGTTCGAGCTCTCGGTCCTCGACCGGCCCGACCAGGCGCTCCGACTCGGCCTGGTCCCCGTCGGCGAGCTCGTCCGCGACGTGGGGCGCCAGCACGCGCGGGCGTTCGAGGCCGACGGCGTCTCGTTCGAGGTCGATGCGCCCGCCGGGCTCCCGACGGTCGAGGCCGACGGCGCCCGGCTCGTCCGCGCCCTCTCGAACCTCCTCGACAACGCGCGGCGTCACACGCCGTCCGGTGGCTCCGTCCGTCTCGGGGCCGGCGCCGAGGCGGGCCGGGTCGTGCTGGCGGTCGCCGACACGGGCGAGGGGATCGCGCCCGACGTGCTGGAGCACGTGTTCGAGCGGTACTACCGCGGCGAGGGCCCGCGCACGCGCGGCACCGGCACTGGCCTCGGGCTCGCGATCGCCCGCGCCGTTGCGGAGGCACACGGTGGGACACTAGCGGTCGAGAGCGTGCCCGGCGAGGGCGCGACGTTCCGGCTGTCGCTCCCGATCAGTCCAGCGCGTAGCCCAGGAGCGTGAACGTCGGCTCCGTGCCGGACGGCGAGCGCTGGAGTTCGAGGGAGAACGTCCCGCGCCTCCCGAGGCGGAACTGGTCGGGCGCGTCGACCGGGACCAAGGCGGCCCGTTGGGCCGGGTCGGAGGGGGCAGGGGTGGGGTCGACGAGCACGAGCGTCGCCTCGGCCGCGCACAGGATGAGCTGGTCCTCGGGGCACGGCTGGACGTCGGCGATGGCCGCGCGAAGGTTGTAGCGCCCGGGGTCGGCGGCGAGAAGCTGGACGAGGTCGACCTCGGGGTGGTCGCCGGGGCCGGGGTAGAGCGACTCGCTCGTGTCGCAGGCGGCGAGAGAGACGAGGGCGGCCAGGAGGAGCGTGCGCATGGGGGAGGCGGCGGTGATCCCAAGCTGGGAAATCGGCCGAGGCTTCCGAAAGGCCCAACGGCGGGACCTGCAGGGAGCCTACAGCGAGCGTGTACTTTCCGCGTGTCCGCCTCCGTTCCGCCTGCCCACCGCACCGATCATCCATGCGCCACCGGTTCTCGCCACTCCTCGTCCTCGTTCTTCTGTTGGCGCCGCTCGCCCAGGCGCAGACGGCCGACGGGCCGAAGCGGCTCACGCTGGAGACCCTCTTCGCCAGCCCCGAGTTCTACGGCGACGGGTTCCAGGGCGGCCGCTGGGCCGAGTCCGGCGCGAAGCTCCTCTACGTCGACACCGACGACGCCGGGGCCTCCAGCCTCGTCGAACTCGACCTGACCACGAACCAGGAGCGGACGATCATTGACGGGTCGGACCTCGAGAAGCCCGACGGTGACGGCCTGATCGAGATCGAGGACTACGCGTCGTCCGCGGACGGCACCAAGACGCTGCTCTACACCGACTCCGAGCAGGTCTGGCGGCTCAACACGAAGGGCTACTACTACGTCCTCGACAACGAGACGGGCAGGGTCACACCGGTCGCCAGCCGTGCGGCGGGCTTCCAGATGTTCGCTAAGTTCGACCCCGCGGCCGAGCACGTCGCCTTCGTCCGCGACCGGAACCTGTTCGTGGTCGACCTCGCGACCGGCCAGGAGCGCGCGCTCACGACGAACGGGGCCGACGGCGGCGTGATCAACGGGACGTTCGACTGGGTCTATGAGGAGGAGTTCGGCCTCCGCGACGGGTTCCGCTGGAGCCCCGACGGCCGCTACATCGCCTTCTTCCAGCTCGACGAGACGGGCACCCGTGACTTCTCGATGGTCGACTACCGGACGCTCTACCCCGAGACCACGACGTTCCGCTACCCGAAGGCCGGCGAGGCCAACTCGGAGGTCCGCGTCGGCGTGATAGAGGTGGCGACGGGCGACACGACGTTCTTCGACACCGACACGTGGTTCGAGGGCGGCGACGAGACCGAGTACATCGCCTCGATGGGCTGGACGCCGGCCCTGGAGGACGGCGCCTCGGACGTCTGGATGCTCCGCCTCAACCGCGACCAGAACCACGCCGACCTCCTCTACGGCGACCCGGAGGCGGGCACGGTCACGCAGATCCTCGAGGAGGAGAACGACTCCTACATCGAGGTCGAGACCGGCTTCTCGGACCTCTCGACGGGCACGATCACGTACCTCGGCGACGGCGACCACTTCGTCTGGCGGAGCGACCGCGACGGCTACGGCCACCTCTACCTCTACGAGAACGACGGCGACTTTGTCCGACAGGTGACCACCGGCGAGTGGGACGTGACCGACTTCCACGGCGTCGACGAGGAGGCCGGCGTGGCCTACGTCACGACGACGGCCGAGAGCCCGCTCGAGCGCCACCTCTACCGCGTCCCGCTCGACGGCGGCGCGCCCGAGAAGGTCACGACCGGCGCCGGCTGGCACGGCGTCGATCTCAGCCGCGACTTCGACTACTTCGTCGACACCTACTCGACGGCCACGACGCCGGCCACGACGACGCTCTACCGGACGTCCGGCGACGAGATCCGCGTGCTTGTCGACAACGCGGCGCTCATCGAGCGGCTGGCGGGCTACGACCTCCCGGCGCCCGAGTTCATGACGGTCCCGGGCGCCGACGGGACGCCGCTCAACGCGTACCTCGTCAAGCCGCGCGACTTCGATCCGAACCGGGCGCACCCGCTCCTCATCCACACCTACGGCGGCCCGGGCAGCCAGGAGGTCCGGAACAGCTGGGGCGGGCAGGAGCGCCTCTGGCACCACTACCTCGCCGAGACCTACGGCGTGCTGGTGGCCGGCGTCGACAACCGGGGGACGGGCGGCCGCGGCAAGGCGTTCAAGACCGTGACGCAGAACCGGCTCGGCATCCTGGAGGCCGAGGACCAGATCGCCGCCGCGCAGTGGTTCGGCGAGCAGGGCTACGTCGACGAGGACCGGATGGGGATCTGGGGCTGGAGCTACGGCGGCTACCTCACGCTCCTCGCCATGACCTACGGCGACGGCCCCGAGACGTTCGCGGCCGGGATCGCCGTCGCGCCCGTGACGAGCTGGCGCCAGTACGACACGATCTACACCGAGCGCTACCTCTCGACGCCGCAGAAGAACGCCGAGGGCTACGACCTCGGCAGCCCGACGACCTACGCCGGGAACCTGACGGACGAGCAGGACCTCCTCATCGTCCACGGCGGCGCTGACGACAACGTCCACGTCCAGAACACGATGGCGATGGTCGACGCGCTCCAGGCGGCGAACAAGCAGTTCGACCTGATGATCTACCCGGGCCGGAACCACGGGATCTACGGCGGCAACACGCGGCGGCACCTCTACACGATGCTGACCGAGTACGTCGCCGAGCACCTGGCCGGCATGGAACTGATGGCGATCCGGTAGGGCGAGGAGGGGACGGAGCGACCCGCCGTCCCCTCATTCCCTCACCGCTTCCTCACACCGCCCGCATCGACGTGTGGGTGCAGGGGGCCTATACTCATAGGCTCCCCTGAGCATGCACAGTGATCGTCGCGATTGACGGGCCCGCCGGGTCCGGGAAGAGCACGACGGCACGGCGCGTCGCCGAGCGACTCGGGTGGCTCTACCTCGACACCGGTGCCATGTACCGGGCCGTCGGGCTCGCCTTCCGCGAGCAGGGCCTCCCGGTGACCGAGGCGGCCGCGTCTGGCCTCGTCCCCGGCCTCGACGTCCGCCTCGAGCCCGGACCGGGCGGTACCCGCGTCGCCCTCGACGGCGACGACGTGACCGACCGGATCCGCACGCCGGAGGCGTCCCGGGACGCCTCGCGCGTGTCGGCGCTCGCGCCGGTCCGTGCGGCCATGGTGGCCCTCCAGCGGCGCGCCGCCCACGACTACGTGGCGGCGCACCCCGACGGAGGCGTCGTCGTGGAGGGGCGCGACATCGGCACCGTGGTGTTCCCCGGGGCCGACGTCAAGTTCTTTCTCGTGGCCGACCTCGACGCCCGCGCCCGCCGCCGCCTGGCGGACGACGCGGTCGGACCGGCGAGCCCCGATGGACCCGACGCTGTCGCAGCGGCGTTGGATCAGGTCCGGGCCGAGCTCGCCGAGCGGGACCGGCGCGACGAGAGTCGCGACGTCGCCCCTCTGAAGGCGGCCCCCGACGCCGTCACGCTCGACACGACGGCCCTCACCATCGACCAGCAGGTCGAGTCGGTCCTCGACGCGGTCCGCCGCGTCCGGGAGCCCTCGACCCCCTGACCGCGCCACCCGGCGCACTCGTGTTTCGCTTCGCGCGCCCCGGCCCCGGCCGGCGGAGGCACCGCGCGACGCGCCTTTTCACCGCTTAAACCCCTTCGGCGCCTGCCATGCCTCCTGCCCACCCGGGCGGCCGGCCCCGACACTTTCCTATGGCTGACAACCAGCAGACCCCCGAGACGCCCGAGGAGGGCGCTCAGACGACGACCCTCGAGGTCGATTCCCCCGAGACGACGGACGAGGCGACGCCCGCCGCCGCCGACACCCCCACCTCCGACGACACCCCTGAGGCCGAGGCCGGCGAGGGCGACGACGAGGAGACCAGCGACGCCAGCGGCAACGGCGACAGCAGCCCCACGCCCGACCCCACCGGCGACGGGTCCGACGACGACTCGGACGACACCGATGAGTCCGGCGACGGCGGTGTTCTCGACACCGTCGCCCACGCCGTGAGCGACGCCGCTGGCGCGGTCGCCAGCGCGGCCAAGTCCGCCGCGAGCGCCGTGGCCCACGTCGTCTCCGGCGACGGCGCGGACAGCGCCGCCGACCTCGGCTACACCGGCAAGAACCTCGGCCGGACCATCTCCATCGACGAGCTCGAGGAGCGCGACGAGCGGAACGCCGGCAAGCTCGGCATCGGCGCGCACGCCGCGGTCATGGACGAGGGCGCCGCGCCCGACGAGATGGCCGACCTCTACGGCCGCTCCCTCTCCGCCGTCGAGGCGGACCAGATCGTGACCGGCAAGGTCGTCGGCCTGACCGAGAAGGAGGTCGTCGTCGACATCGGCTTCAAGTCCGACGGCGTCGTCGCCAAGAACGAGTTCGGCGAGGTCCCGGAGCTCGGCGACGAGATCGACGTGTACGTCGAGCGCCTGGAGGACCGCCGCGGCCAGCTCACGCTGAGCTACACGAAGGCGAACCACAAGCTCCGCTGGAACATCTTCGAGGGCGCGCTCGACTCGGGCGCCGTCATCGAGGGCGAGATCGTCAAGCGGATCAAGGGCGGCATGATCGTCAACCTGCTCGGCTCGGAGGCCTTCCTCCCGGGCTCCCAGGTCGACGTCCGGCCCGTCCGGGACTTCGACGTCTACATCGGCAAGACGATGGAGTTCAAGGTGGTCAAGACGAACCCCCAGAACGGGAACGTCGTGATCTCCCACAAGGCGCTCATCGAGAAGGACCTCCAGGAGCAGCGGAAGCACATCCTCGACTCGCTCGAGGTGGGCCAGGTCCTCGAGGGCCAGGTCAAGAACATCGTCAACTTCGGCGCCTTCGTCGACCTCGGCGGCGTCGACGGGCTCCTCCACATCACCGACATCTCGTGGGGCCGGGTCGGCCACCCGAGCGAGGTGCTGGAGCTCGACCAGAAGCTCAACGTCGTCGTCCTCGACTACGACAAGGAGCGCCAGCGGATCTCGCTCGGCTACAAGCAGCTCCAGGAGCACCCGTGGGAGAACCTCGCGGAGCGGATCGTGGAGGGCATGCAGATCGAGGGCCGCGTGGTCTCGATCACCGACTACGGCGCGTTCGTCGAGATCGAGCCGGGCATCGAGGGCCTCGTCCACATCTCCGAGATGTCGTGGACGGAGCACGTGAAGCACCCCACCCAGAAGGTCCAGCTGGGCCAGACGGTCAACGTGAAGGTGCTCAAGGTCGACGAGGACACGAAGAAGATCTCGCTCGGCATGAAGCAGCTCGAGCCCGACCCGTGGGAGGGCCTGCTCGACCGGTTCCCGGTCGGCACGGTCACCCGCGGCAAGGTCCGGAACATCACGACCTTCGGCGCCTTCGTCGAGATCGAGCAGGGGATCGACGGGCTCGTCCACGTCTCCGACCTCTCCTGGACGCGGCGCGTGAAGCACCCGTCCGAGGTGGTCAAGAAGGGGATGGACCTCGACGTGATCGTCCTCGACATCGACATCGCCCAGCGGCGGATCTCCCTCGGCCACAAGCAGGTCTCGACCGACCCGTGGCAGAAGGTCTCGGAGGTCTACACCGAGGGCTCGGAGGCCACCGGGACCGTCGCCGAGATCAACGACGGCGGCGTCGTCGTCGACCTCGCGATGGACGTCGAGGCGTTCGTCCCGGCGAGCCACCTCCTCCGCGGCGGCCGCCCGGCCGATGCCTACCAGATCGGCGACGAGCTCGAGCTCCAGGTGATCCGGATGGACCGCGAGGACCGCGAGCTGGTCATGTCCGAGACGGCCAAGCAGCGGGCCGAGGAGCGCGCCTCCCGCGACGCCGAGTACCGCGAGAAGCGGAACCAGGAGCGCGAGGAGCGCCGGCAGGTCGAGAGCTACGGCTCCACCCAGTCGGGCCCCGCCACCCTCGGCGAGCTCTCCGGCCTGGCCGCCCTGCGCCAGCAGATGGCGCAGGCCGAGGCCAACGCCACCTCCGACGAGGACACCAACGAGCCCCCGGTGACGCAGGGCAAGGGCACGACGGACCTCGAAGGCCAGGTCGGCGAGGGCAACCGCGTCGAGACCGACGAGGTCCCGCGCGGCTCCGACGAGGAGACTCGGCAGCGCGTCGAGGACACCGGCCTCACGCCGTCGTCCGAGAACGCGCAGGCCACCCTCAAGTCCGGCACGCCGGCGGAGGAGGGCTCGCTCGCCTCGGCGACCGAGACGGCCATCGGCGAGGAGACCCCGACCACGGCCTCGACCGGCTCCACGGAGCCGGACTACCAGGGCCCGGGCGTCGACTCGACCGACGACGTCGAGGTCCCGGAGGTCCTGGCGAAGCCGGCCGGCGAGGTCGTCGACGAGGCCCTCGGGTCCGAGGACGACGGCCCGTCCGCCGACACCGAGCTCGGCAAGGCCGAGGCCGACGTGGACGACGAGGTCGACAACTCGTAGTCCGCGCTCCGCTGAGACACCGCGGGCGGCGGCTTCTTCGGAGGCCGCCGCCCGTTTTTTGTTCGCCCGCCTCGGTAGGGCCGTGGGAGGAGCCGGGAGCCGCGCCGGGCGCGCGTCGTTGGAGGCGACCCCTCACACCCCGCACATGCTCGACGCCACCACCCTCCGCGAACTCGCCGACCTCGCCGGTCCCGAGCGGGCCTTCCTCACGGTGTACCTCGACGCGGCCGACGACCCGTCCGTCCTCGACGCCCGGTTCACGCGGATCCGCACGCTCCTGGCCGACGAGCCCGAGGAACTGGAGCACTTCGAGGAGAGCCTCGCCCTGGCCCGCGAGATGATCGACACGCATGACGCGCCAGAGGGCGGTGCGTTGGCGGTCTACGCGTCGTGGGCGGCCGACCTCCGCTTGGCCTACGCGCTCCCCGAGCCCGTCGGCACGAAGGTGTGGATGGGCGACGCCCCGTTCCTCCGTCCGGCGTTCGAGCTCCTCGACGAGCACGAGACGTACGCGGTGGTCGTCCTCGACAACGAGAAGGCCCGGATCTATCTCGTCTCCGCCGACGAGGTCGACGAAGAGGGGCGCGTGCGAGGCGACGTCAAGAACCGGGTCAAGAAGGGGGGGTGGAGCCAGAAGCGGTACGCGCGGCGCCGCGAGAAGCAGATCGAAACGTACGCGACGGAGCTCGCAGATGGACTGGCGGCGCTCCATGCCGAGCGACCGTTCGCGCGCCTCGTCCTCGTCGGCTCCAACGAACCCGTCCAGGCCCTGACGGCGGCGCTGCGGACGGACCTCAAGGACAAGCTCGTCGGCACGACGTCGGTCGACGGGAACGCCTCGGACGCCGACGCGCTGGAGGCCGCGGCCGACCTCGCGGAAGCGGGCGAGCGCCAGTCAGAACAGGAGCTGTGGCACGCCATCCGCGAGCAGGGCGTCGGGCCCGGCCTCGCGGCGTTTGGCGCCACGTCGGTGTGGAACGCGCTGCGGGCGGCCCGCGCCGAGTCCGTCCTCGTCGACCGTGAGGCCGACCTGGCCGGGACGAAGTGTCGGGCCTGCGAGCACGTCGTCCACGGGACGCCCCAGACGTGTGGCGCATGCGGGTCCAAGGACGTCTTTCGCGTCGACCTCGTCGAGACCGTCACGGAGCAGGCCGCCCGCACCGGCGCCGAGGTCGACTTCGCCGACCCGTTCGACGCCCTGACCGAGGTGGGCGGGATCGCTGCGCTGCTGCGCTATTGAGGATGGCGTGATCGGGAGATCGGGTGAGTGGGCGCGGCGCCCGCGGCACGCCCGTTCTTCCGGCGTCCCACGCGTCCATTACCCGGCCGCTTCTCCCCTGATGCCTACGGACTGGAAGGCCCGTCTTACCCCGATGCAGTACCGCGTGCTCCGCGAGGGCCACACCGAGCGGGCGTTCACGGGCGCGTACCACGACGAGGCCGCGGCGGGCGTCTACCGCTGCGCGGGCTGCGGCGCCCCGCTCTTCGCGAGCGACGACAAGTTCGACAGCGGCAGCGGGTGGCCGAGCTTCACGGAGGCCCTCGGCGAGAGCGTCCACTTGCGCGATGACCGGTCACACGGGATGGTTCGGATCGAGGCCGTGTGCGCGTCGTGTGGCGGTCATCTCGGTCACCTGTTCGACGACGGGCCGCGCGAGCGCGGGGGGCTTCGCTACTGCATCAACTCGGCCGCCCTGGACCTCGACCGGGCCGACGGAGGATCCGGCGGGGCCTAGCCCGGCGTACGTTCCGCGCTCCGTCGTCTTCCCCGTGCCCGTCCGCCTCGTCCTCCTGCTCGCCGTCCTCGCCACGGGTGCGGCGCGGTCCCAGACCACCGACCCGGCGCCCGACGTCCGGTTCGACCGGCTGGGGCTGGACCTGCCGCACCCCGAGGTTCAGGCGCTCGCGCAGGACGCCGACGGCTTGATCTGGATCGGCACGCGGGACGGGCTCCTCCGCTACGACGGCCTCGGCCCGACGCTGCTTCGGCGCGACGTCGGCGACGCCCGTTCGCTCCCCTCGAACGACGTGGAGGCCCTGCTGGTCGACGGCGCGGGCCGGCTCTGGGTCGGGACCCAACGCGGGGTCGCCCGCCTCGACCCGCGGACCGACCGGTTCACCCGTGTCACGCCGGCGGAGGGGACCTGTGGGGGCGCGGCGACGTGGCTCGCGGAGACGGGCCCCGGCCAGATCCTGTACGGGTCGCGCCGCGCCGGCCTCTGCCGCCTCGACGCCGCGTCCGGCGAGCGGCAGCGGATCCGCGTCCCGTGGGGCGGGGCGGACGGCCGCGCCTGGGAAGTCCAGACTGTCGCCAGCGGCGCCGCGTGGGTCCTCGGCCCGCGGCCCGAGGACGCGTGCCGCGTCGACCCCGGGCCGGACGCGCGGTGCCGGTCGATCGACCTCAGTGGGTTCGGCCCACGCGTGCTCGGGCTCGATGCTGAGGGGCGGCTGCTGGCGTACGGTCGCCCCCTCGACGGCGGCCCCCACGAGCTCCGCCGCTGGAGCCGCGGCCGGTTCGTCCCGGTCGTCCGGGACCTCCCCGAGGTGGGGTGGACCGAGAGCGCCGACCTCGTCGTCGTCGGGCGCGAGGCCTGGCTGGGGACGGCGACCGACGGCCTGCTGGCCGTCGGCCTGGAAACGAGCGACTGGCGCTGGCTGGGGCCGCGTCCCGGCGACCCGACGTCGCTCCCGGCCCCCCGCGTCCGCGCCCTGCTGGTGGACCGCCAGGGCGGGGCGTGGGTCGGGACGTCCCGCGGCGTGGCCGCGTGGCGGGCTCCGGCGCAGCCATTCCGCGTGTACCGCCGGTTCACGGGCGAACCCGGCGAGATCTCCGACGACCGCGTGAACGGGATGACCGAGGCGCGGGGCGGCGCGCTCTGGGTGGCGACGAACGACGGCCTCAACCGGCTCGACCCGGAGACCGACCGGTTCGAGACGTTCCGGATCCCGGAGGTCCAGGGCGCCGGCCCGCCCGCCTGGGTGCCCGACCGCGACGACCCCTTCCGCGACGCGTGGTGGCAGGTCTTCGAAGGCGCCGACGGGACGCTGTGGGTGGGGGGCAAGCGGGCCGGCCTCTTCCGCCTCGACCGCCGCACCGGCCGGTTCCGTCGCGAGGCGGAGGCCAGCCGTGCCCTCGGCCTCACCGAGGCGGACGGGACGACGCCTCGAGGCTTCGGGGTGCGCCACATCTACGAGGACGAGGCCGGGCGGCTCTGGGTCGGCACGACGGGGGAGGGGCTCGCGCTCCGGCAGGCGGACGGGCGCTGGGTCGGCGTCTTCCCAGCGAGCGGGGCGGGCAGCCTGCCGCACCCGAACGTCAACCGGGTCCACGAGGCGGAGGACGGCACGCTCTGGGTCGGCACGGACGCCGGGCTCGCGCGCGTCGTCGACCCGGGAGCCGGGAGGGAGATGACGTTCGAGCCGGTCGACCTCGGCGAGAGTGCGCCGGTCTGGGCCGTCGCGGAGAGCCCCGCAACGCCGGGCAAGCTGTGGGTGGGGACCGTGGGCAACGGCCTGCTCGCGTTCGACCCCGAATCCGGACGGGCGGTCCGGGTGGGGGGCGACGAGTTTCCGAGCGACCTCGTGTACGGCGTCCTGACGGACGAGACCGGCCAGGTCTGGGCGAGCACGAACCGCGGCCTCGCGCGCTACGACCCGACCTCGGACTGCCTCTCGGTCTATGACGCCGGCAACGGGCTCCGCGACGACGCCTTCGACCTGATGGCCTTCGACCGGAGCCCGACGACCGGCGAGCTCTGGTTCGGCGGGCCGAACGGACTCGTTCGCGTCGATCCCGATGGCGTCGGGCTCGCGACGTACCACCCGCCCGTGGCGTTCACGGGCGTCGAGGTGTTCGACCGGCGACGCGCCGGGCGCCCGCTCGACGGCGACACGATCCGCGTAGCCCACGACGAGAACTTCCTGACGGTCCAGTTCGCCGCGCTCGACTACACCGCGCCACGCCAGCTCCGCTACCTCTACCGGTTGCTGGGGGTCGACGCCGACTGGCGGGAGACGACGGGGGAGCGGCCGCTGGCGACCTACACGGCCCTCGAACCGGGGACGTACACGCTTCTCGTGCTCGGGTCCAACGCCGACGGCGTGTGGAACGACGAGCCGGCGCGGCTCACGATCGTCGTAGAACCAGCCTGGTGGCAGGGGATCCCGGCGCGGGCCGTGGCACTGCTCCTTCTCGCCGGGCTCGGACTGGTCGGCGTTCTCGGGGTGATGCACCTCGCGGCTCGGGACTACCGCCGCCGCCAGCAGGATGTCGCCGACGACCTCCACCGCGGGCCGGTCCGGGGGATCGGGGAGATCGGGCGGGACCTCGACGGCGTCGAGACGGACGGCGAGGTCGTCCGCCGCGTCCGACGGAGGGTGGGCGAGGTCGAGGTCGGGCTCCACGACGCGCTGATCCGCCTCCGTCCCGCCGCGGCCGGCACGCTCGGCCTCACGCGCGCCCTCGACGCGACCGTCCGCCGCGCCCGCCAGCAGGCTCCGGACGTGGCGATCCAGACCGACTGGTCGGCCGCCCCGGCCTCGCTGCCCGACGACCTCCAGCACGACTTCGTTTCGGTGTTGGCCTGTTTGCTGGACCACGCGCTCCAGACGGCCGATCCGGACGAACTCCGCGTGACCGTCACGGTCGACGACACGGGCATCGGGCTCCGCGTCGTTGCGGACCGCCCGGTGGCCGTCCGCGCGCCGGGCCTCCGGCGGCGCCTGCCGGGGACGAAGAACCCGCTCGTGCAAGCGCTCCGCATCGTCCGCCAGCGCGGCGGCGCGCTCGACGTCGAGCCGACCGAGGCGGGCAGTGTCGTCTCCGTCCGCCTCGGGCGCTAGCGGAACCAGCTCACGGGGTTGACGGCCTGGCCCCCCTGGTAGAGGGCGAAGAACAGGCTCGACCCGCGCCGCTGCGCCGTCGTGCCGGCCCGTCCGACGACCTGCCCGGCCTGGATCCGCTGGCCCTGGCTGACGCCGACCTGCGAGAGGTTGCCGTAGAGTGTGACGAACTCGCCGTGCGAGATCATCACGTAGGTCCCATAGGTCGGGATCGTCCCGATCCGCTGGACGACGCCCTCGAACACGGCCCGCGCCGGCGCGCCGGGCCGCGTCGAGATGTCGATGCCGGGGGACGACGTGGTCGTGTTCGTGACGGGGTCCGTCCGCGTCCCGAACGAGCCGGTGACGGTGCCCTCGACGGGCCTGGGGAGGCGGCCGCGGTTCGAGCGGAACGAGCCCGTGAGGTCGACGACGCGGTCCTCGGCGGGCTCCGGCGGTGGGGCAGGGCGCGCCGCGGGCGTCGGGGGGGGCGCAGGCGTCGGTGCGGGCGGCGGCTCCGCGGCAGCGATCGGAGGCGAGGGGTCAGGTGTCGTGGTGCGAGGCTCCGGCCGGCGTCGGATCTGGTCGGCCTCCTGCGCGCGCCGCTCGGCCTCGCGGGCGCGCCGCTGGACCTCCGCGACCCGGGCCGCCTCGGCGGCGGCGGCGGCCTGTCGCTGGCGCTCGGCCTCTTCGGCCGCGCGGCGCTGGCGTTCCGCCTCGGCGCGCGCACGCTCCTGGGCGACGAGGTCCTGGACGAGGCCGGCGAGTTGCTGCGCGTCCGTCCGGCGCTGTTGGAGCTCGCGCTCGAGGCGTCCGCGTTGCGAGCGGAGGTCGGTCACGAGGGCCGCGCGCTCGCGGCGGCTCTGGGCGATCCGCGCCTGCTCGGCCTGGCTCTGCTGGAGGAGCCGCTGCGTCTCCTCGAGCGACTCCCGGACTTCCTGCTCTCGCCCCCGCATCTCGCCCGTCTTCTGCGCGATCCGCTCGACCTGCCCGCGGCGGCGCCGCGCGAACTGCTGGAGGTAGCGGGCGCGGACGATCATCTGGTTGACGGAGCCCGCGGCGAGGATGAGCGCGAGCGAGTTGCGGCGGCCATGCATGTAGGCGTGGCGCGCGCGGGTGCGGTACGACCGCTTGGCGTCCTCGATCTCGGTCTCCAGCCGCTCGATCGAGCGCCGGAGCGTTTGCGTCTCCGCCCGCGTCGTGTCGATCCGGTTGCGGTAGCCGGCGACGAGCGTCTCGCGGAGCTGGACCTCGGCCTCGAGCCCTTCGAGCGCCTGGAGCGCGCTCTGCTCCTGGCCGCGGGTCTGGCGGACCTGCCGCTCGACGGCCGAGATCTGGTCGCGGAGGCTCGACAGCCGCTGCTCCGTGGCCGCCCGGTCCTGCGCGAAGGCGGGGGCCGTGACGAGGCAGCAGAGAAGAGCGGCGCGGAGCATGGGGGGAGTGTCGGCGGGTCGGGCGGAAGGTAAAGGTTGGGGGTCCGAGGTTCGAAGGGCGCCGCTCAATCTGTCCGAGGCGCCGACGTCCGTTCGCTCTGCCCCGTCCCGCGAGCGCGGCGAGCCTACTGGATCTCGATGACCTCGTAGCCCTCCGGGCGGGAGAACCGAAGCCGGAGGTCGGGCGGGTTGACCTGCAGACGCCGATGCTCCAACTCGATCTGCGTGTCCGTGCTCTCCAATCGAACCTGGCGGGGCAGCACGACGCCGTCGACGGTGTCGAACGCGTCGACCTGCTGGAGGCCGGCTTGCCGCCCGTCCGGCCCGAAGTCCACCACGCGGACGACGCGCCAGAGGGCCGGGTCGATCGTGTACGCCCGGGTGCCTGTGCCACCGGGGAGCCGCCCCGTGAGTTGGTAGGTCCGGGCTTGGACCGTCCGCGTCCAGGCTACGTCGGCCTCTGGGACGAGGAGGCCGAGGGCGGCGCGGACGACCCGGGCGTCCTCGCTGGCGCCGGGCACGAACGCGTCGGCGGCCGAGAGCGGGCCGAGGATGAACTCGTCCTGGAGTTGGTTCGACACGAACACGGAGTCGGACGTGACGAGGCCGCGGGCGACCGTGATGCCGAGCGGGCCGCGGACGACGACCGTCGTGCTGTCGCCGAGACGGCTGCGGAGGCTGAACGATGCGCTCTGGTCGCTCCCGCCCTGCACGATCCGGAGGTCCCCGTCGGCTGCGACGCTTAGCACCGGCGCCACCGACGCGGCGACCTCGGCGACGATCTGCTCGGCCGTGTGGTTCGGGAAGCCGGCGGCTTGCTCGTCGCCGGGCGCGTCGGTGACGAGCGGGCCGGTGGGGACGCAGCCGGCCAGGAGCAGCGCGGCGAGGAGCGAGAGACGGGCGATCACAGGGGAGGGGACTAGCGGGAGAGGACGGCGTCGAGGCGGAGCCGGAGCGCGTCGGCGTCCGGGAGGTCGTCGCCGAGAAGGTCGAGGGCGGCGAGCCCGCGCTGTGCCGTGGCCCGAGCGTCGTCGGCCCGGCCGGCGGCGGCGTAGGCCTCGGCGGCCGCGGCGAGCACGGCGGGGACGCTCGGGAAGAGGAGGAGCGCGTCATCGGCCGTCGCCCCGGCGCGGGGGTCGGCGGAGGCGGCGAGGGCGTCGAGCGCCTGCGCCCAGAGGTCGACGCGCCGCGGGTCGGCGTCGATCAGGGCGAGGAGCGCGTCGACGTCGTCGGCCTCGCCCGCCTCGGCACCCGAGGCGGGGGGAGCCGGGCGGTCGGTGCCCTGCAGGTCCGACAGACGGCGGGCGACAGCGGGCTCGGTCGGGGCGAGACGGGCGGCGGCCCGGGCCTGAGCGAGGGCCTCGTCGCGGTCGCCGGCCCGCTCGGCCAGCGTCGACAGACGGAGCCGCGCCGCCGCCGTGTCGCCGACGCGGACCAGGGTCGTGAGGGCGTCGCGCTCGGCGGCGGGGTCGCCGAGCCGGGCGGCGATCTCCGCGGCCGACGTGAGCGCGTCGAGGTCGTGGGGGTCGATCGTGACGGCGCGGCCCGCGGCGTCCGCGGCCTCGCGGAGCTGGCCGGCGTCGAGGAGGGCGGCGGAGAAGGCGAGCCAAGCCGCGGCGTCGTCCGGGGCCGCCTCGGTGGCGCGGCGGGCATAGTAGACCGCGTCGGCCGTCGCGCCGAGCCCCGTCGCGACTTCAGCGCGGACGGCGAGGACGCTCGCGTCGCCAGGCGTCGTCTCGAGGATCTGGTCGAGCGTCTCGCGGGCCGTCTCGTAGTCCTCGATCGCGACCGCCGTGAGGGCGCGGACGAAACGGCCCTCCAGCCGCGCGTCGACCCCGCTCTGGGCCGTGGCCGCCGTCGTCAGGAGGAGCAGGAGGAGGGGGGCGCGGCGCATGGGCGGAAGATCGCACGGGTCGGGGCCGGCCGAACGCTAGCTTCCAGGCGGTTCGTACTCCGCCCGATGCCCGACGACGCCCCGACGCCCCGCTTCCGCGCACCTGACACGACGCTGATCCTGTTCGGCATCATCGTCCTCGCGGCCCTGCTGACCTGGATCGTCCCCCCGGGGGAGTTCGCCCGCAATGAGATCGAGGTGGAGGGAGTCGGCACCCGAGAGGTCGTCGTGCCGGGCTCCTACGAGCGGATCGAGCGCGAGGGGAGTGACCTGGGCGCACGTGTGGTCCACAGCGTCGCCATGATCTTCAAGGCGCCGATCCTGGGGTTCATCGACGAGGACGCGGCGCCGATCATCGCGTTCGTCCTCCTCGTGGGCGGCGCGTTCGCCGTGCTCACGGAGACGGGGGCCGTGGACGCCGCGCTGCGGCGCGTCGTCGCCGGGGCCGAGCGGTCGCCAGTCTTGGATCTGTTGCTGATCCCACTCTTCATCGCCGTGTTCTCGCTCGGCGGGGCCGTATTTGGAATGTCGGAGGAGACGATCCCGTTCGTCCTCATCTTCGTCCCGCTCGCGCTCGCGCTCGGCTACGATGCCATCACGGGCGCGGCGATCCCGTTCCTCGGCTCGGGGGCCGGGTTCGCGGCGGCGTTCCTGAACCCGTTCACGGTCGGCGTGGCGCAGGGGATCGCGGGCGTCGCCCTGTTCAGCGGGCTCGCGTTCCGCGTCGGGCTGTGGATCGTGGTCACGGCCATCGTCACCGGCTTCGTGATGTGGCACGCGCGGCGGGTCCGGCGCGACGCGACGAGCAGTCCCATGCACGGGCTCGACGTGGAGCCCATGCGGGCGCTCGACGCGGAGGGCGCGGCGTTCACCGGCCGCCACGGCGCCGTGCTGCTGGCGTTCGCCCTCGGCATCGTCGCCCTCGTGACGGGCGTGCTCACGGCCGGGTGGTACATCGTCGAGATCGCGGCCCTCTTCGTGGCGCTGGCCGCCGTCCTCGGCGCCGTCGGCGGGCTGGGGGGGAACGGGACGGCGAAGGCGTTCATGGCCGGCGTCCGCGACCTCGCGCCGACGGCCGTCATCATCGGCCTGGCGCGGGGGATCCTCGTCGTCCTCCAAGATGGTCAGGTGGTGGACACGATCCTCAACGCCCTGGCGTCCGGGCTGGGCGGGGCCGGCGCCACCGTGGCCGCCTCGGCGATGTTCGGGATCCAGACGGCGATCAACTTTTTCGTCCCTTCAGGGAGCGGGCAGGCCGCGCTCACGATGCCGCTCATGGCGCCGCTCGCGGACCTCGTCGGGGTGAGCCGCCAGACGGCCGTTCTCGCGTTCCAGATGGGCGACGGGTTCACGAACATGATCATCCCCACCAGCCCGGTCCTGATGGGCGTCCTCTCGCTCGCGCGCGTGCCCTGGCCGACGTGGGCGCGGTGGATTCTCCCGCTGCAGATCGGGCTGTTCGCGCTCGGCGTCGTCGTCCTCACGATCGCCGTCGCCGTCGGCTACGCGTGACGGGGGCCGGTGAACGGTGTAAACTGGTGGGCACGGAAGCGCTCCCGCACGCGTTCTTCGCTGGGCCGCGCCACGACGCTGGCACGGCGCTTGACTTCTCTCCGACGACCCCGGTCTTCCCACCCTCCCCGCACACGATGTCCCGACTCCTGATCCGCACGCTCGGCGCCGCGGCGCTCTTCGTCCTCGCCGCCCCCGCCTTCGCCCAGTCCGTCAACGGCTGCTGGGCCACCGTCGACGACGAGGACGGCACCGTCAAGTCCTACGTCAAGATCTACGACGAGGGCAGCACCAAGGTCGGCGACATCGTCCGGCTCACCGTCAACGGCGGACGCTGCGTCGACTGCGCTGATCGGTTCGACGGCCGCGTCCTCCGCAATGAGCGGATCATGAGCGGCTTCCGGGCCGACGGCGACAGGTACGAGGGCGGCAGCATCGTCGACCCCAAGAGCGGCCGGTCGTACAACGCCGTGATGAACTTGATGGAGGGCAACAGCGATCGGCTGTACCTCCGCGGGTATCTCGGCATCCGGGCGCTCGGGCGCTCGCAGACGTGGCGTCGCGTGCCGACCTCGAACTGCCAGTAGCCGGCCGCGTCCCGCGTTAGGGATGCATTAGGGCCCTCCGGCTGCGCTTGCGGCCGGGGGGCTTCTTCGTATCATCATGGGGCGTCCGGCGACGGTGCCGGCCGCCAGCCGCACCCCCGACTTCCCAACGTCGTCCCCCCACGACTCCAGGCCGCCGGCCGCCCGCACCGAGGCGGGCTCGCCATGAGCACGCTCGGCGGTCACGTCCTGGTCCTGAACCAGGACTACCAGGCCTTGTCGGTCTGCAGCGTCGAGCGGGCCGTGGGTCTCGTGTTCTTGCAGAAGGCCGAGATGGTCGCCGCGCGGTCCGACCGGGCGCTCCGGTCGACGCGGGCGTCGTACCCGTGGCCGAGCGTGGTCCGGCTCAAGCGCTACGTCCGCGTGCCGTACCGGAAGGTGCTGCTCACCCGGCGCAACGTGCTCCGGCGGGACGGTCACCGCTGCGTGTACTGCGGCGCGGCCGAGCGGCTCACGATCGACCACGTCCTCCCAAAGTCGCGCGGCGGGCCGGACTCGTGGGAAAACCTTGTCGCGGCCTGCACGCCCTGCAACAACCGCAAGGGCAACCGGACGCCAGACGAGGCCGGCCTCGCGATGCGGAAGCGCCCGTTCCGCCCGAGCCACGTGATGTACATGCGCGACCTCATCGGCACGGGGGAGGAGTCGTGGAAGCCGTTCCTGTTCGCGGCCTAGGAAAAAGTCAGATCGGGTGAGGTCAGATCGGGCGAAGTTTGAGCTCCCCAGTCCGGCGGGGCCCGCCCTTCTGACCTCACCCCTCAACCGATTCGACATGACATTGACTCTCCCCGACGGCCGCGAGGTGCGGCCCGGCAAGGTCCTCTGCATCGGCAAGAACTACGTCGCCCACGCCATCGAGATGGGCGGGACGGGGACCGACGACCCGGTCGCGTTCCTCAAGCCGTCGACGGCGCTGATCCCCGACGGCGGGGAGATCGTGATCCCGCGCCAGTCGGCCGACGTCCACCACGAGGTGGAGTTGGTGGCCGTGATGGGGGAGGGCGGCAAGGAGATCCCCGAGGCGGACGCCCTCGCCCACGTCGCGGCCTACGCCGTGGGCCTCGACATGACGGCGCGCGACCTGCAATCGGACGCGAAGAAGGGCGGCAAGCCGTGGAGCGTGGCCAAGGGCTTCGACACGTTCGCCCCGCTCGGCGCGCTCGTGCCGGCCTCGGAGGTCTCGGATCCGCAGGCCATCGAGGTCGCGCTCGAGATCGACGGGGAGGTCCGTCAGAAGGGGTCGACCGGGCTGATGATCTACTCGGTCGCCCGCATCGTGTCGTTCTTGTCGTCGGTGTTCACGCTGGAGCCGGGCGACCTCATCTACACGGGCACGCCCGAGGGCGTCGGGCCCGTCCACCCCGGGGAAACGCTGGTGGCGACCGCGACCGGCCTCCCGTCGCTGACGGTGACGGTCCGCGCCGCGGACTAGCCGGGGCACCACGGGCCGGCGTCCGCCGTTGAGGCCGTCTCGATCCCCGCTCCGCCTCTTGCGCCTCGTCCGTCTCGCTCTCCTCTGCTTCGCCATCGGGGCGGTTCAGGCGCAAGAGGTCCAGCTAGACGCCACGGTCCGCGACGCCCGGTCCGGGGCGCCGCTGCCCGGGGCGACGGCGCAGGTGATGGGGACCGACCGCGGCGCCTCCGCCGACGCCGACGGGCGCCTACGACTCGCGCTCCCGTCGTTGCCCGACACGGTCCTCGTCCGGTTCGTCGGCTACGCCGGGGCCCAGGTCGTGATCACACAGGCCGACGTGCGCGCGGGCGTCGTTCGCCGCGACGTCCGCCTGTCGCCGGCGCCGTTCGTGCTGGGCGAGGTGGAGGTGACGGGCGAGCCGCCGGGCGAGGTCTTGTGGCGACGCCTCCTGCGGCGCCGGCAGGAGCTGGCGGCCCGGATGGGGGCCTACGCTGCCGAGGGCTACTCGCGGCTCCTCCTGACGCGCGACGGTGTGACCGACGTGCGGCCCGTCGCCATCGGGCTTGAGGAGACGGTCTCGAACCTGTCTTGGAATCGGGGCTGGGGGCTCCAGGAGGAAGTCGTCGCCCGACGGCGGCGGCCCTTCGGTGGCCCGTTCCGGTGGGCGCGGATGGGGCCGATCCCGGACCTCTACTTCGAGGACGCCCTGGTCCTCGACGGGCAGGTCGTGCCGTCGCCCACGAACCCCAACGCGCTCGACTTCTACGCCTTCCGCCTCGGGGAGACGATCGAGCGGGACGGCCACCGGTTCCTCGACCTCGCCGTCATCCCGCGGCGCCCTGGCCTCCTCGCCGGGCGGATCCGCGTCGTCGACACGCTCCTCGTCATCGCCGAGGCCGACCTCCGGGCTGACTTCGTGCCCGGCGGCTCCGTCGACTTTTTCGACGCGGCGTACCGCTGGGACTACCGATCGGCCTGGACTGACGAGGCCCTTCGGGATTCGGTGTGGCTCCCCCACACGTTCGAGCGGGAAGGGACGGTGTCAGTCACCCTTACGGGCAATCGGGTCCCGACCGTCGGCTTCCGGCAGCAGACGGTCCTCGACCTCGTCCTGCCCGGCGTCCGCGGCGAGGCGGCCCGCCTCGGGCGGCGGTACCGGAACCCGCGCGGGGCGTACGCGGGCTATGAGGTGTTCCGCGCGGGCCGCGGCATGCTCCCGCTCGACAGCCTCGAATCTGTCGCCGCGACGTCCGAGTGGGTCGAGCAGTCCAGGTGGTCGGACCTCCTCATTCCACAGGAGGGGCTTCAACTCGGCGGCATCTTCGGCGCCGCACTCAAGCTGTTCGGTGCCGGTGAACTCGAAGGGGACGACGACCCGTAGCGGTCAGGCGTCGTCGAGGTCGGGCCACGAGAGGCCGAGCGTCGCGGCCGTCTGCGGCCCGACGATGCCGTCGGCCAGGAGACCGGCGTCGCGCTGTGCAGCGAGGACGGCCGCGAGCGTCCGCGGGCCGAAGTCGCCGTCTGCCGGGCCGACGTTGTAGCCCATCTCGGCGAGCCGCTTCTGGAGGAGGACCACGCGGTCGCCGCCGTCGCCGACGCCGAGCGACTTTTTGGGCACCTGCGGCGCGGGGGGCGGGACGTCGGGATCGGACGCGAGGGCCTCGATCTCGTCCGTCAGGCGGTCCCACGGAAAGGCCGGGCTGATGTCCGACTTGTCGGCCCGGACGTGGTGGTGCGCGACGACCCCCCGGTACTTGCGGAAGCGCGTGACGTCGGGCGAGCCGAGCTGGGCAGGCGCCACGTCGGGGGCGATCCCGAACCGCTCGACGAGGTGAGCGGCGAGGGCGATCGCCGCGTCGAGCTGGGCCTTCGGGTACGCCTCGTAGTAGCGGAAGCCGCGCCAGCTCCGGCCGTGGTCGTGGACCGCCGTCTTCGGGATCTCGGCGCCGGACCACGTGCGGTATGTCGCTCCGTCGTGCTTCAGCCCGCCCCAGTTCGCGAGCTCGATCCCGATCGACCGCTCTTCGAGCGACTGGATGCTCGCGCCGAGATGGTAGGCCCAGAGCCCGGGGTCGAAGCACTCGTAGATGGTCCCGTCCCGCTCGATGATGTAGGCGGTCGCGACGCGCACGTCGGTTTGCCGCCACCAGCTCACGCTGGAGGCCGCCGAGCCGCCCGCCGTGTGGTGCATCACGACGAGATCCTTGGGCTCGGGGCGGTCGACGTACTGGCCGCGGGGCAGGCGGAGCGAGAGGGCGTCGATCGAGGGGGCAGGCATGGGTCCTCGGAAGGGTGCCCCAGAACGTACACGAGGCGGGCAAACCTGCAAGGGCCTGCCCGCCTCGAAATGTTCAACCCTGTCGTGCGACTCGGGTCGGGTACGGACGCTACTTCGGGTCCTGGCCCTCTTCCTTCAGCCCGCCGTGATACCGCTGGAGGTGGCCCTCGATGAACCACGTCCCTCGCTCGGCGATGTGGATGATCTGGTCGTAGAGGTCGGCCGTGCCGGGGTCACCGATGTCGTCGGCCTTCTTGTCCATCTCGCGGATGTGGTCGGCGTACTGGGCCCAGCGGTCGGCGAGCGTGGTCAGGAACGACGGGTCGTTGAACGTGTCCTGGTCGCCCTCCTGGTCGGTGCCCGGGAACGGGGCGATCGGGCTCGCCTCGGCGGCCATCCGGACCGTGCCGTACGCGTAGCCGCCGAGGAGGACGATCCGCTCGGCGACGAGGTCGAGCGGCTCCTCGAGCTTCTCGGCGAGCTCGTCGTAGAGGAGGTGGAGCTGGTAGAAGTCCTTGCCCTTGACGTTCCAGTGGGCCTGCTTCGTCTGGGAGTACAGGTCGGAGGTCGCCGCGAGCGTCTCGTTGAGCATCGTGACCAGCTTGTGCCGGTCGTCCTCGGCGATGTCGAGGCGGGTGGAGTACGGGATCTGGGCGGTCTTGCTGGTGGCAGCCATGAGAGGGGGAGAGTGGAGAGGGGGCCGTCGTTCAACCGGGGCTGGGAGGGGCAGATCCGTGAAGCCCCCGTGTCTGCGGGGGCGCCCTACGGGGCGTCCGCGTCTTCACCGGGTCGGGCCCTCATCGGCGCTAGGTTTCGGCAGCCGACTCCGATCCGATGAAGACGTTCGCTCTCCGACCCGACCCCGACCGTACCCCCTCCGCCTCCCCCCGCCAGCCCACCGAGGCGGACCGCTCGGAGGCCGAGGCCCTCTTGGGAGGGCTCAACCCCGTCCAGGCCGAGGCGGCCCGGACGACCGAGGGCCCGGTCATGATCATCGCGGGGCCGGGCTCTGGAAAAACGCGGACGCTCACGCACCGGATCGCCTACCTCCTGGCGTCGAAGCAGGCGTGGCCGAGCCAGATCCTCGCGCTCACGTTCACCAACAAGGCCGCCCGCGAGATGCGGTCGCGCGTGGTCGACCTCGTGGGCGACGAGGCCAAGGGGATGTGGATCGGGACGTTCCACTCCATCTTCGCCCGCGTCCTCCGCAGGGAGGCCGACCACATCGGGTTCTCGCGCGACTTCACGATCTACGACTCCGACGACACGGAGCGCTTGATCAAGGAGCTCATGACGCGGTACGGGATCGACCCGAAGCGCGTCACGCCGCGGTCGGTGCGGAGCGCGATCTCGAGCGCGAAGAACGCCATGGTCGGGCCCGACGAGTACGCCCGACTGGCGGGGGACCCGTTCACCGAGGCCGCCTCGAAGCTGTACACGCCCTACGCCGCCGCGCTCCGGAAGGCCAACGCGATGGACTTCGACGACCTGCTCGGCTGGCCCATCCGCCTCTTCGAGCAGCATCCGGACATCCTCAAGGAGTACCAGCGCCGCTGGCGATTCCTCCACATCGACGAGTACCAGGACACCAACCGGACGCAGTACGTCCTCGCCAAGCTCCTCGCGGCCGACCACCACAACCTCTGCGTCGTCGGCGACGACGCCCAGTCGATCTACGCCTTCCGCGGGGCCGACATCCAGAACATCCTCTCGTTCCAGAAGGACTACCCGGGCGCGAAGGAAATCCGACTCGAGCAGAACTACCGGAGCACCCAGCGGATCGTCCGCCTCGCGGACGCCGTCATCAAGGGGAACGCGAAGCAGCTCGACAAGACGCTCTGGACCGACAACGACGAGGGCGACCCGATCGTCCTGATGGAGGCCCTGAGCGAGCGCGACGAGGCCCAAAAGGTCGAGCGGACCATCCGCGACATCCGCTCCCGCACCGGCATCTCGTGGAGCGACGTGGCCGTGCTGTACCGGACGAACGCTCAGTCGCGGTCGATCGAGGAGGCGCTCCGGCGGGGCGGCATCCCGTACCGGATGGTCGGCGGGACGAGCTTCTACCAACGCAAGGAGATCAAGGACGCGCTCGCCTACCTCCGCCTCGCCGTCAACCCGACCGACGAGGCCTCGCTGCTCCGCGTCATCAACACGCCGACGCGTGGGGTCGGGGCGAAGACCATCGACCAACTCCGCGACTACGCGACGGAGCACCGCGTGGCGCTCTGGCAGGCCGTCCAGGACCCGGGCGGCGCGGGCCTCAGCGCTCGCGCGTCGAAGGCCGTCGAGGGGTTCGGCTTCCTCGTCTCGCGGTTCGCCTCGAAGGCGGGGACGGCGCCGGCCGACGAGCTCGCCCGCGAGTTCATCCAGGAGACCGGGCTGCTCCAGGACCTCCGCGACCAGAACACGCCCGAGGCCCTCGCGCGGCTCGAGAACGTCCACGAGCTCCTCAACGCCGTCGCCGAGTTCGCCGGGGGCGACCCGACGGGCGAGCCGCGGACGCTCTCCGAGTTCCTCCAGGAGGTCAGCCTGGTGGCCGACGTCGACCGGCTCTCGGACGACGAGAACCGCGTGACGCTCATGACGCTCCACGCGTCGAAGGGCCTCGAGTTCAAGGTCGTGTTCGTGACCGGGCTCGAGGAAGGGCTGTTCCCGCTCGCCAAGGCCGCCCAGGACGCGACGGAGCTCGAGGAGGAGCGCCGGCTCCTCTACGTCGGTGTGACGCGGGCCGAGGAGGCCCTCTTCCTGACCTACGCCCGGAGCCGCTACCGCTACGGGGACCAGCAGTCGAGCGTCCGCTCCCGGTTCCTCGACGAACTGGACGGGGAGGACCTGCTCCGCACCGAGTCGGGGGGCAAGTTCGAGAGCCGCCGCGGCCGGTTCCAGACGTCGGACGGCGGGTTCGGCGACTACGGGAAGATGGACCCGAACTACTGGAAGCAGTCGCTCCGGCCCGACGACGGGAAGACGCGCCCGCGGACCAAGACCGTCGAGGCCGCGCGCGGCGAGAGGACGATCGTCTACGACGAGGGCGAGGCCCAGATCGTCCCGGGCGTCCAGGTCCACCACAAGTCGTTCGGCAATGGGAAGGTGATCTCGATCGAGGGGGCGGGGGAGCGGGCCGCGGCGACGGTCAACTTCAAGTCGGTCGGGATGAAGAAGCTGAAGCTGGCGTTCGCGCGGCTTCAAGTCGTCGGGTAGCGGCGGAGGTGGCCCGCCTCGACGACCCTCGCGACCGGGTCACTCCCACGGCCTTCCGGATTGCCCCGGACCTCCTCGGCGTCCGGCTGGCGACGCCGGCGCGGCGGGCCGCGGCGCTCGGCATCGACCTCCTGCTGGCCGGACTGGTCACCGCCCTCGGCGGGCCCGGCGCGGCGGCGCTGGCGGCGGCGATCCTGTTCTTCCTCGTCGCGATGCGGCGCGGGAGCCGCCACCCGTTCCGGCGGGCGGTCCGCGGCGCGCTCGTCGGCGTCGGCGCGCTCATCCTGTTCGGCATCGCCTACGGGCTCATCGACTCGGGCGGCGACTCGCTGGAGACCTACGGGGGCCCTGGCTCGGACGAGAGCTACGCCTACGGACCCCAGGACCTCGACGACGTCCCCGGCATGGCCGGCCTCGACCGCGGGCTCACCGAGGCGGGCATCGACGTCGAACTGAGCGATGCCCTCGGGAATGCGGCGTCGGACACGCTCAGCGCGGAGGAGCGCACGGCCGCCGAGCGCGACCTCCGGGCCCTCGCCGACGCGCTCGCCGCGGGCGACACGCTCGCCGTCGACAGCCTCCGCGAGACCGTGACGCCGGTCGTCGCGGGCGCCGAGGTCGCCCGACTCCACGCCCGCAACGCGGCGCTCGACGACCGCGCCGACGACCTGGACGACGAGGTCGACGACCTCCGCGAGGCGATCGAGTCCCCGAGCTTCATGCGCTCCGTGCGCGCGTTCGGCGCCGACTTCGGGCTCTCCCTCGGCTGGATCGGCGTCTACTTCACGCTCACGCTGGCGTGGTGGGGCGGATACACGCCCGGGAAGCGGCTCCTCGGGATCCGCGTGGTCCGCCTCGACGGCCGGCCGCTGTCCCTGTGGAACGCGTTCGAGCGGTTCGGCGGATACGCGGCGGCCATCGTGACGGGGCTCGTCGGGTTCGCGCAGGTGCTCTGGGACCCGAACCGGCAGGGCGTCGAGGACAAGATCGCGGGGACCGTCGTGATCCGAATGGCGGACCCGATGACGCCGCTCCGCGTCGAGACTCCATCCGATCCTCCGCTCGGAACCGGTTCCGACGCCTGACGCGGACGGCCAACCGTGCGACCTTGGGGATCCCGTCTCCGCGCACCTCCCCGATGGCGAACACGTCACTCAACAAGGACAAGATCAAGATCCTCCTGCTGGAGGGCATCCACGAGAACGCCGTCGAGACGTTCGCCGACGCCGGCTACGACCACGTCGAGAGCCTGAAGGGGACCGTCGAGGAGGCCGACCTCCCCGGCCTCGTCCGCGACGTCCACTTTCTCGGCATCCGCTCGCGGACACAGTTGACGGCCGACGTGCTGGCAGCGGCCGAGAAGCTGGTCGCCGTCGGCGCCTTCTGCATCGGGACGAACCAGATCGACCTGGACGCGGCCAGTCGGCACGGCGTGGCCGTGTTCAACGCACCGTTCTCGAACACGCGGTCGGTCGCCGAGCTCGTGCTGGCGGAGGCGATCCTGTTGCTCCGGGGCGTGCCCGAGAAGAACGCGAAGGCCCACCGCGGCGAGTGGGCCAAGAGCGTCGGGACGAGCCGCGAGATCCGGGGCAAGACGCTCGGGATCGTCGGCTACGGCAACATCGGGAAGCAGCTGTCGGTCCTCGCCGAGGGCCTGGGGATGCGCGTCCTGTTCCACGACACAGCCGACGTGCTCCCGCTCGGCAACGCCCACCCCGTGCCCGGCCTCGACGACCTCCTCGCCGAGGCCGACGTGGTCACGCTCCACGTACCCGACACGGAGCAGACGCGCGGGCTCATCGGCGAGGACCAGATCGCGCGCATGAAGCGGGACGCCGTCCTCATCAACGCCTCGCGCGGGACCGTCGTCGACCTCGAGGCCCTCGCGGCGGCGCTCGACGGCGGGATGCTCGCTGGGGCGGCCGTCGACGTGTACCCGACCGAGCCGACGTCGAACGACGACCCGTTCGCGACGCCGCTCCAGGGCGTCGACCGCGCGCTCCTCACGCCGCACGTCGGCGGCTCGACGGTCGAGGCGCAGCAGAACATCGGGGCCGAGGTCGCCGGCAAGCTCGTCCGCTACAGCGACAACGGGAGCACGATGACGTCGGTCAACTTCCCCGAGGTCGCGCTCCCGCCGCACCCCGACTGCCACCGGATCCTGCATGTCCACCGCAACGTGCCGGGCGTGATGGCGGCCGTGAACCGTGTGTTCTCCGACCTCGGCGCCAACGTCGACGCGCAATACCTCCAGACCCGCGGCGAGCTCGGCTACGTCGTGACCGACGTGGACCAGCGGGCGTCGGAGGACGCGCAGGAGGCGCTCCGCGAGGTCGAGGGGACGATCCGCACACGCGTGCTGTTCTAGGCCGGCGCTCGATCTTGGCGGTCTCGCCCAGACCGCCGTGATCGTCCCCCGAACCCCGTTCGCTCCTCACGCCGTCGACGGCCACTACGACGAGCTCGACGCGTTCTACCGCGAGGTGTGGGGCGAGCACGTCCACCACGGGTTGTTCGAGACGGGACGCGAGTCGGTCGAGGACGCCACCGAGGCGCTGGCGCTGTGGGTCCTCAACGCGGCCGGGGTGGGGGAGGGCACCCGCGCCGTCGATGTCGGCTGCGGGTACGGCGGGACGGCCCACCTTGGGGCGGCTCGCGGCGCCCTCGTGACCGGGCTCACGCTGTCCGAGGCCCAGGCTGCCGTCGCCCGCCAGCGGCCGGCACCGCCGGGTGGAACGGCGCCGACGGTCCTCGTCCGCAACTGGCTGGCGAACGACCTGCCCGACGGCGCCTTCGACGCGGCGTGGGCCGTCGAGAGCACGACGCACATGCCCGACCGGCCCCGCGTGTTCACCGAGGCGGCCCGGGTGCTGCGGCCCGGCGGCCGGTTCGTGCTGTGCGTGTGGATGGCCGGTCCGTCGCCGCGCGAGTGGGAGGTTCGCCACCTCCTCGAGCCGATCTGCCGCGAGGGCCGCCTCGCCGGCCTCGGCACGGCCGCCGAGAATCTCGGCTGGCTCCGCGACGCCGGCCTCGAGGTCGAGCGCGAGGAGGACTGGAGCCGCGCCGTCGCCCCGACGTGGACGCGCGTCGCCCGGCGCGTCGCCCGAGGTCTCCTCGCGGACGCCCGCTATCGAGGCTACCTCCGCGACGCGTCCCAGCGCGACCGCGCGTTCGTGTGGACGATTCTCCGTCTCGTGCTCGCCTACCGGACGGGCGCGATGCGCTACGGGGTGTTCGTCGCGCGAAAGCCGGGGTAGGAGGGAGCGAGAGTGGAAGCGCTTACTTTCCGGCCCCCGCGCTCGCGTTCCTCGATGCCGACAGTCGCTCCGCTTCTCGTCCTCGTCCTGCTCGCCACCACCGCCCACGCGCAGCCCTCCGATGCCGACCGGCTCCGGGGCTACGCGGACCGTGGCGACGAGGTCGTCTTCGTGTTCGACCCGGCGCTGTACGGTCTGAGCCCCGACCGCGTCGTCGTGACTGGCCCGTTCCGGGCGTGGAGCACGAACGACGCCGAGGCCGAGTGGCAGTTGGCCCCGGGCGACGCCGGCCTGTGGACGCTGGCCGTCGAGGCCGAGGCGGCCCGCCTCGGGCCGGCCACGCCGTTCAAGTTCCGCGCCGACGGGAGCTGGCTCGACCCTCCTGCCGGGGCAGCCAATGTCGCGGGCGGCAACCTCATTTATCGGTTCGGCGAGGTCCCGACGCGCCTGGTGGCCGAGCTCCGCGGGGAGAACGCTGTGTGGGTCCGAGTCGAGGGGGCCGCCCGGCCGCTCGCGGCGGAGGCCTACCGCGTCGAGCGGTGGGACGGGGAACCCGTGGCCGTGACGGGCCTGACGCCCCACGAGGCGGAGACGGCCCTGCTCACGAGCGCTCCCCTCGACCCGGACCAGGTCCACTACGTCGAGGCCGACACCGAGGCGGGCACGGTGCGGGCGATGGCCCGGTTCGACGGGCTGTGGCGGGACGTGGCGAGCGACGTCCCGCTCGGCGTGGCGCCCTCCGACTGCTGTGGCGGCAACCCGGACTGTGCGATCGGGTGCGCCTCCGCTCACGACGTTCGCCTCTTCGCACCCCGGGCCGATTCGGTAGTCGTTCACCTGTACGAGTCCCGTACGGGACCGGAGGTGGCCCGGCACGCGCTGTCCCCTAGACAGGGCAGCGTCTGGCACGCCCGGGTCCGCGGGGACCTGCCCGGGACGTGGTACGATTTCTCGGTCTACGGCCCCGGCGGCCCCGGCTCCGCGTTTACGAACCAGACCGGAGAGACCGTCTCCGACCCGTACGCGCTCGTCTCCGACGACTCGTGGGGCCGCGCCCGGATCTGGCGCGACGACTTCGAGCCCCCGCAGCCCGTCGCGGGCGGGCGCCCAGCAATGGAGGACGTCGTCGCCTGGGAGGTCCACCTCCAGGACGCGACCGACGAACTCCCGGTGCCGGAGGGGGTCGGGCCCCTCGAGGCGTTCGCGATACCTGGCCTCACCAATAGCCGCGGCGAGCCGGTCGGGATCGACTACGTCGAGCGCCTCGGCGTCAACGTGGTCCACCTCATGCCCGTCCAGGAGTTTCTGCACTACCCCGACGACGCGTGGCAGGCGGCCTTCGCCGACGACCCGTTCATGCAGGAGCAAGGCATCGCCAAGGAGAACTACCAGTGGGGCTACCGGACGACCCACGCGCTCGCCATCGAGAGCCGGTTCCGCTCCGAGGGCGACGAGCCGGGCCACGAGCGCGAGCGGCTCCGCGACCTCGTCGACGCATTCCACGAGCGCGGCATCGCCGTCGTGGTCGACGTCGTGTTCAACCACACGGGCGAGAACATGGAGGGCGTCGAGCAACTCCTGACCTTCAACGGGATCGACAAGTGGTACTACTACCGGCTCGACGACGACGGCAACCACATCGGAGCGTTCGGCAACGAAGTGAAGTCGGAAAACCGGCCGTTCGTGCAGCGCTGGCTGCTCGACCAACTCCGCCAACTCGTCGAGGTGTTCGGCATCGACGGCTTCCGGATCGACCTCGCGGGGCAGACCGACGAGCAGACGCTCCGCTGGCTCCAGGCCGAGCTGGGCGAGGACGTCCTGATCTACGGCGAGCCGTGGATCGGGTCGAACGACCCCGACTACGAGGCGAACCCGTCTTGGGACTGGTACAAGGCCGACTCGCCCATCACCTTCTTCCAGGACGAGGCCCGCAACGCGTTCAAGGGCTCGCCGCTCGACGACCCGACGCCGGCCCCGAGCTCCCGCGGGTTCGCCGGCGGCGACCCCGAGGCGCGCGAGGCCGCGCTTGTGGGCGTCGCCAACGCCTACCCCGAGGAGCCGACGCCGAACGCCGGCATCAACTACCTCGACATCCACGACAACTGGGCCCTCGCGGATCGCTTCGCGTCGTGCCAGACGGGCGACTGCGCGTGGGACGGCAGGGAGGGCGTCCGTGCCGCCGAGATGCGGATCGCGGCGACGTTGTTATTGACCTCCCTCGGCCCCGTCGTGATGCACGGCGGGACGGAGATCGCGCGCTCGAAGGGCCTCGCGTCGCTGCCCGGGGAGATCGACGGCGAGTGGGAGCGGACCGAGATGGCGGTCGCACCGATCTACATCAAGGGCCGCGGCGACACCTACAACCTCCGCGCGGCGAACGCTTTCCTCTGGGAGACCGTCGGCAACCGGGAGGGCCCGGTCGATCACGCCGAGATGTTCGACTGGTGGGAGGGGCTCATCGCGCTCCGGCTGTCGGAGGCCGGCGAGGTGTTCCGGGTCGGCGAGGCCGTGCCGGAGGGGTGGGTCCGCCCGTTTTACGGGGAGGACGGACGTGTCCTCGCGTACCTCGTCGGCGGCCGGGTGCTGGTCGGCATCAACGGAGGCGATCAGCGCGTCCAGATCGAGGTCGACGCGCCGGACGGGTCCTGGCGGACTGTCGCCCGCTCGACGGCGGAGGATGCGATCGTCGCGCTCGACGGTGAGGTGCCGGACACGGTCTCCGTTGTGGGCGGGAGCCCGACGTCCGTCGTGGTCGAGCCGAAGGGCGTCGTCGTGATGGTTCGCGAGTAGCCCCGCCTCGGCGCCGAGGCGGGGCGGCCACAGGGCGCCGGTCAGCGCCCGCCGCGCCCGACGTCCCAGCCCGACGCGAACGACGGCGGCATCCCGATGTTGAACTGGGCCTCGCCCGGCCGCATGTCGGTCCACACGCGGACCTCGGCCTGCTGCGCGTTCGCGTCGTTCGGCTCGAACACGGCGCGGGCCGCGGCGACGCCTTCGTCCCACCCGCCCTGCGGCGCGCGGACGGTGAGCGTGCCGCTACTCATCTGGACCCGGACGGCGGAGACTCGGTCCGCCCCGGGGACTCGGCCGGACCCGACGTAGAGCGAGTCCAGGTACCGGAGCTCGATCGGCGGCGAGAACCGACGGCCTTGGCCGAACGAGATCGACCGGGCGGCGGGCGCGTTGGCGGGCGCCTTCCAGACGGCCCGCCCGGGGCCGCCGTCGACGGTCTCGAACATGATGCCGGCGCGGAACCAGAGGAGCGAGTCGCGGATCTGCGCCTCGGCCGGGGCCGAGAGGAGGAGGGCGAGGGCGGCGAGGACGAGGAGTCGCGGCATGGGGAGCAGGGGAGAGGTCGCCGGTCCCTCCGCAGTTCGGACGCGTCGGGGCGCACCGAAATGAGAGTGGCACGGCTCGGGAGCGCTTCCGACCTTGCGGTCCCTTCTCCCCGACCTGCCCCCATGTCCGCAGTCCCCAAGGTCTCCGCCTACGAGATCGCCTCCGGCAACTTCGAGCGCGCCGCTGACCTCCTCGACCTCAGCCCCGAGTGGCGCAAGCTCATCCGGACGCCGTTCCGCGAGATGAAGGTCGAGGTCCCGCTCTACCGCGAGGACGGCTCGTTCACGACATTCATCGGCTACCGCATCCAGCACAACGGGGCGCGCGGGCCGTTCAAGGGCGGCATCCGGTTCTCGTCGCTCGTCGACGAGCAGGAGGTCCGGGCCCTGGCCGAGACGATGACCTACAAGACGGCGCTCGTCGACGTCCCGTTCGGGGGCGGCAAGGGCGGCGTGAACGTGAACCCGCCGGACCTCACGACGCGCGAGCTCGAGCACGTCACGCGGCGCTACATCTCGCGGATCCATCTCATCCTCGGCCCCAACCGCGACGTCCCGGCGCCCGACATGGGCACGAACGCCCAGACGATGGCCTGGATCGTCGACCAGTACGGACGGCAGCACGGGTACAACCCGGCCGTCGTGACTGGCAAGCCGCTCGAGCTCGGCGGGAGCCCCGGCCGCGAGCAGGCGACGGGCCGCGGCGTCATGCTCGTGACGTTGGCCGCCGCGCGGGACCACCTCGGCAAGGTCCCCGGTGACCTCCGCGTGGCCGTCCAGGGCTTCGGCAACGTGGGCATGAACGCGGCGCTCCTGTTGGCCGAGCGCGGTGCGACGGTCGTCGCGGTGAGCGACCACACCGGCGGCTACTACAAGGCCGACGGCCTCGACCTCGACGGCCTCGTGGCGTACGTCAACCGCGAGGGTGGCGACCGGACCCTCCGCGGCTACGACGGCGCCGATGCCGTCTCCGGCGACGAGTTCATGGGCGTCGAGTGCGACGTGCTCATCCCGGCCGCCATCGAGAGCGCGATCCACATCGACAACGTCCACACCGTCCAGGCCAACCTCGTGGTGGAGGGCGCCAACCTCCCCGTGACGCCTCGCGCCGACGAGGCGCTTCGGGAGCGCGGCGTGATCGTCGTCCCCGACATCCTCGCGAACGCGGGCGGCGTGATCGTGAGCTACTTCGAGTGGAGCCAGAACTTCCAGCAGTACCGCTGGAGCCTCGAGAACGTGAACGACCGGCTGGAGAACATCCTCCTCAAGGCCTACCACGACGTCGCGGAGAAGCAGAAGGAGCTCGGCTCGACGATGCGCGAGGCCGCCTTCGCGCTCGCCATCGGCCGCGTCGTCACCGCCGAGAAGCTCCGCGGTTCGCTCTAGCCCCGCCCACCTCGACGCCGAGGCGGACCGAGTCAGCGACCGGTCAGCCGCTTGGCGAGCCGGAGTGCGGGGTGCATCTCCCGACGTGCGATCGGTGCCGGCGCGAGCGACGGGCCGAACTGGCGCTTGAACTCCGCGATGGGCGGCGTGTTGGCGCCCCCGAAGTCGAACGCGGCGACGCCCTCCGCTGCGAGCTGGCGGAGCGCGTGCGTGAGGAGGACCGTCATGGCCGGCCCGGGCTCGCTGCCGGCGATCCAGTACGTCGCCGTCCGCCCATCGCTCGGGGCCACGAAGGCGGCCTCGGTGACGCCGCCCCGGCGAGCCGCGAACGTCCGCGCGAGCCCGGCCTCGTCGAACGCCCCCGCGAGCCGCACGAGGCGCTGGGGATCGAGCCCGAGGTCAGTGCCGTGACGCTTGTAGCCCTCCATCATCAGGCGGACCGCGTCGGCGGCGAACTCGGGGCCGACGACGAAGTCGAACGCCTCGGTCTCCCGCCGCACCGTCCGGCGGGTCGACGACGAGTACCCGGGGAGGACGTCGTTCTCGCCGAGCGCGAGGCGGTAGGTGGACCGGGGCGAGACCGTCCAGCCGGCCCAGGTGTAGGGCCGGAGGTCTTCGTCGCCGAGTGCGAAAGTGGCCTGGTCCACCTCGGCGTCGAGGCGGAGGAGGAGCCGGTCGAGCGGCGACGTCCGGTCGTGCGTGTCCGTCTCGCGGAGCGGCGCCGCCAGGAGCGGCCGATGGACGGGGCAGACGGGCGGGAGGGCCGCCGCCACAAACGGCCCGCGCCGCTTTTCGAAGACGGGGACGGCGGCCGACCACGCGCCGTCATCCTCGACGGCCAGGACGCGGGCGGGGAGGTCGAAGGCGTCGGCGTAGGCGGCGACGGCGGCCGGGTGCGAGAACGGCGAGCGCCCGGGGCTCCGCTCCCAGAGCGCGGCGTAGCGGGGGTCGTCGGGGGCGGGCAGGACGGGCGGCGGGAGTGGACCCGGAAGGTACCGGACGCCGGGAGCGCCTTGGGGGACGGCGGCCTGCGCAGGGTTTTCGTGTTCTCATCACTCCGGCCGCGCACGCCCGCGCCGGTCTGGGGCTAGCCTGTGCACCGAAAGGGACCCAGCACCGGCGCGCGGAGACGCCGCCGGCCCAGGCTTTCCCCCGTGAGGGGACTCTCCGGACGAGAGGCAGGAGCGTGGACGCGGACCGGGCAACGCCCGAGGCCACGACGGCCATCCCACGCTTCGAGGCCGACGCCTCTCCTCCGCCGCGCTGCGGCTTCCCATGACGTTTTCTGATCTCTCCCTGCGCCCCGAGCTGGCGCAGACCGTGGCCGACCTCGGCTACACCGAGCCGACCGCCATCCAGGCCGGCCTCATCCCGGTCCTCCTCGACGGCCGCGACGCCATTGGCCAGGCCCGGACGGGCACCGGCAAGACGGCCGCGTTCGCGCTCCCGCTCCTCCAGAAGCTGGCCACGCACGAGGACCGCGGCACGATCCGCGCGCTCGTCCTCACGCCCACCCGCGAGCTGGCCGTCCAGGTGTCGAGCGCGATCTACACCTACGGCGAGGCCCTCGACATCCGCTCGCTCCCGATCTACGGCGGGCAGCCCTACCACAAGCAGATCCGCCGGATCAACCGCGGCGTCGACGTCGTGGTCGCCACGCCGGGCCGGCTCGTGGATCTCCTCTCGCGCCAGGCCATCGATCTCGGGGCCGTCGAGACCGTCGTGCTCGACGAGGCCGACGAGATGCTCTCGATGGGCTTCGCCGAGGACCTCGAGACGATCCTCCAGGCCACGCCGGAGGTCCGCCAGACGGCGCTCCTCTCGGCCACGCTCCCGAGCCGGATCCGCAAGATCTCGCAGACCTACCTCACCGACCCCGAGACGATCGCGGTCGCCGAGGGCGACCGGACGGCCGAGGACATCGAGCAGAAGGCGTTCCTCGTCCAGGGCCGCGACAAGCTGGCCGCGATGGTCCGGCTGATCGAGACCGACGACGTGACGAGCGCGCTCGCCTTCGTCCGCACCCGCGAGGCGACGGCCCGGCTCGCAGCCGACCTCAGCGCGCTCGGCTACGCCGCCGAGCCGATCTCGGGCGAGCTCAGCCAGGCCCAGCGGACGGCCGTCCTGGCCCGGTTCAAGAAGCAGCAGGTCCGCATCCTCGTCGGCACCGACGTCGCGGCGCGCGGGCTCGACATCGACCACGTCTCGCACGTGTTCAACATCGACCTCCCGGTAGACGCCGAGTCCTACGTCCACCGCGTCGGCCGGACCGGCCGCGCGGGGCGCGAGGGGACGGCCTACTCGCTCGTCGACCCGCGTGAACGAGGGCTCCTGCACCGCGTCGAGCGGGCCGCTCAGCGTGAGATCCCGTTCGCGGAGCTCCCGTCGGTCGAGGACGTCGAGACTGCCCGGGCCGAGCGCCTCGTCGCCGCCGTCGCCGCGAACATCGAGCACCCGCCGGTCGAGGACCGGAAGATCATCCTCGACCTCGTGTCGGCCGGCGAGGACCCGATGCGGATCGCCGCCGCGGCGCTCGCCGTCGCCCGGAAGGCGCGCAACGAGATGCCGATCGAGCCGATCTCCGAGGTCCGCGAGACCCGCTCGCGCTCGAACTCGCACCACTCCGATCGCGGCCGGTCCCACGGCCGGTCGTCCAACGGGTCGGATCGGAGCTCGAGAGAGTCCGGCTTCGTCCGCCTCGCGCTCGACGCGGGCCACGACGCGGGCGTCCGCCCGGGGCAGGTCGTCAGCGCCCTCGCGCGCACGGCCGACATCCCGGGCAAGGCGCTCGGCAAGATCCTCATCGACGACCGCCACACGCTGGTCGACGTGCCGGAGCCGCTCGTCGACGCCGTCCTCGCGCAGTCGGGCGACTACCGGTTCGGCAAGCGCCTCGCGCGGATCCAGGTCGCCCAGTAGGCGGACCGTCGTTCGTTTCCGGCCCCGGCCGCCTCGGCACCGAGGCGGCCGGGGTCAGTCGTTTCGGGTGGGCCCGACGGCGCGAGCCGCGAGGCGGAAGACGAGGAGGCCGTAGAGCGGTGCGCCGACGACGGCGCCCGCGAGTCCGGCCCAGAGGCCGCCCCACACCAGCCCGAGCCCGGCGGGGAGGAGGGCGAGGGCCGCCGCGCACGCGCTCCAGATCAGGTCCACCAGGATCCGGGCGAACGGGGCGTCGGAGACCCGCGCGATGACCGCGAGCTGGACCAGCCGTGCGGCGACGCCACCCGCCGCCAGGAGCTGGAGCGCGAGCGTGATCTCGCCGACCCACGCGCCGGCCACGAGGGCGCCGCCGACCAGCGCGGCCGTCCAGACGCCCGTGCTCAGCTCCTCCCGCTGCCGCTCGGTGACGTCGAAGACCCGTGTGAGGGGAGGGGCCACGGCGGCCAGGAGGAGCCAGGGCGTCAGCGTCCGAGCGATGACGCCGGCCTCCCGCCAGGGCTCGCCGAAGACGACGGCGAACAGCTCGGGCCCCAGCACCGCGACCGCCCCCACCGGGAACGCCGCGAACGCGACGAGCCGGCCAAAGGACGTCTCGACGAGCGGCCCGAGGCGGCCCTCCCGCGTCGCCTCGGCCGCGCGGACGTAGAACACCTGCCCGACGGCGTCGGTGACCAGCCCGATCGGCACGGCGACGGACGCGATGGCGACGGTGAACTGCCCCACGAGCGCCGGCCCGAACGCGCCGATGAGGACGAGCGGCGGGAGGCGGGCCGCGAGCTGCGTCATCCCCGAGGCCGGAAGGCCGAACGCGGGGAACCGTCGGAAGCGCCGGGCGAGCGCGCGCAGGTCGGCCCCGGCCGCCTCGCTGAACGCGCCGCCGCGGACGGCCGCCGCGAGGCCGACGGCCGCCAGCACCACCGCGCCGGCTGCCGCACCGGCCACGAGCCCCCATGCGGCGCGGTCCCGGAACAGGATCTGGGCGCCGACCGAGACCACGGCCTGCGCAAGAATCGCCAGGGAGATCGCCCGGAACCGCTCGACCCGCGTCAGCCACGACTGCGTCGCGGCGGCCACGCCGAGGGCCGTCACCACGACCGGCAGCACCACGAGGAAGGGCGCGACCTCGGGGACCCCGAGCGCGGCCCCGGCGGCGTCCCGAAGCGGCAGCAGGAGCGCCAGCAGCACGCCGGTGGCGGCCGACCCGATGAGGGCGAGCATCAGGACGCCGGCGCCGTCGCGGTCGTCGCGCGGCACCACGATCGCGTCGTCGTACCGGAGCGTCGCGAGCGTCGCGAGGAGGTAGGCCGGCGCGAGGATCACGCCGAGGAGGCCGAAGGCCTCGGGCGTGTAGAGCCGCGTGAGGACGGGCCGCGCGGCGAACACGAGCGCCTGCGCCGCCGTCGCCCCCGTCACGAGCGTGAGCACCTGCCGGGCGGACCGCCCCCCGCCGAGCGCCTGGAGCCGGTCGAGAGCCGCGCGCCTCCGGCTCACCTCGGCGCCCCCACGGACCCACCGAGGCGGCCGGCCTCGGGGACGGGGTGGACGGAGCGCCCGGCCGCCCCGCAGCCGGCGACCCGCCTCATCCCCCATCCCGCATGCCTCATCCCGCTAGAGGATGTACTGGCTGAGGTCGCGGTTCTTGACCACGCCGGCCAGCTTGTCGTCCACGTCGGCGGCCGTGATCTCGATGGCGTCGCCGTGTGGGCCGTCGGGGACGTCGAAGAGGAGGTCTTCGAGGAGCGTCGTCAGGATCGTGTGGAGTCGACGCGCGCCGATGTTCTCGACCTCCTCGTTCACGCGCGCCGCCGTCTGGGCGATCGCGCGGACCGCGTCGTCGGTGAACGTGAGCTCGACGCCCTCCGACGCGAACATCGCCGCGTACTGCTTGAGGAGCGCGTTCTCGGGCGCCGTCAGGATCTGGACGAAGTCGTCCTCCGACAGCGACCCGAGCTCGACGCGGATCGGGAAGCGGCCCTGGAGCTCCGGGATGAGGTCGCTCGGCTTCGAGACGTGGAACGCCCCGGAGGCGATGAACAGGATGTGGTCGGTCTTGACCGAGCCGTGCTTCGTCATCACCGTCGAGCCCTCGACGATGGGGAGGAGGTCGCGCTGGACGCCCTCGCGCGAGACGTCCGGGCCGGAGCCGCCGCCGGAGCCGGCGCCCTGCCGCCCGGCGACCTTGTCGATCTCGTCGATGAACACGATCCCGGCCTGCTCGACGCGCCGGAGCGCCTCGGCCTTGGCCGACTCCTGGTCGATCAGCTTCTGCGCTTCCTCCTGAGCCAGGAGATCGAGCGCCTCGGGCACCTTCACGCGCCGCTTCTGGCGCTTCTTGCCCATCCCGCCGAGCATCTCCTGGAGGTTGATCCCCATCTCTTCGAGCCCCATCGGCCCGAACATCTGGAGGTTCGTCGTTTTGTCGAGCGTCACGTCGACCTCGACCTCGCGCTCGTCGAGCTTCCCCTCGTCGAGCCAGTCGCGGAACTTGGCGCGCGTCCGCTGGCGGTGCTGCTCGTCATCGTCGGACGCCTCGGTCTGAGGCGTCGCGGGCTGCTGCTGCCCTCCGAGGGGGAAGCCGAACGGGTTCTGGGTGCCGGCCTTCGGCTTCGAGGGCGGGACGAGGATGTCGAGGAGCCGGTCGACGGCGCGCTCGCGGGCGGGCTCCTGGACCCGCTCGACCTGGGCGTCGCGGGCCTGCGTCACGGCGAGGTCCACGAGGTCGCGGATCATCGACTCGACGTCGCGGCCGACGTAGCCGACCTCGGTGAACTTGGTGGCCTCGACCTTGACGAACGGGGCGCCGGTGAGCTTCGCCAGCCGCCGCGCGATCTCGGTCTTGCCGACGCCGGTCGGCCCGATGAGCACGATGTTGGCCGGCGTGATCTCGTCGCGGAGGGCCTCGTCGGCGTGGAGCCGGCGCCAGCGGTTGCGGAGGGCGATGGCGACGGACCGCTTGGCGTCGCTCTGGCCGACGACGTACTTGTCGAGCTCGGCGACGATCTGGCGCGGCGTGAGCCCGGCGAGGTCGTCGACGGGCTCAGCGCTGGCGGTCGTCGCGGGGAGGGTCGTGGTGGCGTCCATGGAATGAGTCTGCGTCTGTGCGCCGGCTACGCCCACCGGGTAAGGGGTGATGCGTGAAGAGTGAGGGGTGACGGCACAATCCCCACTCCCCGTTGGGCACCCCTCAAATCTCCGCGTCGTCCTCGAACGGGAGCCCGTCATCGGCCGTCTGGACCGACGCCCCGTGGATCTCTTCGCGGACCTCCGTCACGGCGGGGTGCTCGCCGTTCACCAAGAGCACCGTGTAGTCGTACGGCATCCCCTTGCGGCGCTCGAGGCGGACGGCCCCGCACTCCTCGAGGTCCGCGACGAGCGACTTCGGGTCGTGCCCGTCGACCTCGCCGATCTCGTCGCTGAGGCGGCGGAGGAGGGGCGTGAGGTAGATCTCCTCGTACTGCCCGAAGAACTTCTCGATCACCTCCAGGGCGTCGTAGTCGATCTCGTACTGCGGGTCCTGGGCCTCTTCGAACTCGGTCGTCTGGATCGGCGTGCCGACCTCGGCCTCGGGCGGGAGCGAGTTGCTCGGGAGCAGGTCGTTGGCGTCGACGAACTCGCCGGCGTCGGTGTGCTCCAGGAGGTACGGCGAGAGGTGCTCCTTGAAGCCGACGACGAGCACGCGCTTGTTCTGGGCCAGGAGGGCCGTCACGACCGGCGCGTAGTCGCGGTCGCCAGCCAGGAGGACGTACGTCGTGATCTCCGGGTGCCGGCTCCGCATCTCGACGGCGTCGACGGCCAACTGGAGGTCCGTGGTGTTCCGGTGCATCGTGGCCGGGACGTAGACCGGCTCGATGGCGTGGAGGTAGAGCGTCCGCTGGACGTGGCGCGTGTGGTCGTCGAGGCCGCCGAAGTCGGCGTAGGCGCGGCCGCGGACGAGGCGCGTGTCGTCGGCGGCGAGGCGGTCGCGGAGGGCCTTGAAGAGGTGGCCGGCGAGGTCGGCGGAGGACCCGTCGCGGCCGAGGCGGCCCTTCAGGTAGTGGTGGAGGTTTTGATAATCGACGAGGACGGCCGCTTGGCGGGCGCCCTCGACGCCCTCGGGCGCGATCTCAGACATGGGAGCGATGGCTTGCGGGGTACGGAATGCGCGCGAAGGAATGGCGCGCGGCCGCAAGCTACGTCCGCTCGTCTGCTCGGGGGTTCCCCCACCGCGTCGACGCCGAGGTGGGGGGAGCCAGGGCCGACTACTCCTCGGCGTCGAGCTCGAGGACCGTCGTGTGGAGATTCGTGTAGATGCAGATCTCGCCCGCGATGCGGAGCCCCTCCTCGACCATCTCCTTGGCCGACAGGTCGGGGGCGTGCTTCATCATGGCGCGGGCCGCGGCGAGCGCGTAGCTCCCGCCCGAGCCGATGGCGAGGATCGGGTCGTCGGGCTCGATGACGTCGCCGGTGCCCGAGACGAGGAGGAGCCGGTCGGGGGCGGCGACGGCGAGGAGCGCCTCGAGGCGGCGGAGGTACCGGTCGGTCCGCCAGTCCTTGGCGAGCTCGACGGCGGCGCGGACCGTGTTGCCGCCGTACTGCTCCAGCTTGGCCTCGAACCGCTCGAAGAGCGTGAACGCGTCGGCGGTGGAGCCGGCGAAGCCGGCCAGGAGCTTGCCGCCGTAGAGCGGGCGCACCTTCTGCGCCTTGTGCTTCATGACGGTGTCGCCCATCGTGGCCTGCCCGTCGGAGCCGAGGGCGACGCGGCCGTTGTGGAGGACGCCGAGGACGGTCGTGGCGTGGATCGGGGTCAAAACGCGTGCGGTCTGTGGGCGCCCGGCGACGTGCCGAGGCGGGCGGGGTTTCGAGTGCGGGCCGGCTTGTTGCGTGATTCGTGGCGGCCGGGCCCCCACGCGACGTGGGTAAGGAGACAGCCTACCGCCCTTCGTAGTCCGCCAGGAGCTCGACGATCTGGTCCTGGGCGCTGTTCACGCGGCTCGTCGAGACCGTGTAGTTGTTGCACAGCAGCGAGAACGCGAGGATGTCGCCGGAGGCGCTCCGGACGTAGCCCGAGAGCGTCCGGGCGCCCGAGATGTAGCCGGTCTTCGCGCGGACGTTCCCGCGCGCGTCGCCCGAGCGGTAGCGGCTGCGGATCGTGCCGGTGTAGCCGCCCACGGCTAGCGAGTTCCAAAACGCCTCGCGCGTGGCGCGGTCGGGGTGTTGGTACATCCCGCGGAGGACGCCGACGAGACCGACCGGCGTGAGCCGGTTGAGCGCCGAGAGCCCCGACCCGTCGGCCACGCGGAAGCTCTCGGGGTCGACGCCCACGCGCTCGAGGAACGGCTTCGACGCCTCGAAGCCCGCGAACGCGGAGCCCGTCGGGAGGTCGGCCCCACGATAGACGTAGGCGCCGAGCGTGCGGAGAAGGTGCTCGGCGTAGAGGTTGTTCGACGACTCGTTCGTCTCCTTGATGATCTCCGAGAGCGGCGGCGACGTGGTGGTCGCGACGCGGGTGAGGAGCTCGTACCGCGGCCGGCGGCCCCACTCGTCGACGTCGACGGCCGCGCCGACGACCTCGATCCCCTGGTCCTCGAACACTCCGATCATCGTCGAGACGAAGTAGTCGGTCGGGTTGACGATCGACAGGTCCTCGGTCTCGGTCCGCCCGGCGGGAACGCTGGCCGACACCGTGAACACGTTCTCCGAGAGCGCGCGGTCGTACCCCTCGCGGATGCCGCCGCCGGACGTCGTGGTCGAGCGGTTGACGAACCGGGCGTAGCCGTAGTCAGGCTCGACCTCGATCCGGGCAGGCGACCCCGGGGAGGTGCCGTGGACCTCGACGTGGACCGTCCCCTCGTTGAACTGGAGGCCCGAGACCTCGGCGCCGTAATACCACTTGAGGTCGTCCCACTGCCAGCCTTGCCCGAGGTGGACGTTGTCGAACACGTCGTCGTCGCCGATCACGTCGCCCTGGATCCGGCGGATGCCGGCCGCGCGGAGGCTGTCGGCCCACTGCCGGAAGACGCGGAGCATGTCGCCGTCGGCGTAGCGCCCGCCGATCGTCGGGTCGCCGGCGCCCCGGACGATGAGCGAGCCGAGCAGCGTCCCGTTCTGGACCTCGCCGTCGGCGTAGAGCCGCGTGCGGTAGCGGAAGCCCGGTCCGAGCGCGTCGACGGCGGCGGCCGTCGAGAGGATCTTCATGTTGCTCGCCGGGATGAACCGGCGTGCGGCGTTCCGGTCGTAGAGCTCCGTTCCGGTGTCGAGGTTGACGACGTAGGCGCCCCAGTAGGCGTCGTCGAAGGCCCGGGCGTCGAGGACCTCGTCGATCCGCTCGGCGAGGCCCGCCTGCGTCGAGGTCGGCTGGGCGCCGGCGGCGACGGCGAACAGGGCGAGGAGGAGCGGGAGAAGTCGGTGGCGGACGGACATCGGGGGGCGGACTGGGACGGCGGCCGGAACGGCGGGAAGAAACAGGATCGTGCGCTCCCGGACGCCGCGCGGGGGGAGAAACCGGAGTCGACCCTCAGAGCGTCCGAGGCCGGCCTACTCGTCGGGCGTCGTCGCCTGGAGCCGGGCCTCCAGGGCCGCCTGCTGGCGCTCGATGCCGAGCGAGTCACGCGCGGCAGCCTCGAGGATGGCCTGCTCCGGATCGGGCCGCGTCAGGAGCACGTAGACGTAGCCCACCTCAGAGATCGGCGCGGCCGGGTCGAGGTGGATCACGTAGTCGTTGCGCCCGGCCGCGGCGTACGCCGTGTCGACGCGGCCGACGGGGATGCCGGCGGGGAAGACGCCCGAGAACGGGCTCGTCACGACGAGCATCCCGCGCTCGACGGGCTCCGTCTTGACGACGTACTCCATCGTGAGCCGGTCGAACGCGGCGCCGTCCCACCGGACGACGCCCTCGCGCCCGAGCGCCTCGATGGCCGCCGGCACGCGGAACTGCGTGTTCTGGTGCGGCATCACCACCGAGTACCGGTCGCTCGTGAGCACGACGCGCCCCACGATGCCGCGCTCGTTGATGACGGGCATCCCGACCTCGATCGAGTCGCGGGCCCCGGCGTCGATCGTCAGCAGGTTCGTCTGCTCCGTGATGTCCTTCGCCACGACGCGGGCCACGACGCGGCGCGTGTTCGTGGTGTCGGGGAACTGGAGGAGCGAGCGGAGCTGGGCGTTCTCGGCCGACGCCTCCCGCAGCCGGGCCACCTCGGCGGAGAGCTGGGCGGTCTCGGAGCGGAGCCGCTCGTTCTCGACGAGCGACCGGCGGAACTGCGCGGCCCGCTCGAACGCGCCCTCGACCGGGGCTGTGACCGTGAGGCTCGCCGCGCGGGCGGCCCGGAGCGCCGGCCCGTTCCGGCCGACGAAGATCACGATGCCGACGAGGAGAAGCGCTCCGAACACGACGTAGTCGCGCGAGCGCTCCCAGACCTGCTGCGCAAGGGCCATCCGAGAGGAGGGGGGAGGGTTCGGGCCGCCTACTCCCGAGCGCGGGGGCGGTTCGGGGAAGGCGGGAGGTCCTAGGGGTGAGACGTGAGGACCCCCCGCTATGTCCGCCTCGGCGCCGAGGCGGGGAGCCTCTCGTCATCCGCCTCACGCTCGAGGACTCAGTTGCTCAGCACCGGCATGTAGCCGTCGATGTCCTCCAACACGGAGCCCGTCCCGCGGACGACGGCCGTGAGCGGGTCCTCGGCCGAGAACACCGGCAGCTCGGTCCGCTCGCGGAGGTAGTCGTCGAGGCCCTTGAGGAGCGCGCCGCCGCCGGTGAGCATGATGCCGCGCTCGAGGACATCGCCGCCGAGCTCCGGCGGCGTCCGCTCCAGCGCCCGGACGACGGCCGCGGCGATCTGGTTGACGCTCGGGCGGAGCGCCTCGCGGACGTCCTCGCTCGACACAACGCGCGTCTTGGGGACGCCCGTCACGAGGTCGCGGCCCTTGACCGAGAGCTCGAGCTCGGGGTCCAGCTTCTGCGCGCTCCCGATCTCGCACTTGATCCGCTCGGCCGTCCGGCTCCCGATGAGGAGGTTGTGGTGCTTCTTGAAGTACTGCATCACGGCCTCGTCGAGCTCGTTGCCGCCCACTCGGATCGACTCGTCGACGACGATGCCGTTGAGGGCGATCACCGCGATCTCGGTCGTCCCGCCGCCGATGTCCACGATCATGTTGCCGACGGGCTCCTGGACGGTCAGCCCGATCCCAATGGCGGCGGCCATCGGCTCATCGATGAGCATGACCTGGCGCGCGCCCGCGTTCTGGGCCGCGTCCTTGACGGCGCGGCGCTCGACCTCGGTGATGCCGCTCGGCACGCAGATGACCATCCGCCCGATGCTCGTCAGCCAGCCCGGCTTGACGCGGCGGATGAGGCCTCGGATCAGCGCGTCGGCGACCGAGAAATCGGCGATGACGCCGTCGTTGAGCGGCCGGATGGTCTCGATGTCCTTGTGCGTTCGTTCGTGCATCAGCAGCGCCTCGGTCCCGATGGCGACGGGCTTGCCGGACCGCCGGTCGATGGCGACAATGGACGGCTCGTTGAGCACGATCCCCTTGTCGCGGACGTGGATGAGCGTATTGGCGGTGCCGAGGTCGATGGCGACGTCGACCGAGAACGGGTTGAGCACGGGGGCGGGGGGAGATCGGGCGGCGCGATGGGCGCCGGTCGGAGGCAGCGGGAGGCACGTGGTCGTCGGCCCCGTCCGTCCGGGGGCCGTGGTGGGCAGCACGCACGGGCGTCAAGCTAACGAGGCGCCCCCTCCAGACCCGGGCCCGCGGGCTTGATTTTTCAGGGAGGACCGAGAGCCCCGGCCGCGGCCCGTGCCGCCGCAGTCCGGGGTTAGCGGATGGATGCGAGAGCGTGTGTAGACTGTGGGGGCCGCTGCGCCTCCCCATGCCGAACCGTCCGCCTGAGCCCTCCCTCCGCCAGCAGGCGTTGTGGGTCACGGGGCTGCTCGACAGCCCGCCCGAGCCCTCCTTCGACCGGCTGACGGACCTCGTGCGGATGATCCTCGACGTCCCGGTCGCGCTGGTGTCGCTCATCGACCGCGACCGGCAGTTCTTCAAGAGCCAGCAGGGCCTCCCCGAGCCGTGGTGCTCGCTCCGTCAAACCCCGCTCTCGCACTCGTTCTGCCAGCACGTCGTGGACCAGGCGGAGCCGCTCGTCGTCCCCGACGCTCGCGAGCACCCGTTGGTCCAGGACAACCTGGCCATCGAGGACCTTTCGGTGGTGGCCTACCTCGGCGTCCCGCTCGCCACGCCCGACAACGTCGTGATCGGGTCGCTCTGCGCCATCGCCCCCGAGCCGCGGCAGTGGACCGAGCGAGACCTCGCGACGCTGGAGGCGCTGGCGGAGTCGGTGATGACGGAGATCGCCGTCCGGTATCACCTCGAGCAGCGGAACGCGGCCGCCGCCGAACTCGAAGCGACCAGCGCGTCGCTCCGCCTGCTGAACCAGGACCTCGAGTCCCGAGTGGCCGAGCGGACCGAGGAGGTCCAGGGTCTGGCGAATGCCCTCACGATGGCGGAGCAGGAGGAGCGCCGACGGATCGGCCACGTGCTCCACGACGACCTCCAGCAAGTTCTCCACGGGGTCCAGATGATGCTCGCTGTCGGCGACCACCACCGGGCCTCCGAACTCGTGGAACACGCCTCGCGGCTGACTCGGACGCTGGCCCACGAACTGACCCCGCCCGTCCTCCACGAGGGGACGCTCGGCGAACTCGTGGGCTGGCTGGCCGATCAGCAGAAAGACGTCTACGGGCTCGAGGTCGAAGTGGACGTTGAGGACGGGATCCCCCAGGTTGACGAGGCCGTGCGGGTCCTGCTCTACGGCGTGCTCCGGGAGTTCCTGTTCAACGTGGTCAAGCACGCCGGGGCCCACCGGGTGCTACTGACGGTCGAGGCCGCGGCGGCGGCTGGCGTCCGAATCGTGGTGGCCGACGACGGCGTCGGGTTCGACCCGTTGGCGGCCCGCCGGGCGGGCGGGATCGGGCTGGCGGGGGCCCGGGACCGGATCCGGCTCGTCGGAGGGTGCCTCGACATCACGTCGGCGCCCGGGGCAGGGACGCGCGTCTCGATCGAAGTGCCCGCCTCGCCGGGGCTCAGTGGCGGAAGTGCCGCCGGCCCGTGAAGGCCATGGCCACACCGCGGGCGTCGGCCGCCGCGATCACCTCGTCGTCGCGGACGCTCCCGCCGGGCTGGACGGCCGCCGTCGCGCCCGCCTCGGCGGCGGCCTCGAGGCCGTCGGCGAACGGGAAGAACGCGTCGCTCGCGACGACGCAGCCCGCGAAGTCGAGCTCCGACTTGGCGCCCTTCGCGACGGCGATCTCGCTCGCGTCGATCCGGCTCATCTGCCCGGCCCCGATCCCGAGCGTCGCGCCGTCGCGGGCGTAGACGATCGCGTTCGACTTGACGTGCTTGCAGACGCGCCACGCGAAGTCGAGGTCGGCCCACTCGCGCTCGGTCGGCTGCCGCTCGGTCGGGACCGTCCAGCCGTCGCGAACGTCGGCCGCGAGAGGGGCGTCGGGGTCCTGCACGAGGAGCCCTCCGGAGACCGTCCGCACGTTCCGACCGTCGCCCGAGGCGGCCAGGTCCGCACTGACGAGCCGGCGGTTCTTCTTCTGCTGGAGGAAGTCGAGCACGCCGTCCTCGAAGTCGGGCGCGATGATGATCTCGGTGAACACGGCGTCGATGGCCTCGGCCGTGGCCTGGTCAAGCGGCCGGTTGACGACGACGATTCCGCCGAACGGGCTCTGACGATCGGTCGCGAACGCTTTGTGGTAGGCCGTCTCCAAGCCGTCAGCCTGCCCGACGCCGCACGGGTTCGTGTGCTTGAGGATCGCGACGGTCGGTGGCCCTCCGGCGAACTCCTTGACGAGGTCGAGCGCGGCCGTGAGGTCGATGAGGTTGTTGAACGACAACGCCTTGCCATGGAGCACCTCGTAGATCCCCGACGCGTCCCCGTAGAGCGCCGCCCGCTGGTGCGGGTTCTCGCCGTAGCGGAGGTCGTCGGCCTTCGGGAGATCGACGGCGAAGCGCTCGGGCATCGCCTCCGCCTCGTCCGCCTCGATGCCGAGGTGGGGGGAGTCGCCGGCGAAGAAGGCGGCGATGGCGGCGTCGTAGTCGGCCGTGTGGGCGAACCCTTTGGCCGCGAGGCGGCGGCGCGTGGCCATCGAGAGCGTCCCGTCGTGGGCCTCGAGCTCGTCGGCGACGGCGTCGTAGTCGGCCGGGTCGACGATGGCGGCGACGAAGGCGAAGTTCTTGGCCGCCGCGCGGAGCATCCCCGGTCCGCCGATGTCGACGTTTTCGGCGGCCACGGCGTCGGTCGCCCCGCCTGCCGTCGCCTCCCGGAACGGGTACAGGTTGACGGCGACGAGGTCGATGGGGGCGATCCCGTGCTCCTCGAGCTGGCCGAGGTCGTCGGGATCGGTCCGCCGGGCGAGGATGCCGCCGTGGATGGCCGGGTGGAGGCTCTTGACGCGGCCGTCGAGAATCTCGGGGAAGCCGGTGACGGCGGCCACGTCGGTCACGGGCACACCGGCCTCGCGGAGCGCGCGGGCTGTGCCGCCGGTCGAGAGGAGCTCGACGCCGAGGGCGTGGAGGCGTTGACCAAAGTCGGCCAGGCCGGCCTTGTCGGAGACGGAGAGGAGGGCGCGGCGGACGGGGTAGCGGTCGTCCGGGGCGGGGAGGTCCTTGGCAGAGATCACGATGCGGAGGGGCGGGACGGAGGGAGGATGCGGACGCGGCCGGCCTCCACCTGGAGGCGGCCGTCGGCGAGGAGGGCGAGGGCCTGGGGGAACAGCCGGTGCTCGACGGCGAGGACGCGCGTGGCCAGCGTCTCGGGCGTGTCGTCGGGTTCGACGCGGACGGCCTCTTGGAGCACGATCGGCCCGGTGTCGTATTCGTCGTCGACGAGGTGGACCGTCGCGCCGGTCACGCGGCACCCCGCGTCGAGGACGCCCTGGTGGACTCTTTTCCCGTACCACCCGGCTCCGCCAAACGCCGGCAGGAGGGAGGGGTGGACGTTGAGGATCCGGTCCCTGAAGGCCCACACGACGGGGTCCGGGATCTTCTTGAGGTAGCCCGCGAGCGCGATGGCGTCGGCCTCCTGACGGGCGAGCGCGTTGAGGAGCGCCTGCGCGAAGCGGGACGCGTCCGACAGCGGGGCGATCACCTCGGTTGGGATGTCGCGGGCCTCGGCCCGCGCCAGCGCCCCGATCCCGGGCCGGTCGCTCACGAGCAGGACGGGCTCGGCGCGGAGCCGGCCCGCGTCAATGGCGTCGAGGATCGCGCCGGCGTTGGAGCCGCCGCCGGAGGCGAACAGGGCGAGGCGCATGGGGGATGGGAGGAGGGGGACGGGGGAGGGGCGCTCCCCTCACGCCGCCGGTGGCCGCGGCTTGCCGAACCGGAGGATGTGGACGAGGATCGACAGGACGAGCACGAGCGTGACGACGTTCGCGACGATGATCGGCGTGTCGCGGATGAGGAGCCCGTACGCGAGCCAGAGCACGATGCCGAGCGTGAACAGGCCATACATCCCCAGCGAGAGGTCGGCGGAGGAGCCCGAGCGCCACGCCTTCAGCACCTGCGGGACGAAGGACGCCGTGGTGCAGGCGGCCGCCACCAGCCCGAGGAGAGTGACCCCACTCATCGGGCCACCGGATCGATCACGTGAAGTCGAGCCTCGCCGTCGCCGCACGTCAGCCGGGCGCGGACGCCGACGGGGACCGTGCTCTTCCGCGGCACGTGCCCGTAGACGAGCCCCGTCGCCACCGGCCCGCCGACGTGGGGCGCGTACTGCGCCAGCACCTCGTCGACGGAGTACGTCGGGCGGCCCTCCGGGACGTCGGCGCCGGTAAACATCCCGAACACGAGCCCCCCGAGTCGGTCGAGCACGCCGCCGAGGCGGAGGCGGGCGAGCATCCCGTCGATCCGGTACGGCGCCTCGCCGACGTCCTCGACGAACAGGATCGCCCCGTCGAGATCGGGGAGGTAGGGCGTCCCGAGGAGGGCCGTCACGAGCGCGAGGTTGCCGCCGAGGAGGACGCCCTCGGTGTCGCCGTCCGCGAGGGGCGAGAGCGCCTCCCCACCGGGGCCGACCACGTCGTAGCCCGCGTGGCCGCCGACGACGCGCCAGAAGTCGGCCTCGGTCTCGGCGTCGAGCCCCTTGGCCCAGTCGGAGGCGAGCATGGGGCCGGAGACGCCGGGTAGGCCCGCCTCGGCGTAGAGCGCGAGGTGGAGCGCCGTCACGTCGGAGTAGCCGACGACCAGCTTCGGGTGCGCGCGCGCGGCGGCGTAGTCGACCCGGTCGAGGATGCGGAGGAGGCCGTAGCCGCCCCGCAGGCAGACGACCGCGTCGAGGTCGTCACGGCGGAGCGCGGCGTTGAGCGCGTCGGCACGGGCGTCGTCAGCCCCCGCGAGGTAGGCGGTGGGGCCGCCGGCGACGTCGAGCACGTCGACGGTCAGGCCCCGCCGGTGGAGCGCGTGGAGCCCGGCCTCGACGTCGGCGGGGTCGAGGGCCGCGCTCGACGGCGAGACCACGGCGACGTGGCCGGACGGGGCGAGCGGACGGGGGAGGGACACGGCGACCGGAGAGGACGCCTCAAGCTACCGGGAGCCTGCACGTCGTGCGCTACCTTCTCCGGGTCTCGATCGCCGCCGGCGCGGACGGCCGAGGGCGTCTGACGGCCGGTCTGGAGCGGGCCCGTTTCCCGTCCTCTAGGCGATCCGCGGACGCGGGCCTCCCCGTGTGCCCCTGATCTCTTGGGGAGGCTCGGCACGGCCTCCGCCCGTCGCTCGTTCCTACGGTCGGCGAGGCGCCGGGCATCCGAACAGGGTCCTCGTCTCCGCGTTCGACCTTCTCTCCGCCGTCGCTCTCCCCCGATGCTCCGCTCCGTCCCCGTTCTCCTCCTCGCCCTCGTCCTCACCGCGTGCGACACGACGGGCAACCTGGTCGGCCCCGGTGACGGGTTCGACCCGTCGGCTGTCGACTACGACGCAGTCTCCTCCCTCGACTACGACGAGTACGTCCGCCCGCTCCTGGCGGCCCGCGCCGTGCTCGGCTCGTCCAACCCCGACGACTACGACGTGATGGACGTCGTGATGGCCGGCCCGAGCGGCTTCGTGGTCCCGTTCGACAGCGAGGGGAGCCTGATGCTCCGGTTCGTCCGCGACCTGCCGGACACGGCCGAGATCCCGTTCCCGGCCCTCCGCGACCTGGAGGACGACGAGGCCCGCTACCTCGCGCGGTGGATCGAGGCGGGCGCCCGCGACGGCGACACGATCCCGTTCGCCGACGCGCACCACGTCCTCGCGGCCGGCGTCCAAGCCGAGAACCACGTCGCCCTCGTCGACGCCGAGACGCTCCGTCTCATCCGGCGGATCGACTTCGACGATCTCGGGATCGAGAGCTACCCGTACGGCCCGCACCACTTCGCCTTCGAGCCCGACGGGAGCGCGATGTACGTCTCGCTCGTGTCGGCCGGCGTCGTGGCGAAGGTGTCGCTCGACCTGACGCTCGACCCCTCGGACCCGGCGGCCCTGCTTGGCCGGACCGAGGATCGGTTCGCCACCCCGGGGATGCTGGCGCTCGACCCGTCCACGAGCCGCCTGTTCGTTGGCCGCTCGACGCTCTCCGACCCGCTCGAGACGGGGTTTGGCATCCTCGACCGCGAGACGATGGACATGGAGGTCGTCGCCACGCCGTTCAACGTGCCGCACGCGATGGCCGCGACGCCTGACGGGCGCTATGCCATCACGGCGGAACTGACCGGCACGCAGGCCGAGAGCCGCGCGCTCGTCTACGACGCCGAGACCGGCGACATCTCGATCGTGCCGATCCCGGCCGACGGGGCGCCGCGCGAGTTCATCCACTTCAGCATTTTGGGCGCCCACCACATGGGCGGGGGGATGGACCACGGGGACCACACGATGGGCGGCGAGATGGACGCCGACGCGAGCGGCTCCGACCACGGGGGCATGGCGGAGGGCGCCGCCGGCTACCCGTACACCGTGACGCTCACCTCGCGCTCGACCGACGAGGTCCTGTTCTTCGAGCTGTCAGAGGACGGCGACCTCACGTTCACCGACGCCTACCCGGCGGGCGACGGGCCGTACCACGCCCACGCCAACCACGACGGGTCCTCGATCCTCATCCCGGACCAGCGCGGCGACGCCGTGTCGATCCTCGACGCCGACACGCGCGCCCTCGTGCGGACCGTCGAGGCCCCGCCGCTCAGCCAGCCGCACAGCCCGGCGCCAGCGTTCGACGGCTCCCGCTTTTTCGTGACGTCGTCGAACCTCAATGGCGGGTGGACGCCTGACTTCCTGTTTCTCGACGCCGACGGCCAGCCGCAGGGCGCTGAGGCGTTCGGCAACCTCGCCGCGTTCTCGCCGACCGGCGAGCTGCTCGGCGTGGTCCAGCTCGGCACGTACCCGTCCGGCCTCGAGCCCGTGATGCTCCACGGCGGGATGTCCCACGACGAGATGGACCACTCGGAGACGGACCCCTCCGGCATGGACCACTCGAACCACTAGCCGACCCTGCCCGCCTCGGCGTCGAGGCAGGCACTCCTGGCACGTCCGGCGGCGCTCGGCCGTCGGGGCCGCCGCCTTCGATACTCCCTCCGCATCGTGCGCACGTTCCTCCTCCTCGCCGCCGTCGCCAGCGCCCCGCTGGCGGCGCAGACGTTCACCCGTGAGGCCTCCCCGTTCCCCGTCACTGCCGACGGCGTCGAGGTGCCGCACCCGTTCGTCGGCGGCTTCTTCGAGCCCCGTCCGGCGCTCGTCGACATCGACGCGGACGGCGACGCGGACCTGATCCTCAACGTCGGCGGGTCGGGGCTCCAGTTCTTTGAGCGAGAGGGCGACGACTGGATCTGGCGGACCGATCGGCTCGGCGGGATCGAGCCCGGAAACTGGTCCACGTTCGGCGACCTCGACGGCGACGGCGACCTCGACCTCCTCGCGCGCGGCCAGCCCGGCCGCGTCCGCTACTGGCGGAACGTCGGGACGGCGCAGGAGCCCGCGTTCGAGGTCGGCGCCGACCCGCTCCGCGACGCCGACGGCGAGCCGGTCAACGTGGAGGACTCCTCGATCCCGGCCCTCGCCGACCTCGACGGCGACGGGGACCCTGACCTCTACGCCGGCAAAGCGGACATCGGGACGATCACGCAGTACGTCCACGAGGGCGTCGATGACGACGGCGTGCCGGTCTTCCGGTTCGTGACCGATCGGTTTCAGGACATCGTGATCTACGAGGAGAACCCGCAGTGCCGCTCGGCCGCCGGCCGCGCGGCGCCGAACCTGCCGGGCGGGCGGGGGACGATGCACGGGGCCAACGCCATCGCCATCGAGGACCTCACGGGCGACGGCGCCCCGGAGCTGTTCTGGGGTGACTTCTTCGCGCCGAGCCTGTTCTACTTCCTCAACGAGGGGACCCCGGCCGACCCGCAACTTGCACTCGCGTCGGAGCGGTTTCCCGTGGGCCAGCCGCTCACGTCGGGCGGCTACAACGCGCCGACCTACGGGGATACCGACCGCGACGGCGACTCGGACCTCGTCGTCGGCGTCCAGCGTGGGTTGTGCTTCCAGTCGCAGACGGCCGTCTCGAACCTCATCTACTTCGAGAACGCCGGGACCTCCGAGGCGCCCGACCTCCGGGTCCAGACCGACCGGCTGATCGAGTCGCTCGACCTCGGCTCCCGCTCGACGGCCGCGCTCGTGGACCTCGAGAACGACGGCGACCTCGACCTCGTGCTCGCGAACGAGACCGATCCCGACGACACGTCGCGTGCCAACCTCGTCCGGTACGAGAACGTCGGGACGGCCTCGGCCCCGGCCCTCGAGCGGGCCGACGACGACTGGCTGGAGCTCGCCTACGACTACGGCGCCTACGCCCCGGCCTTCGGGGACCTCGACGGCGACGGCGACCTCGACCTCCTTGTCGGCGGGTTCAACGGCCGGTTCGCGCTCCTCGAGAACACGGGCTCGACGTTCGAGGTCGTGGACGAGCGGTTCCAGAACGTCGACGTCGGCCAGTACGCCCGCGGCACGCTTGGCGACCTCGACGGCGATGGCGACCTCGACCTGATCGGCGGGGCATCGAGTGGGCGGATCCGCCTCTACCGGAATGTCGGCTCCGGGTCGGAGGTCGTGTTCCAGACCGAGAGCAACGGGACCCCCGTCGCCGAGGACGCGGCGTTCCAGCTCGAGATCGGCCTCCCGGATCGCGTCGACGCCGACACGGCGCCCGCGCTCGGCGACCTCGACGGCGACGGCGACCTCGACCTTCTCCTCGGTACGGCCAGCGGTGAGCTGCTCGTGTACCAGAACGTCGGGTCCACATCCGCCCCGCGGTTCCAGCCCGCCGAGCCGATCCCCTCCGGGCGCCGGCGGACGACGCCGGCTCTGGGCGACCTCGACGGTGACGGACGGCCCGAGATCGTGGCGGGCACGTCGTCCGGCGGGTTCCTGTTCTGGCGCGCGTCGCAGGGCACGTGGCGCGAACCGGCGCCCGAGACCGATCTCGGCTTCCGCGTCGTGCCGAACCCGTCGACCGACTCCGTCGCTTTCCGTGCCGAGGCGGGTCGGGGCGAGGTGGTCGTGTTCGACGCGACGGGGCGCCGCGTGACGCGCGTCGCGCTGGCCGGCGGCGTCGGTGAGTGGGACGGCCGCGGCGCGGACGGGCACCGCGCGGCGTCGGGCGTCTACCTCGCTCGGTTCGACACGCCCGACGGCAGCGGGACCGTCTCGTTCACGCGCGTCCGCTGACGCGGGCTACACCGTTTGCGGCGGGGGCGGCGGATTGTCGCGCTTGACGGACTCCGTGCGCCGGGCGACCTCGTCGGCCAGCCGCTGCATCTCGTCGGCCTCGGTGGCTGCCGGGCGGGGGCTGCGGGGGGGCGGCGCGGGGTCGGCCTCGTTGAGGTGCCCGACGGCCTTGGTCCGCTCGGCCGACGTCTTGCCCAGCTCCTTCTCGATCTTCCGGGCCCGCATCGAGGCACCGAGGCGGCCGGGGAGCGCGGAGAGGTACCCCAGCAGAAGGCCGGCCCCGAACCACCCGGCGATCATCCAGAGGACCGGGCCGGTCCAGTCGGCGTCGACGAACGGCAGCGCGAGGCGGACCTCGTTGGTCAGGTTCGCGTCCTGCGTGGCGAGGAGGACGCCGAGGACGACCACGAAGAACAGGAGGACGAGCAGGAAGCGCATTGGGACGTGGGCCGGGGTGAGGGTCGGCAGTCTACGTCGCCTCCCCCCCTCAGGTTTGACCCCGCCTCCTCCAGCGTCCAGACGGCCTACTCCTCGCCGATCGCAGGCGGCGCGCCGGGCGGCGGCGTGTAGTAGAACCGCTCGTGGACGACCTTCCCGTCCTCACAGCGCTGGACGGTGACTTCCTCCATCCGAAACCGCCGGCCGTCCGTGAACTCGATGTCGTTGGAGGTCTCGACGAACACGACGCCCGTGCCGGGGCCGGTCTCGTAGGCCGTAATGAACGGGCTGGGTCGCTACGCACCGGGTGTCGCGGCGCCGATTCGGATCCCCGCGCGGGGCCGCCGAGTGCTGGTCGTCCAACTGATTGATCTCCCGGTGCGACCGTTCCTTCTGCTCCTCGCCCTCGCGCTAGCCGCCTGCTCTAGCGACCGCCAGCCGGTCGGCGCGAGCGTGTCCGTCGCCGAGGCGATGTCGGGGGATACGACCGGGTACGCCCGCGCCGACGCCGTCCGCGACTTCGTCTTCCCCGCGGACCACGGCCCGCACCCGGCGTTCAAGGCCGAGTGGTGGTACGTGACGGGCAACGTCCGCGCGACGGACGGGACCGACCGGCGGTTCGGGATCCAGTTCACCGTCTTCCGCTCGGCCCTCACGCCCGACTCGTCCGCTTCGGCGCGGCCGTCGGGGTGGGCGTCGACCCAGCTCTACATGGCCCACGTCGGGATCGGCGACGTCGGGGCCGAGCGGTTCTACGACGCCGAGCGGTTCGCGCGGGGCGGCGCCGGGCTGGCGGGCGCCACGGCCGAACCGGTCGAGGCCTTCCTCGGGCCGGTCCGCCTCGTGCAGGCGAGCCCCGAGGCGGGCGGGGCCGTCCCGCTCCGCATCACCGGGGAGGCCGACGGGGCCGCGTTCGACCTCGTGGCCCGCCCGATCAAGCCGGTCGTGCTCCAGGGCGACCGCGGGCTCAGCCAGAAGGGCGCCGGCCCGGGCAACGCGAGCTACTACTACGCCCAGACGCGGATGGCGACCGAGGGGACGGTCACGCTCACGAGCGGCGAGACCGTCCCGGTCGAGGGCCTGACATGGCTCGACCGCGAGTGGTCGACCTCGGCGCTCGGGCCCAATCAGGTCGGGTGGGACTGGTTCGCGCTCCACCTCGACGACGGCCGGGACCTCATGCTCTATCAGCTCCGCCAGTCCGACGGGACGAAGGATCCGCTCTCGGAGGGCTCGCTCGTCGCGCCTGACGGCGCCAAGACCCGCCTCGACGCGGGAGAGTTCGTGCTGGAGCCGCTGGCGACGTGGGAGAGCCCGGCCGGGGGCACGTATCCGACGCGCTGGCGCGTCCGGGTCCCGAGCGCGGGCCTCGACCTGCAGGTCGTCGCGGCGTTCGAGGCGCAGGAGCTCGACGCGACGATCCGCTACTGGGAGGGCGCCGTCGACGTGACCGGAACGGCCCAGGGCGTCGGCTTCTTGGAGATGACGGGGTACGCCGACGGGCTCGAGGGCAGCGCCCGCCCCACGCCCTGACCCGCCACACGGGGCGCCCCCTTTTGGAGACGCCCCGCGATGGACAGAGCCGGGCCGGCGTCAGTGGTGCGACGCCGAGCTCGCCGGCATCTCGCGCGGCATCAGCACGCGGTCGATGGCGTGGATGATGCCGTTCGAGGCTGGCACGTCGGTCGCCACCAGCGCGGCGTCGTCGACGCGGACGCCGAGGGAGAGCGACTGGCCGTTGACGGTTTCGAGCTCGTCCAGGTCCGCGATGTCCGCGGCGGCGTAGCGGCCAGGCACGACGTGGTACGTGAGGATGGCCGTGAGCTGGGCGCGGTTCTCGGGCTGGAGGAGCGTTTCGATGGTGTCGCTCCCGAGGCGAGCGAAGGCAGCGTCGGTGGGCGCGAAGACCGTGAAGGGGCCGTCGCCCTGGAGCGTCTCGACGAGACCGGCGGCCTGCACGGCCGCGACGAGCGTCTCGAAGTCGCTGTTCGACGAGGCGACCTGGACGATGTCACTGTGGCTCTGGGCGGAGGCCGCGAGCGGCAGCGACAGGAGGACGAGGAGGGGGAGGAGTCGGCGCATGAGGGGAGGGCGCTGGTGAGCAGAGACCGGGTGATCCGGCGTGGAGGCTCAACGGCTGGTTTGCCGCCCGGAGGTCCGCCGAATCGGCGGGCGGAGGGGAGAGGCTGCCAGCCGGTGGACACGTCCGCTGAGCCGGGAGGGCGGGGAGCACGGTCGGGGGACGGCGGCCGTTATCTTGCGGCTGTCTGATCCCGACCCCATGGCCTCCCGCAAATCGCGCCGCTCCACGTCGACCTCGCCCACCACGCGGGGCGTCACGACGATGCCGTTCGACCGGCAGAACTACCGGCTGCTCCTCGGCGCCGTCGGGCTCATCGTGCTCGGCTACGTGATCATGCTGGTCGACAACGCGACGAACCCGAACCCGGTCGACAGCGCGCTCTCGCTCGTCGTCGCACCCTTGCTCCTGCTGGGGGGCTACCTGGGCGTGGCGGCTTCGGTCCTGTGGGGCGTGCCGAAAGACGTCGACCCCGCGGCCCCGCCGCCGTCCGAGGCGCCCGCCGAGGCGGTGTAGCGATGCGCCGTGGCGCGCTCCTCCTCGCCCTCGTGGTCAGCGCCTGCGGCGGCGACCGTCCCCAGGGCGTCGAGGTGACGGAGGCCCCGCCTGAGTCCGAACTCCGCACGGGGCCGAGCCGGCCGGTCCCACTCGATACGGTTTACGCCGACTCCGGCCTGTTCGCCGACCCGAGCCTCCGGCCCGACAGCCTCCGGGCCGACTCGCTCCGCCGGGACAGCCTCCGGCAGGACTCGCTTCGCCGGGCACAGGCGGCCCGGCCCGACTTCCGCACGTTCTGGCCCGACTTCCGCCGCGCCGTCCAGTCCGGACCGGACGCCGTCGCGGCGCTCACGGCGTTTTCCGCGTCGTTGTCGCGCGACGACTTCGATGCCGCGCTCTACCCTGGTGTGTTCGAGGAGGGGCCGTTCCGCGACGGCGTCCTCGACCTCACGGCCCGCGACTTCCGACGGGACGGCCCGCGCCGGGTCGTGACCGTCACCGTCGGCTACGGCGCCGACGGTGACGTCGTGCCCGAGGACGAGGCCGTCACCGAGTCGGCCGCCGTCCTCACGTTCGACGTGGTCGGCGGCGCGTATCGGCTGGTGCGGATCGACCTCGCCGGCTGACTCCGTCCGCCTCGGCGCCGAGGCGAGGCTACTCGTAGAGACGGTAGGGCTCGGCGCGCTCGGCAAAGGCCTCGGCCTCGGCCTCCCAGGCCGCCGCGATCGAGTCGGGCGACGTGCCGTCGGTGAGCATCCGGCGGAGGCGATCGGTGCCGGCCAGCTTGGCCAGCCAGTCGGCCTTGACGTAGTCGCGCCGGTCGTTGCCCTCGGCCTGCGCGTAGACGCCCGCGACGACCCAGACGCCCGTCGCGACGGGCCGGAACGCGGCGGGGTCGGTGACGGTGAGGCGGACGCCGCTGATCGCGCGGCCCTCCCACTTCGGGTTCGTCCCCTGGCCGGGCAGGTCGACCGGCGTGAACGTTGCGGGCTCGAACCGGACGCCGGGGAGGCCCGCCTCGGTGAGCGACTGGGCGAGGGCGTCGGCGTCGACCCAGGGCGCGCCGACGTGCGTGAACGGGACCCGCGTGCCGCGGCCCTCGCTGGCGGTCGTCCCCTCGAAGAAGGCCGTTCCTGGATAGACGCGGGCCGTCTCGACGTCCGGCACGTTGGGCGACGGGGGGATCCACGGCAGGCCGGTGTCCTCCCACGGCATCCCGCGCCGGTACGCTTCCATCTCGACCACGCGGAGGTCGAGGCCTTCCAGCCCGTCGAGCCAGCCCTCGCCTGTGATCATCCGCGCCAGCTCCCCGACGGTCAGCCCGTGCGTCACGGGGACCGGGTAGAGGCCGACGAATGACTCGTGCCGGGGCTCCATCCCGAAGCCCTCGACCCGGTCGCCGATGGGGTTGGGCCGGTCGAGCACGACGAAGGGGATGCCGGCTTCGGCCGCGGCCTGCATGGCGTAGCCCATCGTCGAGATGTAGGTGTAGAACCGGGCCCCGACGTCCTGCATGTCGAACACGAGCGCGTCGAGCCCTCGGAGCTGGGCCTGCGTCGGTTTCTTCGAGGCGCCGTAGAGGCTGTGGACCGGCGCGCCGGTCGTCGCGTCGCGTCCGCCGGAGACGCCCGCGCCCGCCTCGGCGTCGCCGCGGATCCCGTGCTCGGGGCCGAAGAGCGCGCCGACGATCACGTTGGGCGCCTCGTGGAGCCGGTCGATGAGGTGGCCCGGCCCGCCGTCGGCCGTGTCGACGCGCGCCGTGTGGTTGGTGACGAGCCCGACCCGCATCCCGTCGAGCGGCCGGAACCGCTCGTTCACCAGCCGCTGGGCGCCGGTGACGACAGCGGGGCCGTCGGAGGAACGGGGGACGGGGGAGGGGGAATGGGACGCCTCGGGGGCGTCGGCGCAGGCTGCCAGGGTGGTGAGCAGAAGGAGCGCTAGCGTCATCGAACTGTGGCGGGTGGGGGGCATCGGGTAGGTAACCCCACATGCCTCATCCCTCATGCCCGATTCCTTACGAACGCAGCCGCGCCGTGTAGCGGACGGTTTCCGTCTCGTCCGGGCCGAGCGTCACGGTGAACTGGGCCGTGCGCGCGTCGAGGCGCTCGTGCTCGTGGGTCGAATCTGTGATCGTCCACTCGCCCCAGAACACGCGCTCGACGACGTCGACGGTGGTCGCCGTCTCCTTCCGGTTGCGGACCTCGACTTCGACGGTGATCTCGCGCGTGTAGTCGTTGATTCGCCGGTTTTCGATCTCGCGCCGCGTCCCGACGACGTCGAACGCGTCGCCGACGTAGAGGCGGACCGTCTCGTTGCGCGGGGTGTGGTCGATGCTGTCCTCGCCGAGGAACTGGAGGTTGCCCCGGCTGTCGGCCTTGTACACGCGAACGATGCCAGCCGGGAGCGGCATCCCCATGTTGTTCGTCTCGGCGTTCTCGAGTTCGAGGACGACGGCCGCGCTCATCTCGTCGCCGACGGCGCCGGGGCGACGCGGGCGGTAGAACGGGAAGTACTGGCCCGTCCCGTCGAAGATGAGCCGGCGCCCGACGCCGACGTCGGCCGCGGAGAGGAGCTCGAGCTGCTTCGTCTCGCGCTCCTCGATGGTCGTCGGCTCGGGGAACGTGTAGAGGTGGTACTCGAAGAACGCCTCCTGCTGCGGCGGGGCCGGCGCGGCGCGTGCCATGGCGACCTCGGCCACGGCCTGGTCGTACATCGGCTGCGGCCGGTTCGGGGAGACCCGCCGGACGTCGCCCGCGATAAGCTGGAGCGCGGCCTCGGGGTACGACGCGCCCGAGTTGTTCTGGAGCGTGACCCAGCCGGTCACGTCGACCCGCGTCTCGGCCTCGTTGACGACGGCGACGTAGTCGGCCTTCCAGGTCATCCCGTTCGTGAGGTAGCGGGCCTCGACGCGGTGCTCGCCCGCGCGCTCGGTCGCCAGCCGCCACAGGAGCGACGGGCGCGACAGCAACCCCTCCGGCCGCGTCAGCAGCTCGATCGTGCCCTCGGGGTTGACGAGCACGCGGCCGTCGTCGAGCTCGATGATCCGGCCCTGGCCGGGCTGACTGATGAGCACGCCCTCCTCCACGATCGTCCGCTCGCCGACCTGGCGAACGAGCCGGACGCGCTGCCCGACGGCCGCGTCGAGCACCGAGTTCGTCCCGATCAGGTTGTACTGGTAGTTCTGCTCGAGGACGGAGAGCGAGCCCGGCGCCGTGAGCGAGACGAGCGAGAGGCTCGTCGGGTCGATCTGGGCCGGGACGCCCTCGAACCGGAGCGCCTGCACGCCGCGCCGGAGCACGAGCGGCCGGACCTCGCGGACGACCGCGAACCCGCCGTTGTAGACGGTCAGCGAGACGGCCTCGCGGCTCTCGGGCGTCGAGACGGTGGGCGACTGGGCGGCGGCGGGCACGAGGGCGAAGACGGTGGCGAGGAGGAGCAGACGCATGGGGGACGGGGACGTTCGGAGAGAAGACACGCGACGCCCTCAGCCGTCGCTCACTGGCGCATCGTAACGCCCCGGCCCCGATTGGCGTGCTCGGCCCGCTCCGTGGTGCGCGGGTCCCCCCGCCTCGGCGCCGAGGCGGTCGGGCTCGCGGGCGGACCGGCCTACCTTGGTCGCCCCCTCTCCGCACGCCGCATGAAGCCCTTCGCCGCCCGCACCGACGCCCTCCGCCAGTCCGACATCCGGGCCGTGACCTTCGAGGTCAACCGCGTCGGCGGGATCAACCTGGGGCAGGGGATCTGCGACCTCGCCACTCCCGCGCCCATCGTCGAGGCGACCGTCGAGGCGCTCCAGCACGGGTCGCAGATCTACACGGCCTACAACGGGACGAGTGACCTCCGCGAGGCGGTCGCCGAGAAGGCCCGGTCATTCAACGGGATCCCGGTGGAGGGGCCGGAGTCGGTCGTCGTGTCGACGGGGTCGACGGGCGCGTTCCTGGCGACGGTCCTCACCCTCTTCGAGCCGGGCGACGAGGTCGTGCTGTTCGAGCCGTTCTACGGCTACCACGCCGGGATCCTCCGGCTGCAGGGGGTCGAGCCGGTCGCCGTCCCGCTCGCGAAGACCGGGGGCCGCTGGCGGTTCGAGGCCGACCGACTGGCGGCGGCGATCACCGGCCGCACGAAGGCCGTCCTCGTGTGCACGCCGGCCAACCCGTCGGGGAAGGTGTGGGACGAGGGCGAGCTCCGCGCCCTTTACGCCGAGGCGGAGCGGCACGACCTCTGGGTGCTCACCGACGAGATCTACGAGCACATGGTCTACGACGGCCGCCGCCACCTCTCGCCCGCGTCCCTCGACGGCGCGTACGAGCGGACCGTCACGCTCTCGGGCTTCTCCAAGACGTTCAACATGACCGGCTGGCGGCTCGGGTACGCCGTCGCCCCGGTGGCCGTCGCCGAGAAGATCGGGCTCGTCAACGACCTCACGACGATCTGCGCGCCGGCGCCGCTCCAGCACGGGCTCGCCGCCGCGCTCCCGCTGCCCGACGATTACTACGAGCAGATGCTCGCCGACTACACGGTCAAGCGGACGCTGATGGTCGACGCCCTCCGCGCGTGCGGCTTCGAGGCCGACCCGCCCGAGGGTGCCTACTACGTCCTCGCCGGCCTCGGCGAGCGGCTCGGCCAGCCCGGCTTCGAGGACGCCCGGGCCGCGACGACGACCCTCATCGAGACGGCCGGCGTCGCCTGCGTGCCGGGCCCGTCGTTCTTCGCGGACCCGGCCGACGGCGACGGGCACCTCCGGTTCTGCTACGCAAAGGAGCGCCCCGTTCTGGAGGAGGCCTGCGAGCGCCTGGTCGACGCGTTCGGGTAGGCCCGCCTCGGCGCCGAGGCGGGGGCACCGGGGGCGCACGGCGGAGCCCACGCCGAGGCCGTCGTGCCGTACTCTCGTCTCGTTCCGCCACCCGTCCGCCGATGCCTACGACTCGCCGCCGCTTCCTCGCCTCCGCCGGGACCCTCGTGGCCGGGAGCCCGCTCCTCCCGCACACGCTTCACGGGCTCTCCCGGCCGGCCTCCGACCGCCTTCGCATCGGCCTGATCGGCGCGAAGGGGATGGGGTGGACCGACCTCCAGGCACAGCTGGCGGTCGACGCCAACACGGAGCTGGCCTGGCTCTGCGACGTCGACGAGTCCGTGCTCTCGAGCCGGCTCACGGACTACGCCGGGCTCCGGTCGAACACGCCGCGGACCACGGGCGACTACCGTGAGCTCCTCGACTCGTCCGACGTGGACGTCGTCGTGATCGGGACGCCCGACCACTGGCACGCCCGGATGTTCGTCGACGCCGTGGACGCGGGGAAGGACGTGTACGTCGAGAAGCCCATCGCCAACACCGTCGAGGAGTGCCGGGTGATGGTCGCGGCGCAGGAGCGGACGGGCCGCGTGGTCCAGGTCGGCCAGTGGCAGCGCTCGGGCGAGCACTACGCCCGGGCCATCGAGATCGTCCGCTCGGGCGAGCTCGGCCGCATCCGCCTCGTGAAGTGCTGGGCGTACCAGGGCTGGATGAAGCCGGTCCCGCCGCAGCCCGACCAGCCCGCCCCGCCGGGCGTCGACTACGCGATGTGGCTCGGGCCGGCGCCTTCGCGCCCCTTCAACCCCAACCGGTTCCACTTCACCTTCCGCTGGTTCTGGGACTACGCCGGCGGGCTCATGACCGACTGGGGCGTCCACGAGCTCGACATCGCGCTCCTGGCCATGGGCGCCGACGCGCCCCGCTCCGTCATGGCGAGCGGCGGCAAGTTCGCCTACCCCGACGACGCCTCCGAGACGCCGGACACGCTGCAGACGGTGTACGACTTCGGCGACTACTCGCTGCTCTGGGAGCACGCCGTCGGGATCGACCTCGGGCCGGACCGGAAGCCGGAGGGCATCGCGTTCGTCGGCAACGAGGCCACGCTGATCGTGACGCGAGGAGGGTTCGAGGTCGTCCCCGAGCGGGAGTTCGTCGGGTGGGGCCAGGAGGGGCCACAGAAGCGGGCCCCCGAGGTCGGGGGCGTCCCCGAGGGCGTCGACTACGTCCGCGAGCACAACCGGAACTTCCTCCAGTGCGTCCGGGACCGGACCCCAGAGGCGTGCGCGACGCGGATCGACTCGGGCGCCGTGGCCGCCGTCAACGCCCAGCTCGGCAACATCGCCTACAAGACCGGGCGCAAGCTGTACTGGGAGGGCGACGGCATGACCGGCGACTTCCGAGACGACCCGGAGGCCTCGTCGCTCCTCCGCGCCGCCTACCACAACGGGTGGGCCGTCCCGACGGGCTGACCCGTCGAAACCGTTTCGGGACGTTGGCGCCCGGGGCGACCCTCCGAGCGGCCGGGTCAGCGCGCGATCTCGACGCGGCGGCCTTCGCGGAGCGACGTCTTCGCCGCCTCCAGCACGCGGACGACCTCCAGCCCGTCGACGCCGTCGGTCCGCGGGGGACGGTTCTCGCGGATGGCGTCGACGAACTCCTGGCACTCGAGGCGGAGCGGCTCGGCGGCCGGGATGCGAGGGACGGCGATGTCGCCCGTCCGCACCGCGAGGGCCCCGGCGAGGTCCGTCGCGCCCTCGACCGTGTCGACGCCCTTGTCGTACACGCGGACCTTCTCGGCCGGCTCCATGTCGTCGACGACGGCCATCTGGCGGCTCCCGACCCACGTCGTCCGGCGCACCTTGTGGGGGTCGAGCCAGGAGCAGTGGAGGTGGGCCAGCGCGCCGCCGGCATGCTCGACCGTCGCGAACACGACGTCCTCGATGCCCTCCTGCAGGATCGCCCGGCCCTGCGCCGTCACCGCGACGGCGTCGCCCAGGAACGCCCGCGCCACGGCGAGGTCGTGCGGGGCGAGGCTGTCGAACGCGTTCTCCTGCTGGCGGACGACGCCGAGATTGACGCGGACGCTGTAGAGGTAGCGGATGTCGCCGAGCGCGCCCTCCGCCGCGATCTCCTCGACGTGGCGGAACGCCGGGTGGTACCGGAGGAGGTGGCCGACCATCAGCCGCCGGTCGTGCTCCTCGGCCAGCCGGACGAGCCGCTCCGCCTCGTCGACCGTCTGGGCGAGCGGCTTCTCCACGAACACGTGCTTGCCGGCCCGGAGCGCGGCCTCGGCCATCTCGACGTGGAGCGGCGTCTCGGTCGCCACCACGACGGCCTCGACGGTGTCGTCGCCGAGGACGCCGAGGGCGTTGGGGACCGCGCGGGCGCCGGGCGCCAGGCGGGCCGCCTCCGCCAGCGCGGGGTCGGACGGGTCGCAGACGGCGACGACCTCGGCCGCGTCGAGCGCAGCGAAGTTGCGGAGCAGGTTCCGGCCCCAGCGCCCGACCCCAATCTGGCCGACGCGGACGGCGTCGGTGAATGCGAACGAGGACATCTAGGCGGTCACCGGGGCGAGCGACTGGCGGACGGCGTCGGCGACGAACGCGACCTGCTGAGCCGTCAGGTACGGGTGCATGGGGAGCGAGAGGACCTCGCGACAGGCACGGTCGGTCTCGGGGAGGACGGCACCCGTGGTGTAGGGCGGCATCCGGTGGATCGGCTCGGGGTAGTAGATCATCGTCGGCACGCCGCGCGCCTTGAGGTCGGCGGCGAGGTCGTCGCGGAGCTCGGCCGGGACCCGGAGCGTGTACTGGTGGAAGACGTGCCGGGCCTCGGGCACGCGCACGGGCCGGACGACGTCGTCCATGCCGGCGAACGCGCCGTCGTAGAGCGCGGCGGCGGCGCGGCGAGCCTGGGTCCACGCCGGAAGGTGGCGGAGGTGGACCGACAGGATCGACGCCTGGATCGCGTCGAGCCGGCTGTTCACGCCGACGGCCGTGTGGTGGTACTTCTTGGCCGCCCCGTGATTCGCGATCTGGCGGACGCGGTCGGCGAGCTCGGGATCGGTCGTGACGATCGCGCCGCCGTCGCCGAACGCGCCGAGGTTCTTGGACGGGTAGAACGAGAGGCACCCGAGCGCGCCGAGCGTGCCGGCGGGCTGCCCGTTCCACGTCGCCCCGATGGCCTGCGCCATGTCCTCGACGACGGGGATCCCGAGCGGGTCGCAGACCGCCCGGATCGCCGGGACGTCCGCGCACTGGCCGAACAGGTGGACCGGCACGACCGCCTTCGTCCGCGTGCTGAGCGCGGCCTTGAGCTTCGCCGGGTCGAGGTTGAATGTGACCGGGTCGACGTCGACGAACACGGGCGTCGCGCCGAGGAGCGCCGCGGCCTCGGCGGTCGCGACGAACGTGAACGACGGGCAGACGACCTCGTCGCCGGGCCCGACGCCGAGCGCCATCAGCGCGATCTGGAGCGCGTCGGTCCCGTTCCCGACGCCGAGGGCGAACACGTCGGCGTCGCTCCCGAGGCCGGCGAGGTAGGTGGCCAGCTCGGCTTCGAACGCGGCGACGAACGGGCCTCGCACGAACGCGCCCCGGTCGAGCACGGCGGCGATGGCGGCGTCGATCTCGGGGCGGGTGGCCTCGATCTGCGTGCGCAGATCGACCATCTGGAGGTCCATACGGGAGCGGAGGTGGCGTGCCTCGAAGGTAGCCGGCCCCGCCCGGACGGACGGTGAAGCGCCGGGGCGGATCGTCGCCCCCAGACGGTCCGCCTCGAGCCGCCCACCGAGCGAGTCAGCCGCCGTTCTCGCGGAGTTGCTCGGGCACCACGGCCCGCACGTCGCGCGCCGGTACGCCGACGTGCACGCGGCCGGTCGCCGCCGTCCCCGTCAGCACGGCGCCCGCGCCGACGACGGCCTCGCCCTCGACCTCACGCCCCGGCAAGATCACGGCGCCGACGCCGAGGCGGGCGCCCTCGCGGATCGTCGGGCCGGCGAACGCGGCCTTCCGCGCCTCCGTCCGCCCGATGTAGTCGTCGTTGCTCGTGAGCACGCCGGGGGCCACGAACACGTCGTCCTCGACCGTCGAGTAGGCAGTGAGGTAGGCGTTCGTCTCCAGCTTGCACCGCCGGCCGACGCTCGTGTCGTTCTCGATGGCCACCCCGCGCCCGACGATCGTCTCGTCGCCGACCGTCACGCGCTCGCGGACCGTCGCGTAGTCGGCCACGAGGACGCGGTCTCCGAGCGTCGCGCCGCGGTAGACCACGGCGCCCGTCCCGATCATCGTCCGCTCGCCGATGTCCGTGATCGGGAGTTCTGGCCCCGCCGTCGTCGTCGCGCTCCGCGGCGACCGCATCGGCCGCTTCCCAATCACGGCGTGGTCGTCCACGCGGACGCCGGTCCCGAGGCGGGACCCGTCGTGGATCACGACGTGGTGCCCGATCACGGCCCCCGGTCCGACCTCCGCCCCGGCCCCGATCACGCTAAAGTGCCCGACCTCGGCGTCGTCGCCGACGGAGGCGGTGGGGTGGACCTGGGCGGTAGCGGCGACGGGCACGGCGGATCGAAGGCGGGGGAGGGGCGTAGCTTCTCGGCAAGCTACCCCCGCGCCCTCATGCTCCCCCTCCTCGCCCTGCTCGCGCCGACCCTCGAGGGCTACGGCGTCGGCCTCGAGTGGCTCGTCTACGTCAGCCTCCTCGCGCCGATCCTCCTCCTCGTCCTGATCTGGTGGCTCGGCCACCGCCGCATCGTCTGACCCGAGGGTCGAGCGGAACGGACGAGCGCCGCGCCGGGGACGTTCCCAGCGCGGCGCTCGCACGTGATCGCCAGCGGAGGCTTAGCCCTCCGAGTCGAGCTGGCCGATGTAGTGCTGGGCCCAGCCGTGCCACGCCTGGCCTTCCTGGACCGACTCGAAGGCGGCGCGGGCCGCGTCGGCGTTCCCGGCGCCCATGTGGGCGAGGCCGAGCTGGATGTAGACCGCCGACGGGTCGGCCTGGTCCGAGGCCTGCTCGACGGCCGTCTCGGCGTACGGGATGGCGTCGGCGCCGCGCTCCATCGCGTTGAGGGCCTTGGCGTAGAAGAACGCGACCTGGTTCGGGTCGTAGCCGTCCATCCGCGCCTGCTCGAGGAGCGCGTAGGCTTCCGTCGCCTGCTCGAAGGTGATCTCGTTGCCGCCGAGCATCTGCGTGGCCTGATTCACCTTTTCGGCCGTGGCGCCGGCAGCGGCCTGGGCGTCGGCCTCGGCCTGGGCGGCGGCCGCGGCGGCGGCCTGATTCTCGAGGGCCTGGCTGACCTGGGCGACCTGGTTCTCGGCCGTCTGCTTGATGCTGGCGGCGTTCGATGCGTCGGACCGATCGGCGAGCTCGATGGCGAGCTCGTACGCGGCCTGGGCGTCGTTGAGCATCCGCTGGCCGACGAGGGCCTGGGCGCGGCCGAGCGCGGCGGCCGGGTACTCGGGGTCGTAGACGAGCGCCTCGTCGAAGAGCGGGAGCGCCGCGGCGTAGTCGCGGTCGCGGAGGAGGCCGACGCCTTCGTCGTAGAGGCCGCGGGCGCGCTCCGGGTCGAGCTCGATCACGACGACGGTCGTGTCCGACGCCGCGGAGTCGGCGGGGGCGCCGGTGGTGTCGGCCGGCGTCTGGGCCGAGGCCGGCGCGGCCACAGCGAAGGCGGCGAGGGCGAAGAGGGCAATGCGTGTCATCCTAGGGGAGGGTGAGGACGGTAAGGGGGACCGGATGGAAAACTACAGAGGTCGTGCCAGGAAGGGGAACGGCGGCTCAGGGGAGATTCGTGCGCCTCCTATGTCCATCGCGGTGGACGACCGCGTCCGGCCGCGTTCCTAGAAGTTCGGCGCGATCCCGGCCTCCGTGCAGTATCGGTCGACGACGTCGACGGCCTCGGTCGGGTCGTCGGTGAGGACGAAGAGGTCGGGGTCATCGGGGGAGATGAACCCGCCGTCCAAGAGCGTCCCGCGGATCCAGTCGATGAGGCCGGCCCAGTACTCGCTCCCCATCAGGACGACCGGGAACCGCGCGGTCTTGCGCGTCTGGATCAGCGTCAGGCTCTCGAACAGTTCGTCCATCGTCCCGAATCCGCCGGGCAGCACGATGTAGCCCTGGGCGTACTTGACGAACATCGTCTTGCGGACGAAGAAGAACTCAAACGTGAGGTCGTGGTCGGCGTCGACGTACGGGTTGACGTGCTGCTCGTGGGGGAGCGCGATGTTGAGCCCGACGGACACACCGCCGGCTTTCCTGGCGCCCTCGTTGGCCGCCTGCATGATCCCGGGCCCGCCGCCTGTGATGACGGCGTAGCCGCGTTGCGCGAGCTCACGGCCGACGGCCACGCCGAGCTCGTACTGGGGCGTGCCCTCCGGCGTGCGCGCCGAGCCAAAGACGGAGACGCTGGGGCCCACGGTCCCGAGCCGCTCGTAGCCCTCAACGAACTCGCTCATGATCCGGAAGATGCGCCAGGTGTCCTGGATCCGCTGGTTCTGCCACCGGGCCACGTCTTCGGGCGACATGGGGCGGTCGGCGGCGTACGGGGTCTCGACGCGGGGGGAGTCGGGCATCGGGGCGGGGGAGAACGGGGGCGGCCCCCGACGCCGAAGCATCGGGGGCCGCGAAGCTAGCGACGGGAGGCCAGAGGCCGCCCGAGGCGGGCCGGGCTAGTTGTACTGGCTCTGGACGTTCTGCCGGTACTGCTCGCTCGGGTAGATGGCGATCTCGACCCGCCGGTTCTGCGGCGACTCGCCCGGGATGCCAGCCAGCGGCTCGGACTCGCCGCGGCCGTAGGCCTCGAGGCGATAGGCCGAGACGCCCTGACCCACGAGGAAGTCCTCGACGGCGCGCGCGCGGCGCTCCGAGAGGCTCTGGTTGGTGGCCGTCGACCCGTCGGTCGAGGCGTGGCCGACGATCACGGCGTCGTGGTCCGGGTAGTTGCGGAGGCTCGACGAGAGGTCGCGGAGGTCGGCCTGGACGCCGGGCCGGAGGGTGGCCTGGCCGAGGTCGAACAGGAGCGCGTTGTCGAACCGGATCGCGATGCCGGCGGTCTCGCCGTCCTCGCCCGGGACGGGCGTGACGGTGGCGTTCTCGAGCTCGTCGTCGAGCTCCTCAGCCTGCTTGTCCATCTGACGACCGATGACGGCGCCGGCGGTGCCGCCGACGGCCGCGCCGATGATGGCGCCGCGGGCGGTCGAGCCGGTCGCCCGGCCGATGACGCCGCCGACGACGGCGCCGGTGCCGGCGCCGATGGCCGCGCCACGGCCGGTGTTCGAGCAGCCGGTCGTGCCGAGCCCGAAGACGAGCATCAGCCCGAGGGCCAGGGAGTAACGAAGGGTAGA